>JBJOII010000029.1:0-38049 GCA_046047235.1 Verrucomicrobiota bacterium | reverse complement strand
GGGGGGGAGCATGTGGTGCCGGGGTATTTTTCGGCGGACGGTCGGGCGGGGGACAGTTCGGCTGAGGAGGGTGACCGGTGGCGCGCGCATTTTTCACCGGGTTGGGTTGGGCGTTGGGATTATGAGGTGCGATTTGTGCGGGGGAAGGGAGTGGCGGTGGACGGCGGGCTGTTGGGTGAGCAGGTGGAGGGTGTGGATGGGTTACGGGGGAGTTTTGAGGTGGGGGAGACGGACAAGGTTGGCCGGGATTTTCGCGGGAAGGGTCGGCTGGATTATGTGGGGGGGCGGTATTTGAGGTTTGCGGGTTCGGGGGAGTATTTCCTGAAGGCGGGTGCGGATGCACCGGAGAATTTGCTGGCGTATGCGGACTTTGACGGGACGTATTCGCACAAGCGTTTGGGGGATGTGAAGCCGGGTGAGGCGACTCCGCAGGGATTGAAGACGTGGGCGGCGCATGTGGGGGACTGGCGGGCGGGTGATCCGACATGGGGTGAGGTGCGGGGGAAGGGATTGATTGGGGCGTTGAATTATTTGGCGGGCAAGGGTTGCAATGTCTTTTCGTTTTTACCGTATAACGCTGGTGGGGATGGCGATGACGTATGGCCGTTTGTGGGGCGGGACGAGAAGTTGCGTTATGACTGTTCGAAGTTGGACCAATGGCAGCGGGTATTTGATCACGCGCAGTCGTTGGGGTTGCACCTGCACTTCAAGCTGCAGGAGACGGAGATCGACGATAATCGCGCGGGGCATGAGGGGGATGTTGTGGTCGTTCCCACGGCTTTGGACGGCGGTGATTTGGGGGTGGAGCGGAAGTTGTATTGTCGGGAGTTGGCGGCGCGTTTTGGTTATGTGCTGGGGTTGCAGTGGAATTTGGGGGAGGAGAACACGCAGAGTGTAGAGCAGCAGCGGGCGATGGCGGGGTATTTGCGTCGGGTGGATCCGTATGACCATTTGATTGTGGTGCATACTTATCCGGACTGGCAGGAGCGGGTTTATCCGCAGTTATTGGGGGAGGGGTCTGAGTTGACGGGGGCGTCACTACAGAACAGTTGGCGGGTGGCGCATGAGCGGACGTGGCGCTGGGTGGAGGCGTCGGCCGTGGCGGGGAAACCTTGGGTGGTGACGAATGACGAGCAGAATCCGGCGGAGATGGGGGTGCCGCCGGACCCGGGGTATGGTGGGCATGACGGTGTGGCGGTGGAGGGGGGGCGGTCTTACGACCTGCATGACATCAGGAAGTATTGTCTTTGGGGGACGTTGATGGCGGGGGGTGCGGGGGTGGAGTATTACTTCGGGTATCAGCTGCCGCAGAACGATCTGGTTTGTGAGGATTGGCGGAGTCGGGATCGGTCCTGGGATTATTGTCGGCTTGCCTTGGAGTTTTTCAGTGGCGAGCGGGTACCGTTTTGGCGGATGCGGAATGCGGACGAGCTGGTGGGGAATCCGGAGCGGGGCAATGACCGGTATTGTTTGGCTGCGGTGGGGGAGGCGTATGTGGTGTATTTGCCGGAGGGTGGGGAGGTTTGGTTAGATTTGGAGGGTGAAGGCGGGCGTTTTGAGGTGCGTTGGTATGATCCGCGGCGCGGTGGGGAGATGCGGGTGGGTTCGGTGGATGAGGTTGAGGGGGGTGGGGTGGTTTCGTTGGGGTTTCCTCCGGCTGAGCGGGGTGAGGATTGGGTGGTGTATGTGGAGCGGGGAGCGCCAAGCGCCAAGCGGTAAGCGGTAAGCGCAGAGCGCAGAGGGCTGAGGGCTGAGGGCTGCCTGTCCTTCGAAGCTCGAAGAGCGAAGGAGGAAGGGCTATTGCGGTCCGCGTGGCGGACCGCAGGGAGAGAGGAGAGGGGCGCCACTGTTTTCTCTCTACGGTTTTCTGGCCACACGCGCTGCCACGTAGAACGCGGCAAGGAGGCGCGCTCGATCCCGATAGCGATCCCGATTTCGATTTCGATGGATTGAGGATTTGGCTGTGCCAAATCGAGTTTTAGGCGAAGGTGCGGCTATTCCAGCCCCAGTGGGAGCGCGGGATATTTTGGAAGTTGAGGAAGGTGCGTTCGGCGGGGATACCGAGTTGGTGGTGGAGAATTTCGCAGAGGGCTTCACTGAGCGTTTGGGCTTTTTCCTGGGGGAAGCCGAGGCTGCGGAGTTCGATGAATGCGGTGGGGTCGGTGGAGTTGGAGAACGTGAGGAAGGCGTTTGGCTGGATATGGATTTGGACGTAATTGAGGGATTTACCGAGTTCGTTGCTGACGATTTCGGCGAGTTTTGGGGCCAGAGAGTTGAGTTCCTCCTGAGAGAGCGAGGCATTGGTTTGGAGGCTGAGATGGGGCATTGGGTATGGATCAGGGTTGGGGCATGTAGCTTGGGGTGATGACGATTTCAGAGATGAGGGCGCGGGCGGGGAGGCGGGCGATCGTGAGGGCGAGGTCGCCGAAGTCTTCGGGTTGGAGCATTTGGGCGCGGAGTTCGGGGGGTGGGACTTGGGGGCGTTGGTCGAGGATGGGGGTATTGACTTCGCCGGGGTAGATATTGGTGATGCGGACGCCTTCGGCGGCGACCTCGAAGTTGGCGAAGGAGCCGATGGCGGCCTGGGCGAATTTGGAGGCTGAGTAGGGGACACCGGCGAGGGGGAAGACGCGGCGTCCGGCGACGGAGACGATATTGATGATGAGCCCGTCCTTACGCTGGCGCATGGCGGGGAGTGCGGCGTGGAAGATATTGAAGGTGCCGGTGGTATTGATGGCGAGGACGCGATCGAAGTCTTCGGGTGAGAGGTCGTTGAAGGCGCGTTTGGGGACGTTGGTACCGGCGCAGTTGACGAGGATGTCGGGTTCGAGGTCTTGGCTTTTGAGCCAGGCGAAGAGGTCCTGAACCTGTTTGCGGCTGGCGACGTCGCAGGGGCGGGTGAGGACGGGGTGTGGGGACTGGATGGATTGGGCGACTTGCTGGAGGGCGGTTTCACGTCGGCCACAAATGACCACGCGGCAGCCTTCGAGGGCCATGGCGCGGGCGATACCGGATCCGATGCCGCTGCCGCCGCCTGTGACGAGTACCTTTTTGTCTGCCAATGACATAGCCATGGTGGGGGATCGTATCGACTGGTGGTTTGGGGGCAAGCCTGCTGAATTCGGCGGAGCCGAATTCAGGTGGCGCGACAGTGTCGCGCTTGGGCTTGCAGGTTGGGGGAGGGAGCAGCGTGCTGAAGGGTGGACACCCTGCGTCGTGGGTCTCGGCGGGGGCGTTCTGGCATAGAGAGTAGAGTGGGGGGCGGCTTTTAGGCAGGGATCGGGTAACCCCGTTATCGGGGGCGTTTCCGGGATAGCGACCGCGACTGGGAGGTTTTCGGCGGAGCCGAATTCAGGTGGCGCCACTGTGTCGCGCTTGCGCTTGCAGGTTGGGGTGGTGGAGCTGGTTTCTATTTTGCGGTGGGACTTGGGTTGTTTGGCGGGCTAGGGCGATCGTGATGGGACTGGGGGGTAGGGTTGGATAGGGGCCTCCATGCCGAGGGATTCCGTGACGGGTGCAATGGGGGTGGGTAGTTGGGTTTAGGTGTGCGGTCTAAAGTGTTTGGCGGGGAGTGCCGTTAAGGGGACCGTGGATTTGGGTGTATCAGGTTTAGCGTCGGGATTTGACTGGAGGTCCCTGGTGGACCAGTTGTCTGACGTGGAGCGGTTGCCGCAGAAGCGGTTACGGATTGAGCAGCAGGGACTTCGCGACCGGAACACGGCGTATGACAGTTTGGTGGGGGAGTTGAGTTCACTGAAGACGAAGTTGGCGGGTTTAAAGGAGGTGACGTTATTCCAGAGCCGGACGGCGTCGGTGGGGGACAGCGAGGCGGCATCGGCCAAGGCAGCGACGGGGGCGGTTCAGGGGACTTACAATTTTGAATTTACGCAGTTGGCGTCGGTGGCGCGGCGGTTAGGGACGAGTGGTGTGGGGCAGCCCTTGAGTTATACGCCGGACGTATCGGGGTTGGTATTAGCGGATGCGGGTTTGGCGGCTGCGGTGACTGACGGGAGTTTTAGTGTGAACGGGAAGCAGGTGGCGGTTTCGTCATCGGACACCTTGCAGTATGTTTTTGACAACATTGCATCGGCGACCGGGGGGCAGGTGACGGGGGCGTATGATCCGGTGACGGACCGGGTGGTGTTGTCGAGTGCGGGGGAGATTATTTTGGGGAGTGCGACGGACGGCAGTAATTTTTTGCAGGTGATGCGGTTGAACAACAACGGGACGGGGAATGTGAGCAGTGGCGGGGAGCTGGGTGGGGTGAAGTTATCGGCGGCGTTGGCGGAGTCGAATTTGAACACGGCGGTGACGGATGGGGGTGCCGGGGCGGGGATGTTTCGGATTAACGGGGTGGAGATCAGTTTTTCGGAGGCGGATTCCATGTCATCCGTGATTGCGCGGATCAACGATTCGGCGGCGGGGGTTCAGGCATCGTATGACACATTGAATGATCGTCTGGTATTGACGAACCGGGTGACGGGGGATTTGGGGATTGGGTTAGAGGATGTGACGGGGAACTTTTTGGCGGCGACGGGTTTGAGTGGCGGGAGTTTGGAGCGGGGGAAGGATTTGCTGTATACGATTGATGGTGGTGCGACATTGCGGAGTCATTCGAACACGATTACTGAGGTGAGTTCGGGGTTGGCGGGTTTATCGGTGACGGCGTTGAAGGAGGGTGGGAGTTCGACGGTGACGGTGGGGACGGACACGGAGACGATCAAGTCAGCGATTACGGGCTTCATGGATCAGTATAACAAGGTGCAGTCCTTGATCGAGGCGAAGACCTCGATTGAGACTGGTTCTGATGGGAGTGTGACGGCGGCGGTTTTGGCGCGGGAGACGGAGGTGGACGAGGTGGCGCGTCAGTTGAGGGGATTGGTCTTCAATCCGATTTCGGGTTTATCGGGGAGTTTGAATCATTTGGAGGAGTTGGGTTTTGACACGGGGAGTGATGACAACGCGGTGACATTGAAGGATGCGGATGCGTTGACGTCGGTGATTGAGAACAATCCTTCGGGGTTGCTGGGATTATTTACGGATGCGGATTACGGGTTGGCGGTGAAGCTGGACGAGTATTTGGAGCGAGTTGTGGGGGATGAGGGGTCTTTGGTGACGAAGCAGGACAACTTGTCGAAGCAGGCATCGGACATTGATGTGCAGGTGGCGGATTTGGAGCGGATTGTGCAGGCGAACCGGCAGCGGTTGATTGACAGTTTTGTTGCGATGGAGCAGGCGCAGGCGCAGACGAATCAGCAGCTGCAGTTTTTGTCCCAGAAGTTCGGTGGTGGTTAGGGGAGGTTTCATCGTTGCTGGTGGTTGGGTGATGGAGGATGGTGTTTGGCATGATTTTACTAGAGCGAGGACGAGCATTGATGGCGGGGTTGGGCGTTGTGTTGTTGCTGGCGTCGGGTTGTTCCACGCCGAAGAGTGGTGTGGATGCCGTGACTGGGAGGGGGTTGCCGCGGAATGTGTTTGTGGCGGGGACGCATTTTCCCGGGGATTTCAAGCGAGTGGCGGTATTGCCGTTGGCGATTGTGGGTGAGGACGCGATTTTGGAGAACGGCCGGGATGCGTTGGCGCCGATTGCGCAGAGCGAGTTGATTCGGTCGGCGAGGTTTGAGGTGGTGCAGGTTTCTCCGGAGCAGTGTCGGCAATGGACGGGGAAGACGTCCTGGTTGACGACGGATGTATTGCCGGCGGATTTTTTTGAGCGCATTCACCAGGCGACGGCGTGTGACGGGGTATTATTTTGTCAGCTGACGCGGTATCGGGCGTATCCGCCGGTGGCGATGGGGTGGCGGGCGCAGTTGATTGCGCATGATCCGGTGAAGGTATGGTGGGCGGTGGACGAGATTTTTGATGGGGGTGATCCGTTGGTGGAGGATGCGGCGAAGGCGTATTACAAGGTTCATTTTGCGACGCCGACGGGGGCGGATCCGGATTCGATGCTGGCATCGCCGCGGCGGTTTGGGCAGTTCACCTTGACGGCGTTGGTGGAGAGTCTGCCGTTACGATGATTGGGGGAGGTGGGGGTGGGTTGTCTAAAGTTAGACTTAGTTTTGCCGATATAGGGTTTGGTTGTGAGAGAGAGTAAACAAAAGCCTGCCAAGAAGTGAGTTAGACGTATGGAAATCAAATTGGACCTCAATGCGGGTAATGTGCAGCAGGTAAAGGCTGCTAAGCCTGTCGTGCGTCCTGAGCGGGTTGAGACTGATGCCGCGCGGTTTGATAAGGCAGATGCTTTGGAGAGAGCCTTGGAGCGGACGCCTGACGTTCGTTCGGAAGTTGTGGAGCGGGGCAAGCAACTGGTGGCGGATCCAGCGTATCCGCCGCGTGAGACGCTGCAGAGGATTGCGGCCCTGTTGGCCATGGAGGGAGAAGTTTAGGAGCAAACAGGTTGGAAGCCATAGCCATAGGTAAGGAACAATGAATAGCGTCAATCCGTGGTCACGATATCGGCAGGTAGCAACTCAGACTGCGTCTCCTGGTCAACTTGTGTTGATGTTATATGATGGAGCGCTGGGATTTTTGGAGCGGTCGTTGCAGGGATTTGAGATGGAGGATCCCGGGGAGATGAACGAGGCGATTGGCAACAACATCCTGAAGGCGCAGGCGATATTGGAGGAGTTGGACCGGTCGTTGGACATGTCGGTTGAGGGGGGGTTTTCCGAGACGATGCGGGGTTTATATGGGTATATGGATCGGAAGCTATTTGAGAGCAACATGCGCAAGGAGCCGGAGGGGATTCGGGAGGTGGTGGAGCGGCTTACAGTGATTCGTGATGCGTGGCGGGAGATGCTGCAGCAGGAGGGGATTTTACCGGGAGTGGAGAGGGCCTTGCCGGTGGGCATGGCGGGTTGAGCGACAGGAAACTGGAGGGGGTGGCATGATAACGAAGACGAGTCCGAGTGTTTTATTGCAGGAGTGGGAGACACTGACGGTGGCGGAGACTGAGGCGATAGAGTCGTCGAACTGGGATTGGTTGACGACGATCCAGCGGGAGAAGGCCTCGTTAAAGACGAGGCTGGATGCGGAGCCGATGAAGTTGGGGGCGGCGTTGCGGCATCAGGTGAGCAAGCTGATGGAGATGGAGCGCCGGAATTTTGAGAGTTTGGGGATGAAGATGGCGGATGTGGAGGAGCAGCTGGCTGAGTTGGAGCAATCGGCGACGCGGCTGCGACGGGTTCAGGGTTCGTATGCGGGTGGGGGGCGTGATGGTGTGGGATTTTCGACGACTGCTTGACGGGGAGATTCGGGCTGGATTCAGGCCTCTACGGTTTTGGTGTGTTACGCACATCGAAGCAGTGGAGGCTTTCGTGGTATCGGAGGTAGAGTCGGCCGTGGAGGATGACCGGGTGGGTCCAGGCATCGGAGACGCGTTTAGGGGTTAGCTTGAATTGTCCGTGATTGACGAAGCTTGTGGGGGTGGGTTGGAGGAGGGCGGCCTCGCCATTTTCGCTGAGGACGTAGAGGCGGTTGTTGGCGTAGGTGATGGAGCCTTTGGGCAGGTCAGGGAGGGAGTAGTCGATTTCACCTGAGTCGAGGTTGACGGCGGCCCAGCCTTTATTGCGTCGGTACCAGGAGCCGTAGAGGTGGTTATTGAGGTGGATGACGCCGCCGTGGCAGGTATCGAGCGGGGTGGTCCACAGTGTTTGGACGATGGGGGAGGAGGAGCCGTTACCGAGCTGGAGGAGGAGGCCTCCGTTGTCGGTATCCGGGGCGGTGACGAAGATATGTTCCTTGGCCAGCACGGGGGTGGCGGCGATGACGTCGTAGCGGGTTTTGAGGGGTTGGGTCCAGAGGAGTTGGCCGGTTTTGGCATGGATGGCGAGGATGTGGCGTTGCGAGCAGGTGATGAGGGTGGGTTGCTGGTGGTTGAGGATGAGGAGGGGGGAGGCGTAGCTGGGGCCGTCGATTTCGCCGGCGGGTTCGGGGAGTCGTTGTTGTTCCGGTGAGGGGCTGGGTCCGAGTTTCAGGGAGGGTGTGGTCCAGAGGGTTTGGCCGGTGAGTTTATCGAGGGCGGCGGCTACGGCGCGGGTTCCTCCTGGGGTGACGAAGACTTTGTTTTTGTGGACGAGGAGGCATTCACTGAGGGCCCAGGTTGGGGGTTTTCCCCCGAAGCGATCGTGGAGGTAGAAGGCCCAGATTTCCTTGCCGGTTGAAGCGTTGATGCAGGCTACGCGGCCGTGGGCGTTGAGGTGGTAGAGTCGGCCTTCGCTGTAGGTGCAGGCGGCGCGGGCGCCGGGGTAGGGGTGATGCCAGGCGTTGCCATTGGTGGTTTGCCAGACGGGTTCGCCGGCGAGGTTGAGGGCGAGGATGTGGAGGGAGTCGTTGATATCGCCGGTAATGTAGATGTGGTCTTGAACGATGATGGGGGCGGAGTAGCCGTTACCGAGGCTGGTGGCGGTCCAGAGGCGTGTGGGGCCATTGGTGGGCCAGGATTGGAGGAGGTTGGTTTCGGTGGAGATGCCGTTACGGCTGGGGCCTCGCCACTGGGGCCAGTCGGGTTCGGGGGAGGTTACGGGGGTGATTTGGGCGGTGGCTTGGAGTAGGGAGAGGAGGAGAGGGGTGAGCCGGGGGAGGTTTGCTCGCATGGGGGGCAGGATTGGCGAGCGGGAGTGGGGATGCAATCCCTTCTGTTGGGTGTGCGCATTTGCGGGGTTGGCAAGCGCTGGGGTAGGGGTATGATGGGCCGGAGTGAAGCCTTTGGGAAAAGTGAGACAGGTGCTGCCCTGCGGGTTGGGGAGGGCTTTGGTGTTTGGGGTGGCGGTTATGGGGTGTGTGGTTGTGAGTGGTGGGGTGGAGGAGGAGTATGGGGAGGTGATTCAGCCGGTTTTGGAGCGGTATTGTTATTCGTGTCATGGGGAGGAGAAGCAGAAGGGGGATTTGGATTTTCGGGTGTATGGGGATTTTGGGCGGGTGATGGAGAGTCGGGAGGTATGGGGTCGGGTATTGGAGCGGGTACAGGCGAACGAGATGCCGCCATCGGGTTCTGGGGAGATGGATTATGGGAAGCGCCAGGCGTTGATGAAGTGGTTACGGGAATTGCCGAAGGAGGAATTGGACTGTGATCAGCTGGCGTCGGACCGGACGCAGAATTTTTATCGTGGGCATGTGATGAGCCGGAGGCTGAACCGGCATGAGTATGTGAACACCGTGCGGGATTTATTTGGGGTGGAGTTGGGTGTGGGGGAGGGTTTGCCGCGGGATGGGGCTGGGGGTGAGGGTTTTGACAATGTGGGGGACACGTTATTTACGTCGACCTTGGCGGTGGAGAAGTATTTGGCGGCGGCGGACGAGGTTTTGGGCACGATATTGCCTGCGGGTGGGGAAGTGAGTGGGGAGTGGCAGGAGGTGGTGGTGGCGCGGGATCGGTTATTGGGTGATCGGCCGGGTGGGGGGGTGGGGGCGAGGGATGCGGCGCGTGGTGTATTGGAGCGGTTTATGCCGCGGGCGTATCGCCGTGGGGTGAGCGGGGCTGAGGTGGATCGCATGATGGGTTTATTTGACCGGGGTTGGGAGCGTGGGGATGGGTATGAGGGGGCGTTGAGGCTGGCGTTGAAGGGGGTGATGGTATCGCCGCATTTCCTGTTTTTACTGGAGCCGGAGCCGGATGCGACCGGGGTGCAGCCCTTGGCGGCGTATCCATTGGCGAGTCGGTTGTCTTATTTTTTATGGGCATCGATGCCGGACGACGAGTTATTGGGTTTGGCGGCGTCGGGGGAGTTGCTGCGGGAGGATGTGTATGTGGGGCAGGTGAAGCGGATGTTGAGGGATTCCAGGGCGGAGGCGTTGGGGGAGAGGTTTGCGATGCAGTGGTTGGAGTTGGAGCGGCTGGGGGGTGAGGTGAGGCCGGATGCGGGGAGGTATCCTGAGTTTGGGGAGGGGATGGCGGAGGTGATGTTGGGTGAGGTGAGGGCGTATTTTAATTATGTGGTTCGGGAGGACCGGTCGTTGTTGGAGTTATTGGACAGCGACTATGTTTTTGTGAACGAGCGGTTGGCGGCTTTGTATGGGATGGGTGGGGTGGAGGGGGAGGAGTTGAGGCGGGTGGAGGTGGAGGATCGGGTGCGTGGGGGTGTATTGGGGATGGCGGCGGTGCATGCGGTGACGTCGTATCCGTTGCGGACGAGTCCGGTGTTACGGGGGAAGTGGTTATTGGAGGCGGTGTTGGGTGAGCGGGTTCCGCCGCCGCCGCCGAACGTGCCGAGTTTGGAGGCGGAGGGGGAGACGGTGAATGCGGGGAGTTTACGGGAGCGGTTGGAGGCGCATCGGGCGGATCCGACTTGTGCGGCGTGTCATGACCGGATGGATCCCTTGGGTTTTGGGATGGAGAGTTTTGATGTTTTGGGGCGGTATCGGGAGAGTGATGGAGGGGTTGCGGTGGATGCTTCGGGGGTGTTGCCGTCGGGTGAGAAGTTCAATGGGCCGGGGGAATTGAAGGGCATTTTGATGGAGCGGCGGGATCAGGTGATGAAGCATTTGGTGAAGAAGCTGACGGGTTACGCGTATGGGCGGCCGTTGAACAAGTTTGACGAGTGTGTGTTGCGGGACGGGATGGAGGCGTTGAAGGCGTCGGGATATCGGCCGGGTGTTTTGATTGAAGTGATCGTGACGAGTTATCCATTTCGGCATCGGTTTTATGCGAATGCCGAGCAAGCGAGTGAAGGAACATGATGCGAGGCATTGCGAGGCGGACATTTTTACGTGGGGCTGGTGTGGCGTTGGGGTTGCCGGTCCTGGAGGCGATGGGGCGGGTGATGGGGCAGGCTTCGGCGGGGGCGGTGGCGTCGGTGGAGTCGACGGGGGTGGTGAAGGCGCCGGTGAGGATGGCGTGCATTTATTTTCCGAACGGGGTTTGGGAGAAGTCGTGGTTTCCGGAGTTAGCGGGTGAGGGTTATGAGTTGACGCCGGCGTTGGAGCCATTGGCGCGGCATCGGGATCGGTGCCTGGTGTTTTCGGGTTTGGACAAGCGGCACAGTCACAGTGGGGACGGGCATTATGCGAAGACGGCGAATTTCCTGACGGGGTTACCGGTGCGGAAGACGACGGGCAAGGATTTGAGTGTGGGGGGTATATCGATTGACCAGTTATGTGCGCAGCAATTGGGGCATCTGACTCCGTTGCCTTCATTGGAGTTGGGGATTGATCCTGTAATTTCGGGGATTGATACCAACGTGGGGTATACGCGGTTGTATGGGTCGTATATTGCCTGGCGTTCGCCTTCGATCCCGGTGGCGCGGGAGATAGATCCGAAGCTGGCGTATGAGCGGTTATTTGGGGTGTTGCGATCGGGTGGGGTTCAGGGGGATGCGGAGCGGCGTCGGGCGGAGGACGACCGGTTGTTATTGGATCTGGTGCTGGAGGATGCGCGGGATTTGAGGCGGCGGTTGGGGCGGGATGATCAATTCAAGCTGGACGAGTATTTGGATGCGGTGCGGGAGGTGGAGAGTCGGATTGAGTTTTTTGCGAGGCAGGATCGTCGGGAGTGGGAGCCGCCGACGTCACCCGAGGAGGAGCATTTGGCGGCTCCTTCTGGTGCACCGGGGGATCATCAGGAGCATGTGCGGTTGATGTTGGATTTGATTGCGCTGGCGTTTTGGACGGATTCGACGCGGGTGAGCACGTTGATGTTTGCGAACGATGTTTCGGGCAAGAATTTCTCGGCCTTGATTGACGGTGTGAAGGGGGGGCATCACGAGTTGAGTCATCATGAGAACAAGGAGGAGAAGTATGAGCCGTATTCGAAGATCAACCGTTGGCACAACGAGCAGTTGGCGTATTTGATGGACAAGCTGGGGTCGATTCGTGAGGGGGAGGGGACGTTATTGGACAACAGCATGGTGTTGTTTGGTTCGAGCTTTTCCGATGGGAACCGGCACGACCCGAACAACCTGCCGATCATTTTGGCGGGGGGTGGTGGGGGGACGATTCAGTCCGGGAGGCATTTGGCTCATCCGAAGGGGACGCCGTTATGCAATTTATATGTATCCATGCTGGAGCGGATGGGTGTGGAGGTGGAGAGCTTTGGGGACAGCACTGAGGCGATGGAGATTGGGTAGGGTTTTTGGTTTTGGGGGTTATTGGGTGGTGAGGGTTGTCCAGATGGTGGTGGTACGGCCGGCGAGGTCCGTGGTGCTGGTGCGGAGTTGGTAGGTGCCGGGCTGGGTGAGAGTGAACCGGGTGGTATTTTGGTAGCCGTTCCGGGTTTCGGTGGTATTGGGCTGGTTGGCTGTGGGTTGGAGGAAGCGGTAGTCTTCCGGGTTGGGTCCGTAGAGTTCGTGTGCGACTGCGGCGTTGTGGTAGACGCCTGCCTGATCGGTGCCGTGGGTGTAGTAGACTGGGGCGCTGGTTTCCGTGATTTCGGCTGTGGCGGTTATGGTGCAGGGGATGGAGGCGTTGGGTTGGGAGACATGGACTTTGAGAGTGGGGGATTGTCCATCGGGCCGGGTGGGGGTGCGGGGTTGGTTGAGCGTGGTGGTTCCTTGTTCGGTTGAGACATCGAGTTGGCCGTCTTCGCGGATGCGGACGATTTCGCGGTAGCCGCTGGGTTGGAGGCTGGGGAGGTCCCAGAGGAGGTCGAAGGTGGTGCCGAGGCGGAGGCAGCGTTCGATTTCGATGAAGGCGTTATGCATGACCGTGCGGTAGGGGATGCCGTGGGAGTTGGTGCGTTCGAGATTGAGTTCGGGGAGTCCCCAGAGGAGGCCGCGTCCGAGGTAGACATGGCCGAGGTTATAGCCTGGCGGGATGAGGATGGCGGTTTCTGCGGCGTGGGTGAGGCGATGCAGGTTGCGGTGGGGGAGATTTTCTGTGTGTTTTTTGAGGTTACGTGCGATGTCGAGGCATTCGGGGTAGGGGACACAGGCGAGGCGGTAGGAATCCCAGAAGAAGAAGCGGGTGGCCCCGAGGTCATAGGCGTGGGTGAACCAGTAGGGGGCATCGGCGCGGTCGACTGAGCCGTAGATACTGATGCCCCAGGTTTTGTGGGTGGCGCGGGCGGCGCCGCGGAGGAAGCCGGTGAGGATAGCGAGGAGGTGGTTGGGGTTATTGGCGGGGATCTGGCAGTTGTAGGTCATGTTGATTTCGGGGAGGGTGCGGAGTGTCCCGATGCGGCCGGGTGGTTCGAAGACGATAGCGGCCGGGGTGGTGGGGTTTTGGGAGAGCTGGTAGGCGGCGGAGCTGATCATGGTTTCCCAGGAGTAGAGGTTTGCCTGGGGGAGGGACATGGAGCCGAGGCTGACGTCGGGACGGTTTGCGAGTGATTGTTGGAGGTTCCAGGCGGAGCGTTCGAGGCTGTCGTGGTGGAAGTAGTTGGTGAAGGCGGCCAGGACTGTTTGGGGGGTAATGGAGCTGCGGAAGGAGTCGTCCTCGCGGAGTTTGGGGCGGATGACGTGGTCGCGGGTGCAGACGGCGGGTTCATCGAGGAAGAGAGTGGGGCCGAGGTAGGTGCTGCGGTAGAGGCATTCCGGGTAGGGGAGTTCAGCGGGGGAGAGGCCCCAATAGAAGACGGGTTGGTTTTGGATCCAGGCGAGTTGTTCCGCTTTGACGTTGAGGCAATTCATACCGGCCTCGATCATTTCCAGGTAATTCTCGTGGGTGAGGGGGGTGAGTTCGTAGTCGGAGTCATCGTAACGTCGGGTAGGGTTTATTTGGCGGGTGTTGTGGGGGAAGCCGACGAGGAGGTCCGGGGTGAGTTCGAGGACGACGGGGTTTTCGGGAGGTAGGGGTGGTGAGAAGAGAGTTGGGGTGAGGGAGTAGGTGTGCCCGAGGTAGGAGACTGTGGGGGCGGGTGGGGAAGTGCGGCTGAGCGGGGCGGAGCCATCGGGTTGGCGGGGGAGGAGGTGGGGCCAGGCGCCTGAGGAGGGGAGAGTTGCGAGGTTGGAGTGTTGGTTGCGATATTCGACGGGGGGCTGGGAGTTTTCCTGGAGGAGGTAGCGGAGAGTGTTGGTGGAGGCCGTTCGGTGGTCGGGTTGGGGGTATTCGTTTGAGCACAGCCAGATTCGGAAAGTGTCCTGGTTAGCCTTGGTGGCGTGGAGGTAGAGCCAGATTCTGTCCGGGCCATCATCGCTGAGTGCGATCTGGAATGTGACTGCGGCGGAAGCGGGGGGTGGGTTGGTTTCGGCCCAGGTGTAGCGGGCGCGGGCGAAGGTATTGGCGTGGGTGGAGGTTTGGCTGATCAGGAGAGAGAGCAGCAGGGTTATGAAAGTGTGAGTGTGCATGGTGGGAGATTAGAGTTCGAGGTTCAGGATGAGGCAGGTGTTGGGAGAGGGTGGGATGTTGACTGTGTGGTTTCCGATGGTGAGGTTCACGGGGTGGTGGGGTGGCGGGTTAAAATCTGTGCGACGGATCAGGACGCGGTTATTGAGGCGGAGGCCGGAGATAACAGGGGTTGGAGGGTTGGGGACCGTGTGGGAGATGGGGTGGCCGGAGTTGAGGAATTCTTCGTATTGGAGGGAGTCGGACCAGACCTTGTGGACGAGTTGGATTTCTGTTGGGCTTTGTTCCGTGGTGCACCAGAGGAAGAGGGAGTCTGCGCCGCGGAGGAGGAGGTGCCAGAGGAGTTCAGTATAGGCGTGCCGGGACATTTGGGGGGTGTTGGCGTTTGGGGGCAGGGGGTCGAAGACTGTGTGGTAATGGACGAAGGGGATGAGGGGGGTTGAGGGAGGGGTATGTTGTGACGCGTTGGATGCGACGAGGAGCATATTATAGAACCAGCGGTAGTCGGCGTTGGGGAACGGGTAGCTTTCGTAGATGCGGGCCCAGGGGTAGGTCACAGGCATGGCCATGGTGTAGGAGGTGTCATTGAAATCATTGGGCCAGGTGCGGTAGGTGGCGTTGTGCTCGCGGATGGAGGGGTGAGTTTCGGAGGGTTGTTCGAAGTAGTCGTACCAGTAACGGTGGCCGTTGTTGGGGTAGATGCCATAGTTGCCGACGAGGGCTTTGGGGTAGAGGGCGAGAATGGGTTCGGCGTAGCAGGTGCGGGTGGCTCGGTTGCGTTCAGCGCGGACGGCTTTCTGGAACGAAGCGAAATCTTCTATGTTGGGGATGTGTTGGCGGCAGGCTTGGCAGCGGAGGGCGGACTTATGAGATTCGTTGATTTCGAGGGGGCCGTCGATTTCCCAGTCGCCGAAGACGAGGTCGAGGGGGAGTTGGTTTTCGTGGTAGGCGCGGACGAATTGGGCGGTTTGTTCCTGGACGATGGTGTATCGGTGTTGGAGGCGGAAGGGGCAGCCGATTTTGCCGGGGATGGATTCTTCGAAGAAGGGTTGGTGATTGGGATCGAGGTGGGCGGTTTCGGGGGATCCATTGAAGAAGCCGTGCATGCAGCTATTGGCGTTGACGATGACGGGCAGGTTCAGTTCGTGCTGGATCCGGGCGAGCTGGAGGGATTGGTGGAGGCTATTGGTGAAATCGCTGGGATTCCAGGAGGCGATGGCGGAGATGCCGCGGGAGTGGAGGGCGAGGACGATTTCCTTTTGCAGGTCGGGGTCTTCGACGAGGGCGGCGTGGGCGGGCCACAGGAGGAGGGGCAGGCGGTGGTTGGGTTGGGTCCGGAGGGGTTGGGTGGATTCGAGGATGGTTTGGATGGTTTGGGGGAGGGGCGCGGAGGAGGTTTGGCGGGGGAGCAGAGTGAGGATGGTGAGGAGAGTGGTGGTGAGGAGGCGGCGTGTCATGGGTGACGCTGGTGGGGACGGGAGGTGTGTAGCGTGGAGTCGCCGGGGTGGGCAAATGAAAACGAGTGCCTGTAGGGCGCGGCACGATGCGCAGAGCGGTAAGCGGTAAGCGGGAAGCGCAGAGGGCTGAGGGCTGAGGGCGGAGCGCTGAGGGCTGTGGGTGGGGGGGTGGTTAGAAGTGAATGGTGAATCCGACTTGGGGGCCTTGGGTCATGACATCGTAGCGGAAGCGGTTGGAGCCGGAGCCGTTTTCGTAGTCAGTGTAGACCCAGCGGTAGCCGGCCTGGAGGGAGCCCCAGTTCGTGAAGCGCCAGCTGAGGTAGGGGAAGGCCTGCCAGGTGAGGTCGGAGCCTACGCCGAAGCCGCCGATATCCATGCGGGCGTTGAGGCTGAAGTTATGGCCGAGGGGGAGGTTGAGGTTGGCGCCGACGATGGGGTCCCACCAGTCCTGGGAGCCGGTGGCGATGCGGGGTTGGGGGAGGATACCGGGGCCGCGGATTTCGCCACTGATATTGTTGTAGCGGGTTCCGGCGAGGACTTCGATTTCATCGATGACGCGGTAGCTGAGGGAGGGTTCGGCGACCCATTGGTCGAGTTCAGCGCTGACGCCGTTTTTTGAGGCCTTGAGGCCCATGTAGATGACGTCGGTGGTGAGGGCCCAGCGGTCGTAGCCGACGCGGACTTTGCCCATGGCGCCGAGGTCGAGGTTATTCCAGATGGTTTCGAAGGGGATATCGAGGTCAGCGTTGACGCCTTTGGCGGTGACATCGCCGGACATTCCGGGTGCGAGACCGTAGAGTGAGACATCGACGCTCCATTTGCTGGCGTCGTCCTGTCCGAACAATTGGGTGGGAAGGATCGCGGTGAGGGCGAGGGTGAGGGGCAGGACGTATCTGGGCATAGGTTGGAATATGGATAGCTGAAGCTGATCATGGCATCAACCGTTTCTTCTTGATGGTTGATGGGTTGACAGTGTGTGGGGTGGGGGGGACAAAGGCGGCATGAACCGGACTGCATTGATTACTGGGGCTACGCGTGGGATTGGCTGTGAGGTGGCGAGGCAACTGAGCGAGTTGGGGTTTAGGGTTTACGTGAGCGGGAGGGATGGGGTGAAGCTGCGCGGTTTGATGGGGGAGTTGGGGTGTGCGGGTGGGGTGTTTGATTTGGCGGAGTTGGATGGGCCGGTGCGACTGTATGCGGCGGCGAGGGCTGAGTTGGGGAGGGTGGATGTTTTGGTCAACAATGCGGGGTTCAACAAGGCGAAGGACCCGATTGGGAAGATTGAGGTGGAGGATTTGGATTTGGCGTATGCGGTGAACACGCGGGCGCCGATTTTATTGGCGCGGGAGGCATTGCGGGAGATGGGGGAGAGGGGTTCGGGGCACATTGTGAACATCTTGAGCAGCATTGTGCGTGTGAAGGCGGAGAACTACTCCGTGTATTCGATGACCAAGTATGCGATGGAGGGTTTTACGGGATGTTTGATTAAGGAGGCGCGGCAGGTGGGGGTGAAGGTTACGGCGGTTTATCCCGGTGGGGTGGACACGGATTTCAGGCCCAACGCGAGGCCGGACTACATGAAGCCGGAGTCGGCGGCACGGATGATTGTGCAGTGTGTGACGGCGCCGGAGGATGTGGTGGTGCATGAGATTGTTTATCGTCCGATGGTGGAGACGAATTTTTAGGGGTTCGTTACATGGCAGGTGGAGAGGTGGAAATTGATATGAGCGATACAGTTTGTGGAAATGTGGCGACGTGGGTTCGTGCGTTGACAGTGTGTGTGGCGTTGTTGGTGGGGTCGATGGGTTTGAGTGCAGTGGAGCTGCGATCGCCTGCGGGTGATGTGCAGGTGCGTGTTATGGGGGTGGAGTCGGGGCGGGTTTGGGAGGTTCCCGGGTTTGAGGTTTGGTGTGGTGGGACGCGGCGATTGGGAGTGGATCTGGAGTGGGTTGTGAATGATGTGCAGGTTTTTTCTGGGGTGGTAGTGAAGAGCTGGGTTGAGACAGCGAACCGCAGTGGGTATCGATTTGACTGGGGGAAGAGTTCAACGATTCGGGACGACTACAACCAGTTGGTTTTGGATTTGGAGCAGGAGGTAGGGGGATTGATGAAGTTGCAGCTTCTAGTTCGGGTTTACGACGATGGCGTTGCGTATCGGGTGGTGGTACCTGAGCAGTCGGGGTTGGGTGAGTTGAGAGTGGGTGGGGAGTTGAGTTGGTTTGGTTTGGAGGGGAATCCGCGGGTATGGCCGTTGTATCGGGAGAACTACACGACATCGCATGAGGGCTTATATGAGCCTTCTGCCTTGGGTGGGATGAGGGAGGGGCGGTTGATCGATTTACCGTTGTTGGCGGAGTATGCCGATGGTTTTTCGGTGGCGATTACGGAGGCGGCGTTGCGGGGGTATCCGGGGATGTATCTGCGGGTGGAGCGGAGGGGTGATGGGGTGGGTTTGGTGGGTGATTTGTCGCCATTGCCCGGCGGTGAGGGGATTAATGCGCGGGGGGTTGGGGAGTTTGCGACGCCTTGGCGTGTGCTGATGATGGGTAGCGATCCGGGGAGGTTGATTGAGTCCGACTTGGTGCTGAGTTTGAACGAGCCGGCGGTGGATCCGCATCCGGAGTGGTTGGAGCCGGGGAAGGCGACGTGGTATTGGTGGAATGGTCCGTATCAGGAGGATGTGCCGTTTGAGGTGGGGTTGAACTGGGAGACCATGAAGTATTACATCGATTTTTGTGCGGAGAACGGGGTGAAGTATCATGCGATCATGAGCACTCCGGACGAGTATCCGTGGTATTTCCAGACGCAGCGGGGGTATGGTCCGGGAGCGGACAGTGATGTGACGCGGCCGAGGGAGGGTTTCCCGATGGAGCGGGTGGCGGCGTATGCGCGGGAGCGTGGGGTGAGGTTGCGTTTATGGACGCATTGGAAGCCGTTGAGCGAGCGTTTGGAGGAGGCGTTTACGCAGTATGAGCGTTGGGGGATTGCGGGGTTGATGGTGGATTTTCTGGATCGGGATGATCAGGAGATGGTGGAGTTTGCGGAGCGGGTGTTGGAGAGTGCGATGCGGCATCGGCTGCACATTCAGTTTCACGGCGTTTGGAAGCCGACGGGGTTACGGCGGACGTTTCCGAATCTGTTCAACCACGAGGCGGTTTTGAACCTGGAGTATTTGAAATGGGGCAAGGAGTGTGATCCGGAGCATAACGTGACCGTGCCGTTTACGCGGATGTTGGCGGGGCCGCTGGATTATCATCTGGGAGGGTTCAGGTCCGTGAGGCGGGAGGAGTTTGAGCCGAGGATGATGAAGCCGGTGGTATTGGGAACACGGGCGCATCATTTGGCGATGTATGTGGTGTATGACAATCCGATGCCGATGGTGGCGGATGCGCCGTCGGCGTATGTGGGGCAGGCGGGGTGGGATTTTGTGCGGGAGGTGCCGACCACGTGGGATGAGACGCGTGTATTGGAAGGGAGGGTGGGGGACTACATTGTGATGGCCCGGCGGAAGGGTGAGGTGTGGTATGTGGGGGCGATGACCGACTGGAGTCCCCGGCGGATTACCGTGGCGCTGGATTTTCTGGGGGAGGGATTATATGTGGCTGAGCGTTGGGCGGATGACTCGGGTGCGGGTGATCCGAATCGTTTAAAGGTGGGGGAATTTCCGGTGGAGCGGGATGGGAGGTTAGGGGTGGATCTGGGAGCGGGTGGGGGGCAGGTGGTGAGGCTGGTGCCTCAGGGGCATTGATCGATCAGGTTTGGTGCGAGCGGTGGAGAGGGTTACGGAAGTAGCGTGCCAGTGGGGATTGGGATTTATGGAGCCAGCGGATGGTGAGGCTGGCGGCGAGGAGGCCTGTATAGGTGTCGGAGTAGTGGTGGCAGTGGAGGGCGATCCTGGACCAGGCGACTCCGCCGGCCCAGAGGGCGAGGATCCAACCGAAGCGATTTCCGAGGAAGATCAGGCTGGCAGCGGCTGCTCCGGCGGTGGCGGAGTGACCTGAGGGAAAGGAGCTGAGGTTGTATGAGCCGGCGGTCCAGTGGCCTTGGTATAGGGGTCCGTACCAGCCTTCGGGGATTTCCTTTTCGGGTCGGGCGCGGCCGATGAGGTCACGGGCGACCGTTGCGGTCAGGCCGCCGATGGCGGGGCAGAGGAGGAGTGCGATTCCCAGCTGGTGGGCGTGGTGTTTCTTCAGGCTTTTAGCGATGAGCAGAGTGAGGATGCCGGCGAGGACGGGCCATTGACCTTCGGCGCTGTGGCTGAGGTGCTGGGCCAGTTGCTTCAGCGCTGGAGTGAGTGAGTGGCAGATGAACTTATCGACAGGGGTATCGCAGTGGATGGTGAAGAGGATGCTGGCGATGATGAGGGGGGCGAGGAAGGCGCAGGTCAGAATATTCCCCGGGGGGCGACTTGGGTGGACGGGTGGGGTGCCTTTGGTGTTTTTGGGGGGTACGACATATTGCACGGTTGGTGGGACAGTGCCGGGCGGGTTTTGGTTCAGTTTACGGGGATTACATTTTTGTCACCTGAGTTGGGGAGGTGTTGGGAGATTTCCATGGCGAGGAGTTGGACTTTGGGTTTGACGAAGAGACTGAACTCGTAGCCGGGTATTTCTGCGGTGGTGACACGGCCTGTGAGGCAGGTTTTCCAGCCGAGGGAGGGATTCGGGTGGATGCCGCGGGGTTGGCAGCTACTGCGGATAATCACGACATTGCCTTCATAGGGTTGGAACTGGTGGCAGATGCGCCGTCGGCGTATGTGGGGCAGGCGGGATGGGATTTTGGGCGGGAGGTACCGACCACGTGGGATGAGACGCGGGTATTGGAAGAGAGGGTGGGGGACTACATTGTGATGGCTCGGCGTTTGTGTGGGGTGGGGAGGAGGGTTTAGAGGGAGGGTGTGAGGTAGGGGCGGATGAGGTTGGCGAGGAGGTGGACGCGGGGCGGGTTGAACATGCCGAGTTCGTGACCTGGGATGGAGTGGGTGAAGAGTTTGCCTTGGACGATATGTTTCCAGCCCATGGAGGGGTCTGGTTGGATTCCGAGGGGTTGGCGTTCTGCACGGATGACAGCGACGTTGCCGTTATAGGGCAGGGTATGGTGGGAACGGAAGGCGCGGCGGTGGCAGTGTTCCAAGTGGATTTGGCGGGTCGCGCTGGAGGATTCGCGGTGGTATCCGATTTTGCGCAGAAGGGGGAGGGTTCTGGGTTCGATTTTTGCGATGAGGAGAATGTGGATGCGCTGGCATCGGTCGGCGAGGTGGCGGAGGAGCGGTGTTTTTCCCCTTTCTGTGATGGCTGCGGTTTCGGACTGGAGCCGGCGGACGATCCTGGAGGTTATCTTGGTGAGCGGGGAGGTGTTGGGGGAGAACTGGGGGTAGCTGAGGGTGCGGGACTGAACCGTGATGACGATAGGGACCGGTTCGCCTTTTTGCTGGAGGAGTCGGGCCATTTCGATGGCGAGTGTTCCGCCGAAGCAGAAACCTCCGAGGTGATAGGGTCCATGGGGTTGGAGTGTGCGGATGGCATCGACATAGTAGCGTGCCATGTCGATGAAGTTGGTGAAGGGTTCTGTTTTGCCGTCGAGTCCCCGGGCTTGGAGTGCGAAGAAGGGTTGATTTGGGCCGAGGGATTTGGCGAGTGGGGCGAAGCCGATGACATTGCCCATGTGGCCGTGGACGAAGAAGAGTGGCGGGCTGGAGCCGGTAGTCTGGAAGGGGACGAGCGGTGACCAATCCGGTTGGGATTGTTGGTCGACGAGTGCGGCGAGTTGTCTGACGGTGGGGGCGTGGAGGAGGGAGGAGAGGGGGAGTCGTTTGCCGAGGTCGGTTTCCACCTTGAGCATGAGGGAGGCGGCGAGGAGGGAGTTGCCGCCGATTTGGAAGAAGTCGGTATCTGCGTTGAGGTTTTCGGAGGGGAAGAATGTTTCCCAGGTTTTGAGGAGTCTGAATTCAGTGTCGGTGCTGGCGGTGTTGTTTGGGGTGGGTTGATCTTGCGGCGGGTTGGGGAGAGCTTTGCGGTCGATTTTGCCTGAGGGGGTGACTGGCATTTGGTCGAGGAAGACAAATGCAGTCGGGACCATGTAATGGGGCAGGCTGGAGGAGAGGTGGGAGGAGAGTTCGATGGGGGTGGGATGGTTGGAGTTGGGGGTAGTGAGGTAGGCGACGAGTCTTGGGTTGCCGTTGTTGGGAGTTTTGAGGAGGACGACTGCGGAGGAGATCTGGGGGTGGTTGAGGAGGTGGGATTCGATTTCGGAGAGTTCGATTCTGAGGCCGTTCAATTTGATTTGGGAATCGGTGCGGCCGAGGAATGTGAGGCAGCCATCGGCGGATAATCTCCCGAGGTCGCCGGTGACGTAGAGGCGGTGACCGTTGCTGCGGGGGTCGGGGATGAAGGATTTTTCGGTGAGGTCGGGCTTTTGCCAGTAGCCGGTGGCGAGGCAGGGTGTGCGGACGGCGATGGTTCCGGTCTGGTTGGGTTCGGTTATGGGTTGGAGTTCCTCGTTGAGCAGGATTGTTTCCGTGTCCGGGACGGCGTAGCCGGCGGGCAGGAAGGCGGGCAGGTTGCGGTGGTTTGGGGGCACGAAGTAGGAGCGGAAGTTGCCGGTTTCGGTGGTGCCGACTCGATTCATGACGGTGCATTCTGCCCCGAACAGTTGGCGGCAGATTTGGACGTCCTTGGACGTGACGGGTTCGGATCCGATCATGGCGATGCGGGCGGAGGGGATGGTGACATTATCCGGGAGGGAGGCGGCGAATTGGCGGAGTGGTGTGGGGATCCAGCAGACGATGCTCAGGTGGTTCCGGGTCATGTAGTTGGCGAGGCCATTGAAGCCGAGTTTGGCCAGAGGCCAGTGGTGGCTGGACGCGCCGTTTAGCAGGGCCAGGAAGATCTCCATGATGGCGGTGGAGAAGGAGAAGGAGTGGAGGTTGGAGATTTGGTCTTCCGGGGTGATCTGAACCAGATGGGTATAATTACGGATGTTGTGGAGGAGGCTTTGGTGGGTGTGGACGACTCCTTTGGGTTGGCCGGTGGAACCTGAGGTATAGATGATATATGCGGGCGTGTTGGGTTGGGTGGCGGGAGTGGGAGGGGAGGGGTTTGAGGGGGGCGTTAAGGTATCGAGGAGCAAGATGTCCGAGGTTGCGTTGGACTGTGGGGGCAGGGAGTTGAGGAGTGCAGAGGATGTGAGGATGTGAGTGGCTTGGGAGTCTTTGAGGATATAGGCGATACGGTCGGCGGGGTAGTGGGGGTCGAGGTTGATGAAGGGTCTTCCAATTTTGAGGGCGGCGAGCATGGCGGCGGCCATGGAGGGGGCGTCTTCGATGAGCAGGGCGAGGCTGCCGGCGTTGGTGGTGCTTTGCTTGAGGTAGTGGGTGATGGTATCGGCTTGGCGTTTTAGTTCCTGGTAGGAGGCCGAGTGGGCGGGGGTGGTTACTGCGATTTTGTGGGGGGTGATGCGGGCTTGTTGTTCGAAGCGGGTGTGGGCGGGCTGGAGGGTGTCTTCGTGGGGGAATGAAAGGGATGATCCCGGGTGTGGCGGAGCTGGGGCGTTTGTTCTGACGGGTTCGGGCGATGGAGCCATGCGGTGGCAGCGAGTTGAGTTTATCTTCGTGCCATTTGAGCTTAGGGGACGGGCTAGGGCAACCTGGAAGGTGCGTGGGTGTGCGGTCTGGGGGGCGGACCGCAGGGAGAGAGAAGAGGGGAGATGGATTTGCGCTAGTGCAAATCCCGGTGATCGCCTCCCGGCGATTCGGTCCTTCGACAGGTCCTTCGACTCCCGGCGGACACCGGTTCGCTCAGGATCTCCGACTCAGGACAGGTCCCTGTCAGTCGCCCGCGTTGCGGGCATCGGTTGGATTTCGCTTCGCGAAATCCAGTGGCGCCGCTGGGACGTAGAACGTTCCAAGCGTACAGCTGATTGTTCCGAAACACAGAAACTCCGAAGCTCTGAAACACGGGGCACGGAGCGAAGTTGAGCTGCGTTTCGGCCGTGACGTGGTTGTGTGCAATGATTCGCGGTCACGCGGCATCCGTCTTCGCTCTGCGAGCTACGCCGGGACAAGCCGTGACCCTTGTCTCTTGGGAGTTGTGTTAATCTTCCCTCACCTTGTTGGTTCGGGCAGGAGCCTGCCCGGCAAGGGTCCCGCATTTGTCTGAACAGGCTGCAGGGCGGGACCGACTACGGACGGTTTGGGGGAGAGGGTGGGGCTGAGCGGGGGAGCCTGGGTGCGTGGGGTGTCTTTAGGGCTGTCAGGAGCAGACTGGGGGATCGTACGAAAGGGAGAGTGTGGGAGGTGCCGGTATTATCCGTCAGCGTGATTGTGGCGTAGTTGAGGCGGCGACCGAGGCGCGGATGTTGGGTTTGGACGTGGGCGATGTTGGCGATAGGGAGCGTATGTTCTGAGAGAGTGAGGAAGCCGGTGTGGAGGATCAGGGCGGTGTCAGAGATGTGGATTCGGTGGTGGACGTAGCCGCGCAGGACGAGGAGGAGGGAGGAGGCGAAGACGAGAGCGATGACCGTGAGAGTTGTGAGCAGGAGGAGGTGTTTGGCGTGTGCGGGGGTGTAGCCGAGGGATTGGGCAAGGCCGGCGAGGAGGAAGCTGGTGAGAGTGGAGAGGGGGAGGAGGACAAAAGCGGAGACCAGGAGCAGCACGAAGGGGACGACGAAGACGGCGGGGTGCAGGCGTTGGTCATAGATGTCGGCTTGGGGGGTTGGCATGAGTTATTCCGCGCTGTTGCTAGTGGCATGTGGCTTTAGTGAGGACCTGGTAATAGATCCAGTGGCCGAAGTCGTTGGGGTGGTTGATATTGTTGGCCAGCAGGTCTTCAGGTTTTTTGCGTATGGAGATTTGCTGCCAGTTATGGAAGACGTCGGCGTAGGCACATTTGAGTTTGGAGGCGGTGTTGGCGGTGGCTTGGGCGTAGCGTTCCATTTGGTGGGATCCGTATTTCCAGTTTGGGTTTGGGGGGAAGGCTGAGAAGAGGAGGATTTCGGCGCCGGTCTCCTTGCGGATGCGTTGGATGATTGTGGTGAGGTTGGATTTGAACTCGGGGAGGGGGACACCGTTGATGTTGTGGTCATTCATGCCGAAGCCGATGAGGACGAGGTCGGGGTGTTGGCTGAGGACTTTGGATTGGAGTCGTTCGAGGCCTTGTCGGGTGGAGTCACCGCCGGTGGCGCCGTTGACGGTGGTGATGGGGGAGTGCGGGTATTTGGACTGGAGGGTGTCGGCCCAGCGTTGCCAGAAGATGAGGGATGGGTGGGTGGCGTCGCCGCCGGCGGTGATGGAATCGCCGTAGGCGATGATCGTGACGGGCTGGTGGCTTTTTAGTTTTTGGAACGTATGGGGGAGGAGGTGGGTTTGGTTGGGTTGTTCAGGCCAGTCGGAGTCTGAGGCGTAGGTGTAGTCGATGAAGGCGAAGAAGCCATTGTTGCCGAACCCGGGGAATTTAGAATGGTCGAAGTGTTCCTGGCCGTAGAGCGAGTTGGTTGAGAAGTCGGGGATGCGGGAATGTGGGGTGCGGCGGATCGTGCCGGAGGTCGGGTTGATGAGGTAATCGGATCCTTCCTGGAACGTGATGGAGTTGGTGGATGGCAGGTAAGTGTTGCGGACCGTGATGGTGGAGGTTGCTGCAGGTATGTGAGCGAGCGAGGCGGGTTGGGTCTTGATCAGAACCACGGATTCCCCTTTCTGGTGGAGGAGTGCTGGTGTTGGTTTAAGGATGCATCCGGTCAGGGTGATGCAGGTGGCGAGGGCGAGGATGGCGAGCTGTTTACGCATGGTGGCGGATTGGGGGAAGGTTGGATCGTTGAGGGGCGCTTGTCGATGATGAGAAGGGGCATGTGTGGTGGGGTGGGAGGTTACTCGACGAGTGTGTGGGGGGTGGGTTAGGGTGCGGCTGATGTGGTACACGAGAGTGATGTGGCTGACTGGATGCATTGGAGGTTTGGTATTGGTGATGGGGGTGTTGGTGGCGGGGGAGCGGCCGAACATCTTGTTTGCGTTGGCGGATGACTGGGGGTGGCCGCATGCGGGGGCGTATGGGGATGGGGTGGTGCGGACGCCGACATTTGATCGATTGGCGAGGGAGGGGGTGTTATTTGATCAGGCGTATGTATCGAGTCCGAGTTGTACGCCGTGCCGGAATTCGATTTTGACTGGGCAACAGTTTTATCGGTTGGGGGAGGGAGCGAATTTGCATAGCACGTTGGAAGCAGGGATTCCGAACTTCATGTTTTTGTTGAGGGAGGCGGGTTACGAGATTGGGCATTGGCGGAAGGCTTGGGGGCCGGGTGATTTTGAGGCGGGCGGTTACCGGGAGCATCCATGTGGACCGGGGAGCACGTTTGAGGAGTTTATGGCGGCGAGGGATTCGGGTCGGCCGTTTTGCTTTTGGTTTGGTACATCGGATCCGCATCGGCCTTACGAGTTAGGGAGTGGTGAGATGGCGGGGGTTGAGGTGGGGAAGGTGCGGGTGCCGGGTTTTTTACCGGACACAGAGGAGGTGCGGGGGGATTTGGCGGATTATTATGCGGAGGTGGAGCGATGGGATGGGGATGTGGGGAAGGCGTTGGCTTTGTTGGAGCGGGTGGGGGAGTTGGAGAACACGTTAGTGGTGATGACGGGAGACAACGGGATGCCGTTTCCGCGGAGCAAGGCGAACTTGTATGATTCGGGGGTGCGGATGCCGTTGGCGATGCGATGGGGATCGAGGGTTGAGGGGGGCGGGCGAGTGGGTAGTTTTGTTTCACTGACGGATTTGGCGCCGACGTTTTTGGAGGTGGCGGGGGTGGGGGTTCCTGGGGTGATGACGGGCAGGAGTCTGGTGCCTTTGTTGACAGGGGCTGGTGAGGGGGAGGGGGTGCGTGATTTTGTGGTGTTTGGTCGGGAGCGGCATACACCGGCGCAGGTGATGCCATCGGTGGCGGGTTATCCATCGCGGGGGATACGGACGGGTCGGTGGTTGTTGATTTTGAATTTGGAGCCGGGTCGGTGGCCGGCGGGGGTGGCGGAGGGTGGGACACATCCGATGGACCGGTTTGCGGATTGCGATGATGGGCCGACGAAGCGGGTGGTGATGGGGATGGAGGGGAGCGAGGAGTACCGGTTGTGTTTTGGGCAGCGGCCTGCGGTGGAGTTGTACGATTGCGGGGCGGATCCTGATCAGTTGCGGAATGTGGCGGGCGATTCGGAGTACGCGGGGGTGGTGGAGGAGTTGACGGGGAGGTTGCGTGAGTATTTGGAGCGGACGGGAGATCCGCGGTTTACTGGCGATGAGGTGAAGTTTGACGGGTATCGGTATCGGACCGGGTATTTGAAGGCGAGGCTGGAGGGGCGGGGTTATGCACTGCCGTGGGACTGAGTGATGGGCGTGTTATGGCGAGAGGTGGAATATGAGGATGAAGCTGCGGTCGTTGGGGTTGGGTTGGCTGGCTGCTTGGGGCGATTCGGAATCGGGTGCGGGTGGAGTTTCGGGGGCGGGAGGGGAACACGGCGGGTGGGGTGTTTGATATTCGGCTGGTGAGGGTTCCTTGAGGTTTATGGTTTCTGGGGAATTGGACCGATTTGCGTGGGTCTCTGCGTTTTGTTTTGCGGGTGCTTGGCAGGGTTTGGGGGAAGTGGTAGGGGTTAGGGCATGAGAACGAGTCGAATTCTATTGGGTATGATGTGTGTTGTGATGGGGGTGGGAGTGGTGGGGGCTGGGGGGTGGGAGGACATATTTAATGGGCAGGACATGGCTGGCTGGCGGGAGAATCGGTTTGCACACGAGCCGAGGTGGGAAGTGAAGGACGGGGTTTTAGTGGGGCGCGGGGGGCAGGGGTATTTGGTGACTGAGGGGGAGTATGGGGATTTTGAGTTAGAGGTGGAGGTCCGGATTTGGGATGAGGGGGATCGGCGTGGGAACAGCGGGGTGTATATCCGGTGTCAACCGCACGAGAACAAGGGGGCGGAGTATCCTCCGGGGTATGAGGTTCAGTGTGATCATTTCGACCAGAATAATCCGACGGGGAGCATTTACAATTTGGGGGAGCCGGGTTCGCGGGCGCCGATGCCGGCGATTCGGGATGGCGAGTGGTTTACGATGCGGGTGGTGGCGCAGGGGAATCATTTGAGGACATGGGTGAACGGGAAGGTGGCGGTGGATTGTACGGACACCAAGAGTCGGTATATGCGGGGGAGTGTTTTGCTTCAGATGCATCATCGGACCGGGGTGGTGGAATTTCGGAAGGTGCGGATTCGGAAGCTGGAGTTGGTGGAGGCGGCGTGTGGGGAGTGTTTATTTGGGATGCCGGGGAACGGGTGTGATTTGGCGGTGAGGGTGGGGGGCGAGGGGTATTTTGTGGATGGGGTGGATCAGGACGGTTTGGGGGACGCGCATGCGGAGGACGGGATATGCAACGCGGTGAGAAGGGCTTGGGTGGCGGGTGAGGTACGCGGGGGGAGGTTTGAGGCGGGGTATTTTGAGTTGGGTAGCGTGGTGAAGGAGTGAGGGTTTAGGGGTTGGGGATTTCGGTGGCGCGGTAGAAGCGGGGCAGGTTGCTGTCGGTGGGTTGGAGGGGGATGGGGGTGCCGCCGGTTTGGGCGGGGGAATTGGTGAGAGGGAACCAGGTGATGAGGTTGGGGCTATATTCGATGTGGTAGGTGGATCCCGGGTTGCCGTGGAGGCGGAGCGTGATGTTGGAGGGGGGGCTCGGTTCGATACGGAGGAGTGGGAGGTCGGTGAGGGGGAGCAGGTAATTGGCGGCGATGAAGGAGGCGATTTTTTTGCCGGAGGTTTTGCCGTCGCGGTTAGCGGATTCGAAGTGGAAGCCGCCGTAGATACGGCTACGGCCGACTTCATCGGCGCAGGCGCTTAGGCTGGAGAAGGAGCGGGTGATGCCGGGGAGGGAATCGGACGTGGCGGAGAAGGAGATGGCATCGGTGCCGAGGATATGGGTGAGGATTTGGGCTGCGGCTTTACTGAAGGTGCTATGGCCGCTGGGGTATTCGGGGAAGTTGGGCGAAGGGAGGAGGCCGTCCCAGTTGGGGTCGGCGGTGGTGTTGGGGTTATTATCTTCGTTGGCTCGTTGGATAGCGGTGAGGGGGCGCCAGAAGTTGTATCGGTATTTTCCTTCCCAGCAGGCGATGGCGGCATCGGCTTGGGAGAGGCTGAGGAGTGCGAGGAGGCGGGAGCATTGTGCGAGGGGGAAGTCATATTGAAGGCAGAGGGTGGCGGCGATTTCGTGCCAGTGGCCTGGGGGCATGGCGGTGTAGGAGAAGTCGGACCAGAAGACGGCGGTTTGTTCCTGGTCGGGTGTGCGGGTGGTGCTGTTGAGGCTGCCTAGGGTTTGGACTTCGAGGAGGTCTGTGGCGTATTGTTCGCTATTGAGTGGGGGAGGGCCCGGGGCGACGAAGCGTTCGAGGTTATCGAGGCAGAAGGGTGTGACGTAGCGCCAGTGGGGGTCCAGGGGGGGGCGGTAGAAGGGTGGGGTACGGAGCCATTGGCCTGGGTCGTTACTGGGGATATAGGGGACTTGGGTGGAGGAGCCATCGCCTTGGCGGGATTGGAGCATAAGGTTGGCGACCGTTTGGCCATGGAGGAGGCCATTGGTGGTGGTTTGATCGGCGGGGAGGGTTGCGAGGATTTGGAGATGGAGGGCATCGGTTTGGGCGGAGAGGGAGGGGTAGAGGATGCGCATGATGGTTTGGCCTGCGCTGGTGGCGGCGGCTTCGGCGGAGGTATTGGGAGGGGGTGCGGGTATGGTCAGGTAGGATTGGTGGGTGGGGTGGATGGAGTTGACGGCGTCGTAGATGGCGGTATGGAGGATGGCGAGGTTGCGTGTACTGGAGGTGGGGCCGGTATTTTCGTTACGGATGGCGTCAAGGATAAGGGAGTTATAGGCGAGAGCGGGGTTGGGGGTGGCGGCGTGGAGGTGGGCGGAGAGGAGGGTGAGGAGTAGGAGGAGAGTGGGGGAGAGTTTGGAGCCGGCTTCTTTCATGGCTTGGCGTGGTTCCGGGGAGTGAGTGATTGGCAGTGATCTACTATTGTGGACTGTGAAGGCAGGCGGGTTTGGGTGCAAGGATTGTTCGGTGGGGGGAGAACTAGGGGTTGATTTGGGTGGGTGGGATTTGGTAGCTGCGGGGGGTGGAAGCGATTTGGCGAGATGCGGATGTTGTGGTGCATGTGGGTGTGATGTTGCGGAGCTATCGTGTGATGACGGGGCGGGAGTTGTTGGCGGGAGTGGGGGTGGTTGATCCTGTGGAGTTATCGCGTCGGGTATTTGAGGCATCCTTTGTATTGGCGTCGCATGGGTTGGAGGGTGATCCGGTTTTGAGCTATGGGAATCGGGCGGCGTTGGAGTTGTGGGGCATGAGTTGGGAGGAATTTGTGGTGACGCCATCGAGGTATACGGCGGAGGTTCCGGAGCGGGAGGAGCGGTCGAGATTTTTGGCGGCGGTATCGAATCAGGGGTTTATTGATGACTATTCCGGGGTTCGGATTGCGAAGTCGGGGCGGCGGTTTCGGATTGGGAGTGCGACCGTATGGAATTTGGTGGGGGACGATGGGGGGCGGTATGGGCAGGCGGCGACTTTTGAGCGGTGGGAGTATTTATGATGGAGTGTGGAGGAGTTGAGCGAATGAGTGAAGCGGGTGATGTTGTGGATCGGTATGAGGAGGCGGTGCGGCGCATTGATGCGGTGAATGCGGGTGATCCGAGATGGATTGAGTGTGGGGGGGAGCGTGTGCCGTATGAGTTGTTTTATTCGCATCGGGTGGTGGGGTGGGTGGAGCGGTTGAGTCCCGGGGCCTCGGAGGCTTTGCGATTGGCAGCGAGGTCACAGCATATTTGCCGGTGGGAGAGTCCGCGGAGTGGGTATCCGATGGACCGGGCGGGATATTTGAAGTGGCGGGCGGATTTGAAGCAGTTACATGCGCGGAAGTCGGGGGAGATCTTGGCTGCGGCGGGGTATGGGGAGGAGTTGATTGATCGGGTTCGGGCTTTGAACTTGAAGCAGGGGTTGGGTCGGGATGCGGAGGTGCAGGTCTTGGAGGATGCGTTGTGTTTGGTGACGTTACAGTTTCAGTTGGCAGACTTGATGCGGAAGACTGAGAGGGAGAAGCTGGTGAGTATTTTGCAGAAGACGTGGCGGAAGATGTCGGAGTTGGGGCGGGAGGCGGCGTTGGGATTGGAGTATAGCGAGGAGGAGAAAGAGTTATTGGGGGAGGTGTTGGGCAAGGAGCGGTAAGGGCAGAGCGGGAAGCGGCAAGCGCAGAGGGCTGCCTGTCCGCCATAGTCCGAAGGACGGCGGCGGAAGGGCTGAGGTTTGGGCGGGAAGCGGGAAGCGCTGAGCCACTGTTTTCTCTCTACGGCGTCCTGGCTACACGCGCTGGAGGCGCGCTCGATACCGATGTCGATAGCGATTTGGATTCAGCCGCATGGAGTGGACTTGGGGAAGTGAGTGTATTCATGTGAGGACTATTCATACGGTTGATTGCGGTCCGCGCGGCGGACCGCAGGGGGAGAGGAGAGTGGAGAGAGGAGAGTGTTGTATGGTTGGCGATCGTGAATTCTATAGCGTGGTAGTGCTCTGCTGAGGCGTGCTCCGGTTCATGTTCCGAAACACCGAAACTCGGGAACACCGGAGGGGTCTGTGGGGATATCCGCATGAACGCAGCCATACGTGAATGGGGAAGCAAAGCGAGGTGGTGGTATTTTTGCGGGCTTGGTGTTCGGGCTGGTTTGGTTAGGGTCATGGCATGATACGGAAGGCGTTTGTGATGTCGGTGGATGCGGGTTGTGAGGGGGAGTATGAGCGTCGGCACAATCCGATTTGGCCGGATTTGGAGGGGGTATTGAGGGAGCACGGTGTGGTGAGTTATTCGATTTTTTTGGATTCGGAGACGCGGCAGTTATTTGCATACGCGGAGGTGGAGAGTGAGGAGCGGTGGTTAGCGATAGCTGGGACGGAGGTTTGTCGGCGTTGGTGGCGCTATATGCGGGAGGTGATGCCGGCGAATGCGGATGACAGTCCGGTGGAGCGGCGGCTGACGGAGGTCTTTCATTTGGAGGGGGTGAGGGGATGAAGGGTGATTTGAGGGGTTTTACGGAGCATCCGGAGGGTGGGCGATTTCTGGAGGTATATCGTTCGCCAGAGGTGGGGGGGCGGGTAGCGATGACCCACATTTATTTTCATTTAGGTATGGGTGAGGTGAGTCATTTTCATCGGCTGAGGAGTGATGAGGTCTGGAGTTTATATCGTGGGGACGGGGTGAGGTTATGGTTATGGGACGGGGTATCGTTGGGTGTGGAGGAGGTGGTGTTATCGGCTGGGTCGGGGGAGTTTTGTCATGTGGTGCGGTCGGGTTGGTGGCAGGCGGCGGAGCCGGTGGGGTTGGAGGTGATGGTGGGGTGCACGGTGGCGCCGGGGTTTGAGTTTGCGGATTTTGAGTTGATGAGTTTGGGGTTGGAGGCGGGGCGGAGGTTAGTGGGGGTGAGGCCGGACTTGGGGCGTTTAGTTAAGGGTTAGGTGGAGGACATGTGGTGGGCGGCGAGGTGGGCGGTGGTCCAGGCGGCTTGGAAGTTGAAGCCACCGGTGATGCCGTCGATATCGAGAGTTTCGCCGGCGAAGTGGAGGTTATTGAGGAGTTTGCTTTCCATGGTTTTGAAGTTGATTTCATTGAGGGCGACGCCGCCGCAGGTGACGAATTCGTCTTTATTGGTGCTTTTGCCTGAGGTTTGGAGAGGGGTGTGTTTGAGGGTATGGAGGAGGGAATGGAGGTGGTGTTTGGAGAGTTCGGACCAGCGGGTGTTTTGGGGGATTTGGGATTCTTGGACGAGTTGGGTCCAGAGGCGTTGGGGGATGGGTTGGATGGGGAGGTTGGCGATGGATTTGGCGGGGTGTTGGGTACGGCGTTGCTGGATTTCCTGGGTGAGTTGGTCCGTGGGGAGGTGGGGGAGCCAATCGACGAGGAGTTCGAACTGGTAATTGAGTTGGTGGAGTTGGCGGGCGCCCCAGGCGGAGAGTTTTAGGATGGCGGGGCCGCTGAGGCCCCAATGGGTGAGGAGGAGGGGGCCGGTTTCCTTGAGTTTGGTTTGGGGGATGGAGACTTGGGCTTGGGGGATGGAGACGCCGGCGAGGTGATGGATCCAGGGGGTGGGGATATTGAAGGTGAAGAGGGAGGGGACTGGGGGGTGGATAGTGTGACCGAGTTGGGAGACCATGTCTTGCAGGCGGGTGTTTTGGAGTCCGCCGGTGGCGATGAGGAGTTTGGAGCAGGAGTTGGATTCACCGGTGGCGAGGGTGATTTTGAAGGTGGAATCGGGTTGTGGGGTGATGCGGGTGACTTCTTTTTGGGTGAGGAGTTGGACGTGGTTTTTGCGGCAGGCGAGGAGGAGGGCGTCGATGATGGACTGGGAGGAATTGGAGGTGGGGAAGATGCGTCCGTCTTTTTCGGTTTTGAGGGGGACGCCATGGGATTCGAACCATTGGATGGTGTGCTGGGGTTGGAAGAGGTGGAAGGGGCTGATGAGGGCTTTACCGCCGCGGGGGTAGCGATCGCTGAGGGTGCGGGGGTCGAAGCAGGCGTGGGTGACATTGCAGCGGCCGCCGCCGGAGATACGGACTTTGGCGAGTGGGGAGGGGGATTTTTCGATGAGCGTGATGGTGGCTGAGGGGTTGAGTTCTGCGGCGTTGGCGGCAGCGAAGACACCGGCTGCGCCTGCGCCGATGATGAGGATATGGTTGGGTGCCATGTGTGGGTTTAGGGGTAATGGTTGTTTGGGTAAGCGGCAAGCGGCAAGCGGTTGGCGCGAAGCGGGAAGGGGTAAGCGAGCTGAAGGGGAGTGTGAAGGCTGTTCCGGGGGAAAGCCGCATGAACGCAGCCATACATGAATGAAGGTGCTGAGCGCGGAGGCCTGGAGTTTGGGATGGATGGTCGGCGCGGTTGCGCCGGGACGTGGGTATGGGTGTCCCCAGTACTGGTGACTGGTGGGGGTGGGGGATTTTGGTATGGTTGGGACGTCGTTGGTGCAGAAATGCAGTTCTGTGTGTGTAGTAAGGCGTAAATCTGCGGCGCCGCACTGTTAGCGACAAGAATTTCGAAAGAAGTTCTCAAGTGTTTACGGCAAGGCCGGGTCTTTGGACCCGGCCTTGCTGTTTTTGGGGTGGGGTGGGAGTTGGCTTGGGGGGTATGTACAATTGGCTGCAGGCGGGTGGTTCTCTTCGCTTTTGCAGGGCACTGTTACGGATTATTGGGACAGGTGTCCCAATAATCCGTGAAGTTACTGAGGGTGTTTGCTGCGGCTGGTTGGTGGTGGGGATCAGGTATTTTGTGTGTGGGGTGAGCCTTTTGGGGGGAAGTCGAGCGTGCCGTCGAGGCGGCGGATTTCGTCGGGTGGTAGGTTTGGGAAGGGGAGGGAGGAGGCGTTACGCCAGGCTTGGACGGTTTGTTCGGCTTGTTGGGTGAGGGTGGGGTTATTCCCGGGGTCACGGGTCCAGTAATTGACGGTGGAGGGGAAGGCGAAGCTGGTGCCGGCGTCGGAGATGATATTCATGATACGTAGGAGTAGGTCTTCGCGGATGCTGAGGTATTCGGAGTGGTCGCGGGTGGTGACGTAGGCGAAGAGGTCGACATCGAGGGAGTGTGCGCCGAATTCTGTGAAGCGGACGCGGGCGGGTTCGGGGTGGACGCGGGGGTGGGCGACGAGGAGTTTACGGAGTTGGGTGAGGACGAGGCGGAGCTGGTCGGGGGTGGTTTCGTAGCGGAGTTGGAGGGTTGTGCGGAGGAGCATGCGGTCGCGTTTGGCGAGGTTTTCGAGTTGGAGGTTAGCGAATTCGGAGTTGGGGATACTGACGACACTGCGTTCGAGGGAGCGGATACGGGTGGAGCGGAGTCCGATTTGTTCGACGGTGCCGACTTTATCGCCGTAGCGGCAGAAGTCACCGACGCTGAGGGGGCTATCGGCGTAGAGGGTGAAGCCGGCGATCATATTTTGGAGGGTGGGTTGGGCGGCGAGGGCGAAGGCGAGGCCACCGATGCCGAGGCCGGCGAGGACGCTGAGGTAGGGGACGGACCAGACTTGGGCGAGGAGGAGGGAGGTGGTGATGAGGATGAGGATACGGAGGATACCGAAGGTGAGTGAGGAGAGGACGGCTTTATGTCCGGAGGTTCCGAGTTTTAGGGAGCTGAGCTGGGAGGCGACGTTGGTTCCGCGGTAGGCGAGCCAGGCGAGGCTGGCGATGGCGAGTGTGCCGGCGAGGCGTCGGGAGGAGCCGGCGACGATTTGCGGGAGGCCGAGGTAGCCGATATTGGTGAACCAGAAGAGGCCGAGCATGGAGAGGCGGAGTGGCCAGGCGACGGCTTTTTGGGCGAGTTTGGAGGCGAAGGTTTGGGTCCAGGTGGGGTGTTGGCGGAGGAGCCAGAGGAGGATAGCGACCGTGAGGAGGGCTTGGAGGTAGCTGGCGAGGAGGAAGGAGGCGAGGGCGATCCACTGCCAGGCTTCCATGGGGCCGAGTTGTTTTAGGAGGTAGGGGGTGTAGGTGCGGAGTTGTTCACGGACGAGGAAGAAGGAGGATTCGGTTCCGTCGAAGTAGCCGGATTCCTCGGGCATATTCTCGATCGCGGAGTAGAGGGCGCGGATATGGTGGAGGGTATCGGCGGTGAAGCGCCAGATGGTGTTGGTATCACTGGTGGGGAAGGGGGCGATGGTGACGGTCCCGGTGGGGTGTCTGAAGTGGACGTAAGGTTCGGGTTGTTGGGGGTTATCGGGGATTTCCTGGTAGAGGACGAAGCCTATGCGGTCGATGACATGTTTGAGGTAATAGGCCATGAGTTCGGCTTCTTCCTCTTCGACATCGACGGGGAAGGAGGCGAGGTCGAGAGTTTTGAGGGCATTGGTTTTACCGCCGAGGTTGTATTGGGCCATGGCCTCGATGAAGGTGCGCATGGTATCGCGGGGGTTTTTGAGTTGGAGGTGTTGTTGGGGGGAGCGGTGTGTTCCGCTGCGGGCGAGTTCCAATGATGTGAGTGAGGCATCGAGTTCGGGTGTGGTGGGGGGGGAGATGAGCCAGTTATGGTTTTCGTGGGTGAAGGTGAGAAGAAAGGTTTGGGTGGAGCCGGCTTGGGGGAGGGGGACGGAGATGGAGTTGGTTTCGGGGAATCCTGGTTCGGAGGGGTCGGGCATACCCCAGACGCGGAAGGTGCAGAGGTCGAGAGTTTGGAAGAGTTTGAGGGCGTAGTTGATGCGTTCCTGGGGGAGTGGGGTGGATCCGTCGAGGCGTTCGGATTCGAGGCTGGAGAAGTCGATGGCGTCGAGGGCGGGCTGGATTCGTTCGATGGAGCCGGCGCGGGCCGCGTTGGCTGCTTGGAGGAAGGAGCGGAGGGTTTCGCGGGGTGAGGAGAGGTCGGCGGGGGAGGCGATGTGTTGGGTATTGGTGGAGATGCGGGTTCCGGTCCACCATTCACCGCTTTCGAAGCGGCCCATGAACGTTTCGCTGTCTGGGGAGAGGATGAAGAGGAAGGAGCCGTGGCGGCCGCTGGCTTCGGTCCAATGGCCGACGAGGTTACGGTCGCTGACTTTGGCCTCGACGGTGCCTTCGTAGAGGGGGTAGGCGCCGGTGACGGTGGTGCCGGACTGGGTGAGGTGGAGGACGGCGGCGCCGCCGCGCCAGTAGGTTTGCCAGGTGCCGGTCCAGGGGGTGTTTTCGGTTTGGGCGTGGGCGGGGAGGAAGGGGAGGAGGAGGGAGAGGAGGAGGGTGGTGGTGGGGAGGGGGCGGAGCATGGTTAGGAGATGGGAGATGGGAGATGGGATATGGGATATGGGATATGGGATGTGGGAGTTAATGGTTGATGGTTCTAGTGTGCTGGGGGCGGGGCGGCAAGCGGGAAGCGGGAAGCGCAAAGCGGTAAGGGGTAAGCGGGAAGCGCAGGCGTTGAGTATGGATGTGGGCGTGCCTCTGTGTTCTTCGTGTCCTCCTGTTAAAGAAGAGAGCTGCGCTTCTGCTTTCGATACCGATAGCGATCCCGATTTCGATTTCGATACGCTGCGATGCAGCGCGGACTGTTCCGAAACTCTGGGCGCGAAGCGGGAAGCGCAGAGCGCGGAGAGCTGAGGGGAGAGAGTGGGGTGGGGGTTAGTTATCCTGGCGGATGCGGAAGAACTGTTTGGGGAAGAGGTCGAGGGCGATTTGGATAGCTTCGGAATTGGAGGTGGCGGTGAACTGGTGGAGGACGGTGGACCAGTCGAGGAGGTCTTGGGAGCCGAGGATGGAGTAGGATTTACCGGGTTCGGTGGGCATATTGAATTGGAGTTGGCCCGGGGAGACGACGAAGTCGGCGACTTCGAGAGGTTTTGTGGTGGTGGCGGTGGCGAGGATTTGGCCTTGGGCGGAGTAGTTGAGGTCATTGGGGCTGACGACTGTGGTGGTGCCGGAGAAGTCGATGGGGAGGGTGAGGATGAGTTGGGTGTCTTGGGTGGTGAGCGTGGCGGTATTGACGACACCGTTGGTGCCTTGGCCGGCGAGGAGTTGGGAGCCGCTGGCGTTGAGGAGTCCGGTGACCCGGTAATCGGCGGCGGAGGTGGCATCTGGTGGGATGGAGAAGAGGACTGATTGGGCGTTGAAGGTTTCGTTGTTGAGGTTGAGGGGGTCACTGGTGAGGTCGACGAGGACATTCCGGAGGGCGCCGTGGGCGGTGGCGAGGAAGTTTTGGGCTACGCCGGCGAGGCTGGCGGGGGCGGAGCCAGGGGTTCCGCCTGGGGCGGGTTGCCAGGTTCCGTTTTCCTGGAGAGTGATGGCGGAGTTGCCGGTGAACTGGATGGAGGAGGTTTGGAGGTCGACCTGGATGGTGCCGCTGAATTGGGTGGAGAGGCTACCGGGGCCTTGTTCATTGCCGGTGACACCGGAGAGGGAGCCACTGACTGAGAGCGGGCTTTGGTTGGGGTCGATGGTGAACGTGACGACATCGGCCAGAGTGATGGTGCTGCAGAGGATGAGACTTACTGCGAGGACCGTGAGTTCGGGGAACGAACGGCTCGTGGTTTTCATGGGTTAGGGCACTATCTACGTTTTGGCTGGGAGATGCAAGAGTGGCGAGGCGCAGAGTGGTAAGCGGCAAGCGGGGAGCGCTGAGGGTAGTGCCGCGTCCGCGGCACGGGAGCTGGAAGCTAGGAGCTGGGAGCTGGGGGACAGGCGCTGCGCGCAGAGGGGTGCTGCGACCCGAGGGCGGGTCGCAAGGAGAGGGTAGAGAGAAGAGAGGAGAGAGCGAAGCGCAGCTGCGCGGCAGGAGCTAGCAGCTGGGGGGCGTTGAGTATGGATGTGGGCGTGCCTCTGTGTTCTTCGTGTCCTCCTGTTAAAGAAGAGAGCTGCGCTTCTGCTTTCGATACCGATAGC
>JBJOII010000028.1:0-36818 GCA_046047235.1 Verrucomicrobiota bacterium | reverse complement strand
GGTGGGGTGGGGAAGGCGGCGGGTTTGGTGGTGGTGGGGTCGTTACTGGGGGTGGCCGCATTACGGGGCGAGAAGGTTTCGCGGCATGAGGAGATGGTGGAGTTGTTTCGTCGGAACTCGAATTTTGGGGAGTTGATGGTGTGGGAGCACAAGACGGGAAGTCCGAGGTATTACCTGAATGATCTGCTGGTGCAGAACATTTACGATCCGCGGACGAGGACGGGGTTGGCGCAGTTCACGTATATGCTGCATGGATTGGCGCGGGCGTATACTCCGGAGATTCGGGATGTGTTGTGTATTGGGTTGGGGGTGGGGTTGGTGCCGGCGCAATTTGCGGCGGAGGGGGCGCGGGTGGAGGTATTCGAGATCAACCCGGATGTGGCGGAGGTGGCTCGTGAGTATTTTGACTGTCCGCTGAACACCTTTCAGTTGCGGGTTGGGGATGGGCGGCAGCTTTTGAATCAGGCGACGAACCGTTATGACAGTGTTATTCTGGATGCGTTTTTGGGGGATTCATCGCCCGGGCATTTGATGTCGGTGGAGGCGTTTGAGAGCATTCGCGGGGTTTTGCGGCCTGAGGGGACTTTGGTGATCAATTGTTTTGCTGAGTTTGGGCCGGGCAAGGATTTCTACGGCGCGTCGTTGGACAAGACATTGAGGGCGGTTTTTCCTTTTGTGAAGATTCATGCCACGGGGTCGGGCAACGTTTATTTTGTGGCCTCCATGAGGGCGGGGGCGGAGGTTTTGCGGCAGCCGGACTATGCATCGATGAATTCGGTTGTGGGGCCGCGGATTCGTCAGGAGTTCATGGCCACCTTACGGGCGAATCCGGAGAGTGGCATTGTCTTGACGGACGACTACAACCCGGTGGAGGTTTTTGACGCTCCACAGCGGGAGGAGACCCGGAAGCGGTTAGCCAGGACCATGCAGTCATTGTGACTGGGTTCTGATTTTTGTTTGGGGATCACCCTTGCGGGGCGGAGATTGTCCACCTAATACCTACCCATGTTGTCGAGCGAATCGTCTGTTGCAGTTCCTGTTCATCCCGACCGTTTTTTGGATCGTCACATTGGTCCGAGGGAGGGGGAGATTTCTGCCATGTTGGAGGCGTTGGGGTGTTCGGGATTGGATGCATTGAGCGAGGGGGCTGTGCCCGGGGGTATTCGGCGGCGGGAGGATTTGGGGTTACCGGATCCGGTGGGGGAGCGGCGGGCATTGGCGGAGCTGAGGGGGTTGGCGGACCGGAACCGGGTGTTTCGGTCGTATTTGGGGATGGGGTATTCCGACACCGTGACGCCGCCGGTAATTTTGCGGAACCTGATTGAGAATCCGGGGTGGTATACGCAGTACACGCCTTATCAGGCGGAGATTTCGCAGGGGCGCCTGGAGGGTTTGCTGACTTTTCAGACGATGGTCTGTGATTTGACGGGGATGGATGTGGCGAACGCGTCCTTATTGGACGAGGGGACGGCGGTGGCTGAGGCGATGACCTTATGTCATGCGATAAAGGCGAGGGAGGGGCGGTCACGATTTGTGGTGGATGCGGGGTGTCATCCGCAGACCTTGGATGTATTGCGGACGCGGGCGGAGCCTTTGGGGATTGAGCTGGTGGTGGCAGGGGTTGGGGAGATGGAGTTGGATGCGGGGGTATTTGGGTTATTGGTGCAGTTTCCGGACACTTGGGGTGGTGGGGGGGATTACGGGGAGCTGGTGGAGCGGGCGCATGCGGCGGGGGCGATGGTGGTGGTGGCGGCTGATTTGCTGGCGTTGACGATGTTGAAGCCGCCGGGGGAGTTTGGGGCGGACATTGCGGTGGGGAGTGCGCAGCGATTTGGGGTGCCGCTGGGTTTCGGGGGGCCGCATGCGGCGTTTTTTGCGGTGAAGAAGCTGTATCAGCGGCATTTGCCGGGGCGGTTGGTGGGGGTGTCGAAGGATGCGCGTGGTCGGGCGGCGTTGAGGTTATCTTTGCAGACGCGGGAGCAGCATATTCGACGGGAGAAGGCGACCAGCAACATCTGTACGGCGCAGGCGTTATTGGCGAATGTGGCGGCGATGTATGCAGTGTATCACGGACCTGAGAATCTCCGGCTGATTGCGGAGCGGGTGCATCGGTTGGCCTTGGTATTGCGGGCGGGTTTGAAGCGTTTGGGGTTGGAGGTGAGTGATCCCTTGTTTGACACCCTGAGGGTGGAATTGCCTGGCGGGGTGGGGGCGGAGGCGCTGTTGTCGCTGGGTTGGGAGCGTGGGGTCAATTTGCGTCGGATCAGCGATGGGGCGGTGGGGGTGGCGTTGGATGAGACCGTTGGGGAGGTGGATTTGGGTGTGTTGTTTGAGGTGTTTAACGGGGGGAAGGCACCGGATTGGTCGATAGAGGATTTGGGGGAAGACGTGGTGGCGTCGGCGGCTGCGGCTTTGCGGAGGACGACGGGTTATTTGGGACACAGGGTGTTCCATCGTTATCATTCTGAGACTGGGATGATGCGGTATTTGAAGCGGTTGGAGTCCAGGGATCTGTCTTTGACGACATCGATGATTCCGTTGGGTTCATGCACGATGAAGTTGAATGCGGCGGTGGAGATGCTGCCGATATCGTGGGCGGGTTTTGCGGGGTTACATCCATTTGCGCCGGCTTCTCAGACTGAGGGGTATCGGGAGTTGTTTCGGCAACTGGAGGGTTGGTTGGCGGAGATCACGGGTTTTGCGGCGACATCGTTGCAACCGAACGCGGGATCACAGGGTGAGTATGCGGGGTTGATGGCGATTCGGCGTTTTCATGCGAGTCGAGGGGAGGGGCATCGCAACGTGTGTTTGATACCGACGTCGGCGCATGGGACGAATCCGGCGAGTGCGGTGATGGCTGGATTTCGGGTGTGTGCGGTTGCTTGTGATGAGGAGGGGAACATTGATTTGGCGAACTTGAGGCAGTTGGCGGCGGAGCATGCTGGTGCGTTGGCGGCCTTGATGGTGACCTATCCTTCGACTCACGGGGTATTTGAGACGTCGATCAGGGAGGTATGTGAGATTGTGCACGAGCAAGGGGGGCAGGTGTATCTGGATGGTGCGAACTTGAATGCGCAGGTGGGGTTGTGTCGGCCGGGGGATTATGGGGCTGATGTTTGCCACATTAACCTGCACAAGACCTTCTGTATTCCGCATGGGGGTGGTGGGCCGGGGGTGGGGCCGATTTGTGTGGCTGAGCATTTGCGGGCGTTTCTTCCGGGGCATGGGTATGAGGGCGGAGATGGAGAGGGGGCGGTGGCGGCTGCGCCTTGGGGGAGTGCCTCGATCCTGCCTATTCCGTGGGTTTACATCCGGATGATGGGGGCGGCGGGATTGCGGCGTGCGACTCAGGTGGCGATTTTGAACGCCAACTACATTGCGCATCGTTTGAAGGAGCATTATCCGGTGTTGTATCGCGGACCCGGGGGGTGGGTGGCGCATGAGTGTATTTTTGATTTGCGGCAGTTCAAGAGCGTGACGGTTGAGGATGTGGCGAAGCGGCTGATGGATTTTGGATTTCATGCCCCGACTGTTTCGTGGCCGGTGGCCGGGACGATCATGGTGGAGCCGACTGAGAGCGAGGATCAGGCTGAGTTGGATCGGTTTTGCGATGCGATGATTGCGATTCGGGCTGAGATTGAGGCGGTGGAGAGTGGTCGGATGGATGCGCGGAACAACCCGTTGAAGCAGGCTCCGCACACGGCGGATGTGGTGACGGCGAGCGAGTGGGATCGACCTTACACGCGCGAGCAGGCGGCTTTTCCTGCGGCGTGGTTACGCGAGAGCAAGTTCTGGCCTGCGGTGGCGAGGATCGACAATGTTTTTGGCGACCGGAATCCGGTATGCACTTGCGATGGGGTGGACGCCTACGCGATCAACCGTTGACCCGGATCGGGGGGTAGCCGTGGTGTTCAGGGGAGTTCTTCCAGGCGGTAATAGCCGTTGGGGCCCATGACTCGTGCGGGGTCGGTATCGTAGAAGTGGGTGAGGCGGCCGAGGGCTGTGGCTTGGCCGATTTCGATCCATGCTGCTGGTTGGAGGGTGGGAGAGTAGCTGATGTTGTAGGTGGCGTCGGGGGTGGACGACCAGGTGACGAGGTGGACGTCGGGATTTCTGACGAGGTGTTGGACTTCGAAGATGTGGGTGGTGGAGCCTTCTAGAGTTCCGAGGGACAGGAGGGGTTGGTCTTGGAAGGCGGGGTGGTTCGGCGGGTAGTGTGTGGCACGGAAGACCCAGTTGTCATTGGGGCGGGTTTGGCCCTGGGTGACTGCTCCGCCACTGCCGACGGGGTTGACGTAGCGCCAGACCTCGGTGTTGTCGGGTGTGATTTCGAACATGACATTGGGGCGTCCGATATTGATCAGAGTATTGCCATTGGGGAGGCGATCTGCGCTGGACATGACATCGCCATAGAGGCTAGTGCGAGGGGTTGCGGTGTAGGTCCAGGTGGCTAGGAGGGGAGGGTAGGTGCTGTCGGGGTTGATGGTGTAGGTGCCGTTTGGCTGGGCTGGCGGGGTGATTTCGATGATGGAGCTCCAGTTGCCTTCGCTCAGGGGGTCGGGTCGGCCGTTGCCGTTATTGAACACGAGGATATTTCCGGCGCCGGGCAGGTCCGGGGTGATCCAGTGGGGGGCGTGTTGCCAGAAGAGGGTTTGTTGGTTTGGGGTGCCTGAGCGGTAGGCGGCGGGGTTGCCCCAGCGATAGAGGAGGTCGCCGCCTTTGCCGGAGCGGCCACCGGTGTGGTTGGCGGCCTCGGCGATGGTGGTGCTGTGGTCGATGATCCAGATTTCTCCAAAGCCGGGCATGCTTAGGAGGATTTGGTCAAGGTCGGGGTGGTAGTCGATGCCGTTGCAATGGAGCCAGTCGGCTCGTTCGCCGAGAGGTGTTGCGGGAGCGAGGTAATTGACGTCGATGAGTTCGGGGTGGGTGGCGACGTTGTCGTAGTTGGGTTTGGTTGGGTCGAGGTCCTGGACGAGGTGATCCCAGACGCGCCATTCCCAGACGATAGTGGCGTTGTTTGTGCCGTTGGGTTGGAGTTCCACGATTTTCTCGGGCCAGAGGGCGTTATCGGAGAGCATTGCGGGGTTGCGACCGGCGGCGATGGCTTCCTCGGCGGTTTTAAGTTCCCAGACTACGGCGAGGATATTGCCATTGGGGAGGGGGCGGATTTCGTGGTGGGCGCGTTGGGATGAATCCCAGATCCGGTATTCCCACAGGAGGTTGCCCTGCCAATTGAATTCCTGGATGAGTCCTGCTCCGCCGGGGATGAGGAAGGTGTTGCTGTCGTTCGGATTGGCTGCTCGCACGAGGTTGCCGTTATTGCGGAGGTAGGGCGTGCTACCTGGGGGGGAGGTGGAGCGCCAGCGGTTGACGAGTTCTCCTGCATTGTTCAGGAGGAACGTATCCGTGGAGGCCATGGGGGAGAAGAGTGTGTAACCGGGTGAGGCGTTGGGGGAGGAGTGGATGAGTCCGACGGTGGGTTCGGCGGCTTGCGATGTTATTGCCAGCGTGAGCAGTGCGAGTCCCTTGAGGTGTTCCATAGCGATCATCAGCTGTGTGGTGTATTCAGGATACTAAGGCGCGGGTCAAGTCCGGCTTATTGGCTGCGCTTGGTTGCAGGTGGATGGGGTTGTTGTTGGTGGCGGTTTGGGCTGCATTGGGTTGTTGAGGCGGTGTGCGGGGCATGTCAGGGTGCGGGCGTGCGTTGGGGCGTGTTGATGTGGATACCAGCGAGACTCTGTCTAGTGATGACGGGGTTGGTTGCTTTTGTTCACGGGGCGGGTTGGCCGGAGGCCTTGTTGTTTGGTGGAGTCGATCGGGTTGGGGTAGTGGGTTCGGCGGTTTGTCGCGATTGTCACAGGGATTTTCATGAGCGGTGGGAACAATCACGTCATGGGGCCTCGGTGAGAGGTGTGACTGTGGAGTGGGCTGAGGGTGTGTTTGGGGAGTTGCCTATGGAAGTTGAGGGCGAGGAGGGAGTGGATGTGTTGGAGGGGGAGGGGGGGGAGGTGTGGATGCGTTTGGGCGGGGGTGGGAGGTTTAGGGTTTTGTCCGCGTTAGGTGGGCGGGATGTTTGGTATTTGCTGACTGAGTGGGGTGATCCGGTGCGGTTGCAGGTGTTGCCGATGGCTTATGATTTGAGGCGGCGGGAGTGGTTTAGCCCGGGGGCGGAGGTTGGGGGAATGCATGGTGGTGGTGTGGGGGTGGAGTGGACTGCGGCGTCGTTTACATTTAGCGGCGGGTGTTACGCCTGTCATGTGAGTGGGGGTGGGAGTGGGCGTTTGGAGAGTGGGGCATGGTGGGAGGAGCCGGGGATTCGGTGTGAGAGTTGTCATGGGCCCGGGGGTGAGCACGTGAGGGTGTGTCGGGCGGTGGGCGAGGGGGTGGTGCCGGCTGATTTAAAGATTATTGCGGCGGGCAGTTTTACCTCGGGCCAGATGGAGGGGCTTTGTGGCTCGTGTCATGGGCGCGTGGGTATGATTAGCGCGGGGTTTCGTCCAGGGGATTTATTTGCGGATCATTTTGATTTGGCGTTGTGGGAGGATGCGAATTTCGGGCCTGGCGGGAGGGAGGAGGGGGAGACCTACAGCATGACTTCATGGCAGGCGAACCGGTGTGCACGGGAGGGGGGGCTGACTTGTTTGGATTGTCATACTTCCTCGGGGCGGGATCGATTTCCCGGGGTTGAAGCCAATCGTGCCTGCATGCCTTGTCATGCGGAGCGGGTGGAGGAGGTTGTGGCGCATTCGCATCATCGGGCGGATGGGCCGGGTGGGCGTTGTGTGGATTGCCACATGCCGGTGTCTGAGTTTGGACGGATGCGCAGGCATGATCATTCGTTTCGGGCGCCGGCGCCGGTTGTGGATCTGGAGTTTGGGGGGCGGAGCGCGTGCGGGATTTGTCATGAAGACCGGGGCGAAGCATGGGCTGTGGAGAAAGTTCGGGAATGGCATGGTGAGCATGCCGGGGAGGGTGAATTGAGGCGTGCCGGGTTGTTGGAGGCGGCGCGTGCGGGGGATTGGTCGCGTTTGGATGAGATGTTAGGGAGTTTGCGAAGTGAGCTGAGGCATCCGGTTTATGTGGCGTCGATGGTGCGGCTTTTGGCGGGGTGCGAGGATGGGCGGGTTGTCGGGGCGTTGGTGGGGTTGTTGGGGGACGAATCCTTATGGGTGAGGGCGTCGGCGGCGGACGCGATGGTGGGGAGGTTGGTGCCGGCTGCGGTGAACGGATTGGTGAGGCTGTTGGGGGATCCGGTGAAGTTGGTGCGTTTGCGGGCGGCTTCGGCCTTGGCGGCGTTACCTGAGGGGGTGTTGGAGGAAGGCGATCGAGTGGTTGTGGAGCGGGCATGGGGGGAGTTGGAGGCGAGCCTGCTGGGGCGTTCCGGGGAGGTTGGGATGATGGAGGCATTGGGGCATTTTTATTTGGATCGGGGGCGGCCTGCGGAGGCTGGGGTGTGGTTGGTGCGTGCGTTGGGGGAGCAGCCGGAGAATCTGGGGCTGTTGGTGAGTGCGGGGACGGCGCTTTATCGGGCGGGAGATGTGGAGGGGGCGCGGGAGTGGTTCCAGCGGGCCGTGCAGTTGCATCCGGCGAGTGGTTTAGCATGGGCGAACTGGGTGAGGTATTGGGTGGAGTTAGGGAAAGAGGAGGAGGGGATGAAGGCGAGGCGGGAAGCGGAGGCGAGATTGGAGGGGGGACAGTTGGAGGAGTATCGGGATCGGGTAGGGCGTTGATTGCCGCCGGGTGTTGTAGGGTTATTTCCTTTCAGGGTTTTCAGTGATGGACGGGTTGTGTTTCCGGGTGTCCGCAAGTAACGTTTTGGGAAATTCGTGAAGTATCGCTCATTTATAAAAGCCGTTTTGCTAACAGTGCTCGCGGTGGGGGGGCTGATGTGGTCTCTGGTTTCGGGGCGGGGTGAGGTGGTGATCAACGAGATACATTTTGATCCACCGTTGGCGAACGAGTTGGTTGAATTTGTGGAATTACACAACACCGGGGTGGAGGCGCTGGACTTGAGTGGGTGGGCTATTGCGGGAGGTGTGGATTTTGTTTTTCCGGTGGGGACGGTGCTTGGGGCGGGGGGATATTTGGTGGTGGCGCAGGATCCGGCCTCCATTCAGGCGAAGTATGGAGTGGCGGCGTTGGGGCCGTGGGTTGGGGGGCTGAGTAACGAGGGGGAGACCGTGGAGCTGGTGGATGCGAGCGGGCGGGTGGTGGACGAGGTGGATTATCAGCTGGGGTTTCCGTGGCCGACAGTGGGGGATGACCCGGGGTATTCCATTGAGCTATTGAATCCGGCGTTGGACAACTCGGTTGGCGGGCATTGGCGGGTATCGAGTTTGGGAGGAGGGGGTGGTCCGGCGGGGAGTCTTTTGGTGGATGCGGGTTCTGTCTGGCGATATTTCAAGGGCACGGCGGAGCCTTCGGGGGTGACGGGGGAATGGAGGCAGGAGGGGTTTGATGATTCGGGTTGGAGTGAGGGGGCGATGGCGATCGGGTATGGGGATGGGCATGTTGTGACCCTGTTGGAGGATATGCGGGGTGGGTACAGCACTGTTTACTTCCGTCGTGATTTTGAGGTTGTGGATGTTGCTGCAGTGAGGGAGCTGCTGTTGGAGGTGCAGTATGACGATGGCGTGAAGGTTTGGATTAACGGGGTGGAGGTTGTGAGTGCGAACATGCCCGGAGGGGAGGTGCCGTTCAGTGGTTCTGCGGTGAGTGCTCTGGAGGATCTGACATATCACAGCTATCAGATTCGGAATGCGGCGAGTTTGATCCATGCGGGGACGAATGTGATCGCGGTTCAGGGGGCGAACGCGAGTTTGAGTGGCAGTTCGGATTTTTGGGTGGATTTGCGATTGATTGCGACGGAGTCGGCTAGTGGTGACGGGCCGACGCCGGGGGCGATGAATGCGGTGTATACCGGTTCGATTCCTCCGGCGATCCGGCAGGTGGAGCATTTGCCTGAGCAACCGGTGCCGGGGGAGGTTGTGACCGTGCGGGCGAAGGTGACTGATGCGGATGGGGTTTCGGGGGTGACGTTGTTTTACCAGGTGGTGGATCCGGGTGGTTACATACCTTTGGATGGGCCGGAGTATGACAGCGACTGGGTGAGTGTGATGATGCGGGATGATGGGCAGGGGGGTGATGTGCTGGCTGGGGACAGTATTTACACGGTTGAGTTGTCGGCTGATGTGCAGGTTCATCGGCGTTTGGTCCGGTATCGGGTAGAAGCGGTGGATGGGGGTGGGCAGAGCGTGTTGGTGCCATATCCTGACGATCCGGTCCCTAACTTTGCTTATTTTGTGTATGGAGGCGTTCCGGCGTGGACGGGGGCGGTGAGGCCGGGGGATGCGGGGGTGTTGGGGCAGCAGTTTACCTTGGGGGTGGAGGAGATGAACCGGTTGCCGGTGATTCAGCTGATTGCGGAGAGGTCCACCGTGGAGGATGCGACGTGGTTGAGCCGGTATGGTGGGGATGCGTATTTATGGTTGGGGACGTTGGTGATTGACGGGCGGGTGTATGACCATGTGCGTTATCGGGCGAGGGGTGGGGTGTGGCGGTATGCGATGTGCAAGAACATGTGGAAGTTTGATGCGAATCGCGGGCATGATTTTTTGGTGCGGGACGACTGGGGGCGCAAGTATGGGGAGCGTTGGAGGAAGCTGAACCTTGGGGCGTCCATTCAACAGGGTGATTACGATCATCGGGGTGAGCAGGGGTTGTTTGAGTCGGTGGGTTTCCGGTTTTTCAATCTGGCGGGAGTGCCGGCTTCGAGGACGACCTATGCGCAGTTGAGGGTTGTGGATGAGGCGGGGGAGGTTGCTGTGGGGAACCAGTATGAGGGTGATTTCTGGGGAGTGTATTTGATGGTGGAGCAGTTGGATGGTCGTTTTCTGGACGAGCATGGTTTGCCGGATGGCAATCTTTACAAGATGGAGGGTGGTGGTGGTGAGTTAAACAATTTGGGTCCGCTGGGGCCGGACGACAAATCGGATTTGAATTTCATCTTGGGGAACTACTCGGGGGCGACGGATGCGTGGTGGCGGGCGAACTGGGATCTGGAGGCTTACTACAGCTACCAGACCATTGTGCAGGGGATTCATCATTACGACATCAGCGATGGGAAGAACTACTTTTACTATCACAACCCGGTTACGGGGCAGTGGATGGTGGTGCCTTGGGATTTGGACCTGACGTGGGCGCACAATATGTATCGGTCTGATGCGGGGGGTGCGGGTGTGGATGCGGTGGGCGAGCGTTTGCTGAGTCCGATTCGGGAGTCCGGGACGGGGCTGCAATCCGGGACAGGTGTGATGCGTTTGAGCGGGAGCCGGCCGCAGATTGAGATCGAGTTTCGCAATCGGATTCGGGAGTTGCGTGATTTGCTTTTCAACGGCGATGAGGGCTGGCGTTTGGTGGATGAGATGGCGGGGCGTTTGAGGGGGGCGGTTTCCGGTTACACCATTCTGGATGCTGATCGCGCGCAATGGGATTACAACCCGAAGATGTCGAGCGGGACGTACAGCAGCAGTCCTGGCAGCAAGGCGGGGCAGGGGAGGTACTATCAATGGCCGCGCGAGCCGAGTGTGACCAAGGATTTTGCGGGTGGGGTTCAGGGGATGAAGAACTACATCAGCACGCGGTCCCAGTATCTTGACAGTTTGGCTGCCGATGCGCAGATACCGTCGACACCGGTCATTACGTATGCTGGTGCTGCGGGATATCCGGCCAACCGGATTGCGTTTTTGAGCGGGGCATATTCCGGGGTGAATGCGTTTGGGAGTCAGGAGTGGCGAGTGGGGGCGGTGACGCAATCCCGGCAGGGCAGTTGGTTATCGGAAGACCCTTGGATGTATGAGGTGGATGCGCTTTGGGGGTCTGGCGAGCTGGGCGTGTTCCAGAGCGGGATTGACGTGCCGGCGGGGGTGTTGAAGCCCGGGGTGACTTATCGTGCGCGGGTGAGAGTGAAGGATCAGTCGGGCCGGGCGAGTCATTGGTCGGCACCGGTGGAGTTCATGGTGGGGCCGCCGGACAACACCGTGGCGTTGCGAGAATCGTTACGGCTGACTGAACTGATGGTGGATCCGGTTGGGGGGAGTGACTTCGAGTATGTGGAGTTGGTGAACATGGGGGATGGGGTGGCTTTGGATTTGGCGGGGGCGAAGTTTACGAGTGGCGTTGACTTTGTATTTCCTGCGGGTGCGACGATGGCGCCGGGGGAGCGGGTGTTGGTGATGCGGCATCCGGATGCGGGCGTGTTTCGGGATCATTATGGGTTGGCGGAGTCGGTGCAGGTGTTTGGTCCTTTTGCGGGCGGGCTGGATAATGGTGGTGAGACGCTGGTGCTGAAGGCATCGGCGGGGGGGGAGGCGTTGGTTGATTTCAGTTATGGGGATGGTCGGGACTGGCCGTTGCCGGCTTTTGGTGCGGGGCATTCGCTGGTGGTGTTGGATGGCGGAATGGATGGTCAGGGGAGTGGTGCGTTGGATTATCCTGGAAATTGGCTGGCCAGCACGTTGATTGGAGGGTCGCCTGGCGAGGCGGAGCCTGTTGAGACGGGCATGCGCGTGGTTATCAACGAGGTGGCAGCGCACACGGACTACGCTGATGCGGCCCATCCGGAGTATGACTCGAACGATTGGATTGAGTTGGTGAATGCTGGCGGTGGGAGCGTTTCGCTGGCGGACATGTATTTGAGTGATGATCCTGGCGATCTGAAGAAGTGGGCGTTGCCGGTGGTGATTTTGGGGGCGGGGGAGCGGGTGAGTTTTGACGAGGTGACTGGATTCCATCGGCCGATCACCAGTGGATTTGGTTTAGACAAGGCGGGGGAGCAGGTCTTGCTGTCGTATTTGCCGGGGAGTGGGGAGGATCGGGTATTGGATTTTGTGCGGTTCAAGGGGCAGGAGAACGAGCGGGCATACGGGAGGTATCCTGATGGGGCGGGTGCATACCGGACTTTGGCGCAAAGGACGCGTGATGGGGTGAACACGGGGCCGTTGTCGGGACTGGTGATTACCGAGGTGATGTATCATCCGGTGGATCCGGATCTGGTTACGGACAACACGTGGGGTGAGTTTGTGGAACTCTACAATCCAACGGGGTCAGCGGTTTTGTTGGAGGAGGATTTGGGTGCCTGGCGTTTGGATGGTGGTGTGGCCTTTACGTTTCCTCGTGGTGTGGTGCTGGGTGCCGGCGAGAGTTTGCTGGTGGTTGGCTTTGATCCGACGGACGGGGTGATGCGGTCTGGTTTTGAGACCGGGTATGGTTTAGGGGCTGGGGTGGTGCGGATGTATGGGCCGTTCAGTGGCAAGTTGAGCAACCGGAGCGACCGGGTGGGATTGGAGAGGCCGCAGGCGGCGGATCTTCCGGGGGATGATGTATCCTGGATAGTGGTGGACGAGGTGACGTATGGGAACCAGGGGGACTGGGAGGTGTCTGCGAATGGAGGGGGGGATTCGCTGCAGAGGAGGAGAGTTGAGGGTTACGCCAATGATCCGGCGCTATGGTTGGTTGCGTGGCCCAACCCGGGTGTCTACTCAGAATTGGAGAATGGTGATTCTGACGGGGACGGTTTACCGGACGCGTATGAGAGTGAGTATGGTTTTTTGGATGCGGCTGATCCCGGTGATGCGGCTTTGGATTATGACGGGGACGGTTTGAGCAACCGGGAGGAGTATCAGGCGGGGACGGATCCGGGCTTGGCGGCGAGTGTGTTGGCGGTGGGTGCGATCACGCGTGAGGGTGCTGGTTTCAGGATGAGGGTGGAGTTGTTGGAGGGGCGGGAGTATTGGCTGGAGTCGACCGCTGATTTGGGGAGCGGGATCTGGCAGCAGGTGGAGCAGTTGGTGGTTCCGCCGGGGGGAGGGGAAGTGGAGGTGGGGGTGGGGGATCGTTCGGGTGGGGGATATTACAGGCTTTTGGTTACTTTTGTCAGCCCATGAAAACGCCGCTCCGACTAGCGCTGATGTTTGGACCTTTCCGGTCGGCTTTGAATGATGGTCTGACTTATGCTTATCAAACCAGAGTCAGCTTTGGTGATTCGATTGCGGGGCTTTTGGATTTCGTCTATCCCGTTTCCTGCCCTGCTTTCGGACCCCAGGTCCGGTTTTGGACCGTTCTGGTGTCGGTCTGCGGCGGGTTATCGCAGGGAGCTGCTGGCTTATCGAGGTGAGCTGAGGATTTTTTGGTTATGGTGTAGCATTGGAGTAACTTAAGCATGAGTCGTTTTAACAGCCATGTATGGCAAGGATTTGGGGTGCGTTGTTTTGGTTTGCTGATCTTGGTTTTGGGCGCCCGGTTGTGTTTGGGGCTGGCCCACGGGCAGGGTGCCTTGGTTCCGGACGTTAAGATTTCGGAGATCATGTATCACCCGGCCTCTGAGGATTCGAGGGAAGAGTTCATTGAGCTTTGGAATTTGGGGGAGACGAACGTCTCCTTGGGCGGTTGGGCGATCACAGGGGGAGTTCGGTATACATTTAGCAATGACGTTGTGATGCTTCCCGGCAGTTTCCTTGTCGTTGCTGCGGATCCGGGCATTTTTTCGGGTTTGTATCCTGACGTGACCAACGTGGTTGGAGGCTGGGATGGAGTGCTGGGAAACAGCCGCAACGACCTCAACCTGGACAATGACTATGGGGTGAGGGTTGACAGTGTTACGTATGCGGATGAGGGATTTTGGGCAAGACGGTGGCGCGGGCCGTTGGATCATAATCATCAGGGTGTGGTTTGGTCGGACTTGCATGATGGTTTTGGCAGGAGTCTTGAGTGGTCCCAGCCGTTGATGACGAACAACGAGGGTTTGAACTGGGGTGCGAGCGAGGCAGTGGGTGGTACTCCGGGCAGGACCAACTCAATTTTTAGTGGTGATGTGGCGCCTCTGGTTGTGAGTGTGGCTCATTTTCCATTGGTGCCAGGGAGTGTTGACACGGTCCGTATTACTGTGCGCTTGCTGGATGAGGATTTGGCAGGGGTGGAAGCGTGGTTGAACTGGAGGGTGGACGGTTTAGTGCCGGCGGCGTTTGAGGTTTCGGACCTTTACGACGACGGGATGCATGAGGACGGTGCGGCGGGTGATGGGGTGTATGGAGGCAGCATTCCTCCGCAGGTGAACCGGAGCGTCGTAGAGTTTTATATTCAGGCTCGGGACGCCGGGGGGAATCAGCGAGTATGGCCGGTGCCGGTGATTGAGGAGGATCTGAGCGAGCGTCAGGTGGCGAACTGTCTATATCAGGTTGATGACGTTTCTTATGACGGAGCAGAGCCTCTGTATCGCATTGTTATGCGTGAGGCTGACCGGGCTGAGCTTGAGCGAATTGGTCGTGCAACGAACGGTGAGGAGGACACTGACGCTCAGTTCAACGGGACTTGGATCAGCCGGGATGGGTCTGGCGAGCAGTGCAGGTATGCTGTGGGGATTCGGAACCGCGGTCATGGGAGTCGGAGTCTGCAGCCCAACAACTATCGGGTGAATTTTCGCAGTGATGATCGGTGGCATGGCGTGCAGGCGCTGAATATCAACGGCCAGTCGACTTTTCTACAGCATTTAGGATCTGCGCTGTGCCTTCTTTCGGGGCTCCCGGCGGCGGAGACCCGGCCTGTCCAGCTGCGGGTGAACGGAATGAATCTGGGGGACAACGGGCCTCACACCTACAGCGGATGCTATGTCGCTTTGGAGGCGTTAAACAGCGATTTTGCCGATCATCGGTTTGGTGTTGATGGTTCCGGGAACATTTACAAGGCGCTGAGAGATATATCGCCTTCAGACTTTAACTGGCGGGGAGAGAACGCCGCCTCCTATGGGAACACGTGGTTCAAGACGACCAACAATTCGGAGGATGACTGGACCGACCTGATGGGGATGCTTCGAGTGATTGGTACTAATGATCTGTATAGTGTGGGGAATGCGAGGCAGGTGGCGGACATTGACGAGTGGCTCACCTATTTGGCGGTGATGGCAATTTTTGATAACAGGGAGACGAGTCCCAACACAGGTCACAACGACGATTATTATCTGTACTCTGGGGTTGCGGATAAGCGCTTCCGCATTGTGCCGCATGATCTGGATTCCATTTTGGGGCGCGGTAGTGCGACGTCTGCGGTGAACAACACGATCATGGGAGCGAGGAACATTCCTGCGTTTGAGCAGTTACTTTCGACGCCGGAGTTTGAGACCGCCTATTATTTGACTTTGCGGAGGTTACTGAACACGGTTTTTTCGGCTGAGTCATTTGACGCAGTTATGGAGCAGACGTTGGCAGGCTTTGTACCTCGTCAGGTCATTGAAGTGCTTGGGGCGTGGATGGATGGTCGTCGCGCCTACATCCAGGGATTGTTGCCGGCGGATTTACCGGCTGACGCGTCGAGATTTTTTCCTGTGTTTTCCGGATTGCCTCGAGTTGTTAGCCCGAGCGACGCGTTGCACGTTCTAGTGAGTGGGGTTGGTGTTGATCGATATCGGTATGAGTTGGATGGGGGTGGATGGAGTGTGGAGTTTTCTGCTGTGGAGCCTTTGGTGTTGGCGGGTTTGGCGGAGGGTGAGCATAGCTTAAGGATTGAAGTGGGGGATATGGAGGGTAGATGGCAAGGGGAGGCTGAGGCTTTGACGGTGGGGTGGGTGGTTGATACAGGCGCACCGAGCATTCGGATTAGCGAAGTATTGGCGAGAAACGCTGGTGTTGTTGACCACGAGGGCACGTTTCCGGATTGGTTGGAGTTGTACAATGAGGGCGGTAGTGCTGTGGATCTGGGTGGGCTTGGTTTGAGCGATTCCCTGTTGGAGCCTGCCAAGTTTGTATTTGCCCAGGGGACGGTGGTTGGTGCCGGGGAGTACCTTGTCGTTTGGGCGAATGATGAGGATGGGACTTCCGGTTTGCATGCGGGTTTTTCTTTCAGGGGGGAGGGGGAGGGGCTGTATTTGTTTGATCGGGCGGATCGTGGGTTACGCCTCTTGGACTTTGTGGAGTTTGGTTTGCAGTTGAAGGACCGGAGCATAGGGCGAGGGGATGGGGGGCGGTGGGTATTGTGCGATCCGACACCGGGGGTGTTGAATATGGGGGTAGCGACGGGAAGTGCTGATCCTGTTCGAATCAACGAGTGGCTTGCGAAGGGTGAGATGTTGGGGGCAGAGGATTTCGTGGAGTTGTATAATCCCTCGGTGTTGCCAGTAGATCTCGGGGGTTTATGGATGAGTGACAATCTGGGTGACAGGAAGAGTGGTTCGCGGTTATGGCCGATGACTTTTATTGAGGGTGGCGGACATGCTGTATTTCTGGCGGATGGCGCACCGGAGAAGGGGGCTGAGCATCTTTCCTTCAAGTTGAGCGCGGTTCAGGGGGAGATTGGGTTGTTTTATGACGATGGAACGCCGATTGATCGCCTGGTTTACGGGTCTCAATGGCCGGACATTTCGCAGGGGCGCCAGCCGAGTGGATCTGGGGTGATCGGGACATTTTTAACCCCTACGCCTGGTGGTCCCAATCCATTGCCGGCACCTGGTGTGGTGACAGAGACGGTTCCGTTGGTCACCCTGACGAATACATGGCGATTCAATCAGGTTGAGGACTTGACTGGTCAAGGTTGGCAGGCTGATGAGTATGACGATAGTGGATGGGCAGTCGGGGCGGGGATATTTGGGTTTGATGCTGACCCGATTGCCGGTCCGGTGAATACGTTGCTGGCAGGTGTGAGACCCACGATTTATTTCCGGACTCAATTTGATTATGCGGGCGACTTGTCGGGGGTGAGGCTTCAGTACGCGCCCTTTATTGATGACGGTGCAGTGTTTTACCTTAACGGTGAGGAGGTTGGGCGGCTCAGGATGTCGACGGGCCCGGAGGTTACCTATTCGAGCCTGACGAGTGTGACCGTGAACAATGCCGTATTGGAGCCGGGGATTGCGCTTCCGGCGGCGGGTTTGCGGGTAGGATCGAACACCTTGGCGGTGGAGGTTCACCAGAGTTCGACTACGAGCGGGGATGTGGTGTTTGGGATGGCCTTGGAGGCGGTGACGACGCGTACCAACCTTTCGGAGGTGCCGATCGTGATCAACGAGGTGGTGGCTGCGGGGCAGCCTGCCACGCTTGCGGACGGGACTGGGGACTGGGTTGAGCTCTACAACGCGTCTTCTGAGCCTTTGGACATTTCGGGTATGAGTTTGAGCGATACTGTGGATGAGCCTTTGAAGTATCTTTTTGGGGTGGGCAGTGTATTAGGAGCGGGTGAGAGGAGAGTGATCGCCTGTAATGATCAAAGCCCTCCGGGGACTGGGAACACGGGTTTTGGGTTGAGCCGGGGCGGGGACGGGGTGTACCTATTTGATCGTCCTGACAGGGGTGGGGGGTTGGTAGATTCCGTGGTTTTCGGCATGCAGGTTGAGGGTTATTCATTGGGGCGGATTCCTGATGGGTACGGGGGATGGGGACTTACCCTTGTGACGCCGGCGGTTCCGAATCTTCCAGCGTTATTGGGGGATGCTGCATTGCTGAGGATCAACGAATGGTGCAGCAACCCCTCGCAGGGAGCTGACTGGTTTGAGCTGTATAACCCGCAGCAACAGCCCGTTTTGCTTGGCGGGTGTTTTCTTTCTGATGATGCTGTGGACTGGGGCAAGCAGAGGATTCCGTCCTTGTCATTTATTGGGGCCGGGTCGACGGGGCATGCGGTCTTTGTGGCGGACGGTGACGCGGGGCAGGGGGCTGACCATGTTAATTTCAGCCTGAGTCAGGCGGGCGAGGTAGTGGCTTTACACAGTCCTGAGGGCAGCTTGATTGATCAGGTATCGTTTGGGCTGCAGCCGCAAGGTGCTAGCGAGGGTCGGTTCCCGGATGGGGCGGAGGGTAAGTCGGCCTTTTTGCAGACGCAGAGTCGAGGTGGGCCCAATTGGCTGCCGCTTGGTTCCATTGTGATCAACGAGCTGCTGGCGCATACTGATCCTCCTTTTGAGGACGCGGTGGAATTGTATAATCAGGGTTCCTCTGTGATTGACTTGAGCGGCTGGTATTTGAGCAACAGCCGCTCCGATCCGAAGCGGTATCGAATTCCGGAAGGCACCATGATGATGCCGGGAGAATATCACGTTATCTACGAGGGGGCATTTGGCTCACTCGACAGTCCGACCGCGTTCACTTTCAACTCTTCGCGTGGGGATGAGTGTGTATTGAGTTCGGTGGGTGTTGGAGGGCTTCTGAATGGTTTCCGGAGCGTGGTTTCTTTCGAGGCATCGCAGAATGGGGTGTCTTTCGGGCGCTACGAGACCTCTGTCGATGTCGAGTTTGTTCCGTTGGGGGCGACTAGCTTTGGTATGGATGCACCATTGAGCACAGAGGAGTTCAGGACAGGGGGAGGTGGCTTGAACGGGTCTCCCCGTGTTGGCCCTGTGGTGATCACCGAGCTGATGGTGGAGCCGCCGCCTTTGAGCGGGACGAACGACAACACGCTCCACGAGTTTGTGGAGCTATCGAACCTGCTTGCCGCGCCGCAGGTGCTTTACGACCCATCCATTGTGACCAACACATGGACCCTGCGTGGCGCGGTCGATTACGAGTTCCCTGCGGGCACGGTTTTAGGGGGTGGGGAGGTCGTGGTGCTGGTGAGTTTTACTCCAGGGGTGGATTCGGTTGTAGAGTCAGAGTTTCGGGCTTTTTATGGGATAGCGGATGGGGTGCGCCTATTTGGGCCTTACAGAGGCAAGCTGGGCAACGTCACCGAGAGTTTGCGTTTGTATCTGCCTGATCCGCCGCAGAGGGCTCCTCATCCTGACGAGGGGCTTGTGCCGCAGGTTCTGGTTGAGGAGGTTCGATACTCTACGACGTTCCCCTGGCCTGCGGGTGTTCCGGGAACGGGTATGTCCTTGCAGCGTCGGGTAGCTGACTCATTTGGAAATGAGCCGTTGAACTGGCTGGCGGCTGTTCCGGGGCCGGGCGAACTGGCTCCGCGCGAACCGGTAACGGATGCCGATGGTGACGGACTTGATGACAACTGGGAGTTGACGTATTGGGGTGCCTTGAACAATGAGGATGCGGTTCCCGGGGCGGATCCTGACGGGGATGGTCTATTGAATGTGGAGGAAATGGTGGCTGGGACATCGCCCATTGATGCGGGCAGCAGCGTGAAGGTGGAGAGCGTTGGATTTGGTGTGGACGGCGTTCACCTTACGTTCGGGGTGGTGCAGGGCCATAGTTATAGCGTTGAGTATTCGGAATTGGGCGGGGCGCTGGGATGGGCGGTGCTCGCTGATCTTGATTCTGCGAGTGAAACCGGCGGTTGGTCAGTGATAGACGCCCATGTTGGGGTGGGGCGTCGGTTTTATCGTCTGGTTACGCCCAAACGCCCTTAGGAAGCTTTATGTTGAAACGACACGTGACGAGAGCAGGTTGGTGTTATAGCCCGCTGTTAGCATTGGTTTGCATGGTGGGGTGGGGGCAGGTGCCACGGGCCGATGCGGCCCAGACATTAGTGGCGTCCACCGATGCATGGCTTGTGCGCAAGGGCACGAGTGCTCCGGAGCCCGGGTGGCAGACGATGGATGCCGGGCTTCTGGGGTCGCAGTGGGTTGAAGGCCGTGGCGGCTTTGGGTATGCCGATACCTCTGGGGAGACGGCGGCCTGCAACACTCTTTTCCCGGACATGCGCAACGCATACAGCACGGTGTATGTGAGGCGGTCTTTCGAGGTGACGGATGTGCCCGTGGCAGACCAGGTTTTGAGGATGACGATGGACTACGATGACGGCTTCATCGCATGGCTGGATGGTGTTTATATTGCCGGGCGAAACACCCCCACTGGCAGCGCTGAGCCGGCTTATACCCAGACCGCGCCTTCGAATCACGAATCGTCGAGGGGCAGTGGTTCGAATCCGCCGGAGACATTTACGATTGGGGCAGCTGCGGACTGGTTGCCGTCCGGGGTGCACACCCTAGCCATCATGGGTTTGAACACGAGTCTCAGCAGTTCTGACTTCATTTTGATTCCTGATCTTTTTGTGGAGGACGCCTCGAGCGGTTCCACGAATGTTGTGAGCGGGGTGCTGACGACGGACACAACTTGGAGTGTTGAGAACAGCCCTTACCATGCGATTGGGGAGGTCACTGTGGCGGCGGGTGCTACCCTGACGGTTGAGCCAGGGGTAGTGGTGGAGTTTGACACGGGTGTGGGGCTAACCATTGAGGGGCGTCTGGTGGCGGAGGGGACTGAATCGGATCGGATTGGTTTTCGCCGAGCGATTGGAGCAGGTGGATGGGGGCGGATTTCGATCAGTGGAGGTGTGCAGGAGTCCCGAATCGCATATGCGACGATTGACGGTGCTGCGGGGAGGGGCAACGTGAAGGGAGTCGATGCGATGATCCACTTGGATCATGTTGTTTTCACCAACACCATCACTCAGCTTGTGACAGTTGACGACACTTCCATTGACATTCGGAATTGCGTTTTTCCTACGATCAGCAACGACGAGCTGCTCCATTTTTCGGGAATGCCAGCCAACGGTTACGCGCGTTTGCACAACAACCGGTTCGGAACGACCAGCGGTTACAATGACACTATCGATTTCACGGGGGGAAACCGGCCTGGTCCGATTGCGGAGTTCATAGGCAACGTCTTTGAGTCTGCGGTGGATGACTGTTTTGATATGGACGGGACTGATGCGCACATTGAGGGGAACATCTTCTTTGATGTGCGTCAGGATGCGGTTCGGGACAGTAGTTCGAACCCGATCAGTACCGGGGCGGACGGGGGGAACACATCGGAGCTGGTGATTGCCCGGAACATCTTTGTGAACTGCGAACATAGTCTGCTGTTGAAGGATGCGGGTTCCGCGTTGATGCAGAACAACACGATTCTGGGGGTTCATCCTAACCCGCTGGGTAGCCAGCCGCCTGCGGTCATCAATTTCTGTGAAGTGAATCGCGGTGTGCCGGGGGGGAGAGGGGCGTTATTTGAGGGGAACATCGTGTGGGATCTGGAGGCTGAACCCTGGATTAACTTCAGCAATGCCGTGATGTTTCTGGAGGTCAGTCATTCGTTGATACAGGGCAACGACTGGCCCGGGATTGGGAACCTGACTGCGGACCCAATGTTCGTGGATGTCACCAATCTTACACCCGACAACGTCTTGGCGGGGCTTTCGCTGCAGGGGGGTTCTCCGGCATTGGGTGTGGGGCCGAACGGTCTGGACATGGGGGCGATCGTGCCGACGGGGGTGTCGCTTAGCGGGGAGCCTTCCTTTGCCACGACGAACACGTCTGCGCTAATTACTGTGGCAGGGCCGGGGGTGTATGCTTACAAGTGGAAATTGAACGATGGGGCGTGGAGTGGGGAGGTTGCGCTGACGAACAGCCTGATGATTGTGCCGGGGATGTTTGATGGGGCAGAACCGATACGGCTGGAGGGGATGGCATCTGGAAATTATCGACTTTCTGTTCTGGCCAAGAATTCCGCGGGCTACTGGCAGGATGAGTCGGAGGCAGCGGTGAGGACTTGGACCGTGCTTCCTAGTGATGGGGGTGCGGGCTTTGTGGAGGTGAGCGGTACATTGGGAGCGGACACGACGTGGGGGCCGGAGTATGGGGAGGTACGTGTTACGGGGCCGCTTGAGGTTCCGAGCGGGGTGAAATTGACGATAGCTCCAGGCACTCAGGTGCGCATTTCCAGCGGGGTTGCTATGACCGTTAGCGGTGGGGCATTGGAGGTGCAGGGGACACTGGAGTCGCCGGTTGAGTTATTGCCGAGCGTGGAGGGTGCGACGTGGGGGCCCTTGCAGGTGGCGGGCGCGGGGTCGTGGATACGTCTGCGGCACGTGGATTTCGGCTGGGCACAGCTATTGTTGGGTGAGGGTGTGGATGCCGAGCTGGCGGACTGTTATCTGCACGACAACACGGGCTCGGCGATTCTCCGTGCTACGCATGCGTTGATACTTCGGATGAAGCGGTGTCGTGTAGACGAGTATTACGAGGTGCTTTCACAGGTGACTCCTACGGAGGTAGAGGGCTGCTTGTTCGAGAACGTCCACGGGGACGGTTTTGACATCGATGGTGGGGTGGCTGGTTCCTACATTCGGAGTTGTACCTTTCGACATGGTGCGGTGACGAACGTCGATGGTGTTGATTTGGGCAATTATTCGGACGGGACGACTTCTGACGGGGTCATAGTTGAGAACTGTTTGATCTACGATTTTCCCTTCGACAAGGGAGTTTCGATTGGGGAGCGGGCGTTGAACATCATAGTAAGGGACTGTGTGATTCACGGGGTGGACGCTGGGGTGGCTGTGAAGGACAGTTCGTATGCGGATGTGTATAACAACACGGTGGTGGCTTCGAATCACGGCTTAAGGTTGTATGAGAAGAATGCGGGTCAGGGCGGAGGACATGCTGTTCTCTGGAACAACATCCTGTGGGCAAATGGCAGTCCTATTACCATCGATAGCCTATCGGAGGTTACGGTTTCCTACAGCGACATCGAGGGTGGGTATTCTGGGGGGTTGAATCTCGGGGTGGATCCACTATTCCGGAATGCGGGCTTGGCGGACTATCGACTGGCTGTCGATTCGCCTGTGCGTGGGATGGGTGAAGGGGGGGCAGATATGGGAGCCCGCATGCCGGTGGGATCGAGTTTGGTGGATACGGATGTGGATGGTATGCCTGATCCTTGGGAACTTTGGGCGGACTTGGATCCCAATGACTCGGGGGATGCGGAGGCTGACACGGATGGTGACGGCATGTCCAACCTGGCTGAATTCCAGAGTGGCACCTCACCGACGGACAGTGGGAGCGTCCTGGCCTTGAACGGGTTTATACCAGGCACAGCGCCCGGCTATGTTGAACTGGAGTTTGAGGCTCTTGCAGGTCGCGGTTACGCCGTCGAATTCAAGGCTGCGGCGGAAGGTTCTGGTTGGGAGACTTTGGTTACGCTTCCGGTCTCGGAGGTTGACTATGTTTTCGCTACCCGCTTGTTCACTACCACTGGCGGCAGTGGTTTCTACCGTGTGGTTGTTACCAGCTGGTGATCTCCGGTAAAGGGCCGCGGGCTGCCTTGCCGACCGGATGCAGTCTGGTTTTGGCTGCCAACGCATTCCCGGGGTTGACCCGGGTGGCTGGGCAGGTAAATTCGGCATCGAAATTCCGTGTGTTGGCCGGCAGGCTTCTTGTGATGCCTGTCGGCCGAATTTTTTTAATTGTTGGGGTGCTCGTGATATTGGCGTGTGGTTGCCGCGTGCCGGATGGAGGGGAAGGGGATGGTGTTCCGGAGGGTATGGTGTGGGTGCCGTCTGGGGTGTGTGTGAGGGGGGATGGTTCTGGGGAAGGTTATGCGGACGAGCGTCCGGTGGCGGCCTTGCCGGTTGAGGGGTTTTACATGGACCGGGTGGAGGTGAGTTGGGGTTTATGGATGGAGGTGTATGAGTGGGCTTTGGGGCGGGGTTATGAGTTCGGGGAGGTTTACCCATTTCATCCGGGGCGGGAGTTGAGTCATCCGGTTTGTTTTGTTTCGTGGCATGACGCGGTGAAGTGGTGCAATGCGAGGTCGGAGAAGGGAGGGCAGGAGCCGGTATATATGGAAGATGAGGGGTGGACGCGAGTATATCGGGTTGGGGAGTTGGATTTGACTGAAGGTATGGTTCGGTGGGGGGAGGGGGGGTATCGTTTGCCGACTGAGCTGGAGTGGGAGTGGGCTGCGCGGGGAGGTTTGGCGGGGCAGCATTATCCCTGGGCGAGTGACGGTGAGGGTTTTGAGCGTTTTCTGGACGGGGGTAAGGCGAACTATTGGGGGAGTGGAGATCCGTGGGAGACGGAGTCGGATTGTGCGACGGCGCTGGTGGGTTATTTTGACGGCGGGCAGCGTGGTGGGGGTGAGGACATGGCGAACGGGTATGGGTTGTATGACATGTCTGGGAATGTGAATGAGTGGTGTTGGGACTGGTATTTGGACTCGTGGTATGGGGAGTCGGAGGAGGTATTGCGGGGGAACCTACGCGGGCCTGATCATGGGTATGGGCGGGTGCTGCGCGGGGGGAGCTGGATCAGCAGTCCGAAATATGCGCGGGTATCGGCGCGATATATGAGTGGACCGGAGTATCGGTGCCACTGTTATGGTTTCCGCTGTGTTGTGGCTGAAGGGAGGGAGTGAGGTTCTAGCAGCAGCGGGACAATAGTTGTTCCATCTGGCTGACTGAGGCGGTGCCGGTGGTGCCGACTTGGTGGATGACGATGGAGGCGGCGGCGTTGGCGAGTTGGAGGGATTCGAGGAGGGTAGCGCCGGCGGCGTGAGCGGCGGTGAGGTTGGCGGTGACGGAGTCACCGGCGCCGACGATATCGATGGGGCCGTGGATGGGGTAGCAGGGGAAGTGTTCGGCGGGTTGGCCGGGGCTGGCGCCGAGGATGCCCCGTTCTGAGAGCGTGACGAAGGCGGGGCGGTTGAGTTCTGTGGCGAGGTCGGTGGTGATTTGGCGGAGAGTGTCGAGTGGGGAATCTGCGGGTACTGCGCGCATGGCGGTTAGTTCCTGGGCATTCATCTTGTAGCTGAGCGGGGGGAAGTGACGGAGTCCGCGTCGGCTATCGGCGATCATGAACTTATTTGGGTGAGTGAGAGTGAGTTCCTTGAGGGCGATGCGGACTTCCGGGGTGACGACGCCGGTTTCTGCGATGTCGACCTGATCGAGCACGATGATGGCGTCTACGGAAGTGGCGAGTTGTTTAGCTGAGCTGGCGATGGTTTTGCTGACTTCTGGTGGTGTGGGGGACCAGTTTTTGAAGTCGAGTCGGCTGAGTTCTTCCGGTGGCTGGCCGGGGTGCATGAGGAGGGGTTTGGTGTAGCAGAACGTGCGGCGTTGTGGGGTGGAGAGGAAGTGATCCAGGACGACGCCGGGCTTGCGGGAGAGGGCTTGGCGGAGCTCGTGGCCTTCCGCGTCATGGCCGGCGAAGCCGACCGGGTAGATTGTGCCGATACCGAGAGCGACGAGGTTGTTGAGTATGGTGCCGGCGGCTCCGGGGCTACAGCGTGTGTTGGTGACGTTATGGACGGGGAGGTTGGTTTCGATGGAGATCTCTTGTTTGGCGGTATCGATTTCGAAGTAGCGATCGAGGCAGAAGTCGCCGATGACGGCGATACGCAGGGAGGGGTATTGAGTGGTGATGGATTTGAAGCGGGCGGGGTTCATGATTGGGTGGGCGGTTTTTGGAGTGTGTGGAAGAGGTTATGGAGGAAGGCGATGTTATCGCTTTGGACGTAGTGCATTGCGCCGCCCATGCGGGAGTAGCTCTTGCAGAAACGGAGGTAGTAGGCTGCGTTTTCTTTGGGGGGTTCACCTTGAGTCCAGTCCCAGTTGCCTCCGTCCTGGAGGTCGACGACGAAGATCTGGTGCTCCTTGACCACGGGGCGGTTGTTGTTGAGGCGGATGTTATTGACGCAGCTGATGGTTTTTTCGAAGACCTGCGGGCCCATGATGGCGGAACCGATGGAGAGGACGACGCCGCCGTCGAGTTGTTCCACTGCACCGGCGAACCAGCGGAAGTCGGTGGTGGCGGCGCGGCCGATGGCGGCGCCGTTGAAGATGGGGTGATTGGAGATGATATCGTAGCCGATGCCCGGGTGGACCGTGAAGGGGACGCCTTGGTGGAAGGCGTTGCTGAGGACTGAGGCATTACGGAAGCGGTGGAGGAGCATGAGCCTACCGGGTTGGAGGCCCTGTTGTTGCATGGTGACGAGGAGTTCGGCCCTGGCTGGTGTGAGTGGGTCGGAAGGGTTGTTACGGATGGCGGTCTCGAGTTCTGTAGGTTCGGGGAGTGTGAGTCCGTCTTCATGGACGAGGCGGCCGACTGAGCGTCCGAGTCCATCGTTTTGGAGGGCTCCGACGAGGAGGGCGAGGTGGATATTCCGGCTGGTTTCGTCCCAGGTGCCGAAGGTTCCGGTGGCGACGTTATCGCGGACGCTTTCGGTGGACTTGCCTTGGAAGGAGTATTCCCAGTCGTGGATGATGCCGGCGCCGTTGGTGGCGATATGGGAGAGGAGTCCACGTTGGAGCATTTGGTTGATGATGAGCTGGGCGCCGTTTTTTATGAGGTGTGCTCCGTAGATGAGCATGACGGCGGCGTTGCGATGGTGGGCTTCACGGATGGCCTTGGCGCAGGCTTCGATTTGCTTGCGGACGAGGTTGTTGCATGGGGGTGGGGGCTCGGCGGGTTCGACCAGAATATCCTGGAGTTCCGTGAGGCTACGGCGTTGGGCGAGGGGGAGGGGTTTGACCTCGGCGAGGTTGATGGGGTGGGTTTGGGCTGGCATGGGGATGAGAGGGGAGATTACTGGCCGAGGATGAGTTTCATCAGGGGTAGGGCATCGCGGAAGTCCGGGATGACGATATCGGCTCCGACTCCTTTGAGTCGTTGGCGTTTCCATTCGTCCATATTGCCGGAGCCGTTATGGGCTTCATCGCTGGCGACGGCGACGGCGAGGCCGCCGACTTCCTTGGTATTTTGGATTTCTACGTAGCCGTCTCCGAAGGAGAGCAGGCTTTGGCCGTCGACATTGTTTTCCCGCAGGATGCGTTCGATGACCATTTTCTTGGAGAACTGTTTGTAATCGTCGAGGGCGCCATAGATGCGGGGGCCGAAGTAGCGGTCGAGTCCGAGGAGGGAGGCTTCCTGTTTGACGTAGATTTCGTCGGTGCCGCTGGCGAGGTAGAGGTTCAGGTTGGCTTGTTGGAGGCAATCCATGAGCGTGGCGCTGCCGTGGACGAGGAGGTCATTGGGTTGGATGGTGCCGGATTTGAGTCCGTTGATTCGGTGGTCGATGCGGACGTTGAGGCGGCGGAGGTATTCGTGTTTGTACCAGAGCGGTTCCTTGGGGGAGCCGCCGCGTTGTTTGACGCGATCGGCGAACTGGATCATCTGGTAGATCGTTTGCTTGCCGTTGAGGCGCATGATGTCGTCGAACATCAGGCGGTGGAGCGATTCATCCGTATCGCCTTCTTGCCGGGGAAGCATTTCGACGAACATGGGGACCATGACATCGGGCCAGCCCTGGCGGATGAGAGAGAGGGTGCCGTCGAAGTCGAAGACCACGTGACGGATTCCGGGGCGGGGTTGGAAGGAGGGTTGCAGTTCTACGGTTCCTGAGAACCCTGGGGTATTCGGCATGGCTTGGTGTGATAGGGGTGGCGGGTTGGTGTGTCAATGGTGCAGGTGCTTTGGTGGTTATTTCCCTGGTTGAGCGTGCTGACGCGAGCTGGGGGATCTACGCGGATTGGTGTTATGATCGTCACACGAATCCGTGTAAATCGGAGGGAGGGAGTTACCAGATAGCGAAGCAGCCGCCGGATCCCCAGAGGCGGGAGCCGCGGTAGGTTGACATGCGGGAGATGGGGATCCATTGGGCGGAGCCGTCGAGGTTTCCGTGGTGGCCGCCTTCGGCGCCGAGGGCTTGGCTGGACCAGCCGGCGGTATCGGCTGGTTCAGTGTCTTCGTAGCCCCGGAGGACGGCGCCGGAGCGTGTATGTGGGGCGAAGGATTTGGCGTAGCCGGGGGACCAGTCATTGAGTTCTGTGAGGATGAGGGATGTTTCTGAGTCGGTGGTTTTTTTGGGGGGAGCGCCATCCATTGAACTCGCGGAACCTGGGCCACGGGGTATTGGTATGGCCGCCGAGGTAGTTGTATCCGATGACGTAGCCGTAGTCGGGGTAGGGCCACCCGCCGGAGCTGTTGAAGGGGTTTCGGAGGCCGGGGCATTCGAGGATTCGGGGGCTGCCGGCGTAGTGGATGAGGATGTCTCGCGTGTTGGTGGCTATGACTGGGGTGTGATTATCTTCGGGGTTGGAGTTATCGGATTGGCCGGATGGGACCCGATCGAGGTTGTCATCGGCATAGAGCGTGATGGTGAGGAGGAATTGTCGGAGATTACTGGTGCAGGTGGTGCGGCGGGCGCGTTCTTTGGCGGAGGCGAGGGAGGGGAGGAGGAGGGCGGCGAGGATACTGATGATGGCGATTACGGTGAGGAGTTCGATGAGCGTGAAGGCTGGGTGGTGGGGCTTCATGGCTGGCGGTTAGGGCGTGAAGGAAGCTTTGATGAAAACGGAGGAGGAGCGGATGGGGATGGTGGTGGTGGCGGAGCCGATAGTATTGGAGAGCGTGATGAGGGGGGACCACTGGGTGAGGTTGGTGGAGGTGTGGAGTGAATAGAGTGCGGGTGGGCCGAGGATAGAGATCTGGAGGCTGGCTTCCGTGGGGAGGGGCAGGAGTTCCAGGTGTGGTGGGATGGGGTAGGTCTGGATGGTGATGTTGTTTTGGGCGAGTGAGTTGACCGTATTGCTGAGGGCGTTGTTGGCGAGGATTTCGGGGAGGACGAGAATTGTGAGCGGGTTGAGGCGGAGTTCGAGGTGTTGGAGATTGGTGAGGGTATGGGGGAGGGTGACCGAGGTGAGATTGTTGAGACCTAGGTCGAGGATCTTGAGTTGGTGGAGTGCGGCGAGGGCTGGCAGTTGTGCAAGGCGGTTGTCGTCGAGGTAGAGGCTGGTAAGGTTGGTCATGTCGTCAGGGAAGGTGACATTGGTGAGTTGGTTTTCGCCGAGGTTGAGCCAGGTGAGTTGGGTGAGGTTAGTGGGGAGGGTGAATGTTTTGGCGAGGTTGGCTGAGAGGTCGAGTTCCTGGAGGTTGGGGAGGGATTGGAGGAAGTTGATGTCGCGAAGTCGGTTGATGGACAGGCTGAGGGCGGTGAGGTTGGAGTGCGGGGAGTTGGGTTATGAAATCGGGTTGTTGGATGAGGTTGAAGCTGAGGTTGAGGAATTGGAGGTTGGTCAGTGGAGCTGGCGGGACGAAGTCGGGGAGAGCGTTGGCCTGGAGTTGGAGCGAGCTCAGGATCGGGGTATGTGCGAGGAATTCGACGTTAGTGAGGAGGTTTTCTGCGATGTTGAGGGTTAGGAGGTTAGGGAGGGGGGCGGTGGTGTGGAGGGATTCGAGTCCGTTGGCCTGGAGGTGAAGTTCCTGGAGGTTGAAGAAGTCGGGGGCGAGCGTTGCGCTGGCGATGTGATTAAAGCTGAGGAAGAGTTCTATGAGTTGGGTGGCGCTGGAGAAACCTTCGAGAGAGCTGATGTTGTTTTGGTTGGCGTTGAGCGCAAGGAGTTGTTGGATATCTGTTTGGGCTAGCGGGCGGTTGTAGACGTTGAGTTCGTAGCGGACGGCGGATTCGAGGGCGGGGTCGGCGATGGAGACTATTTGGGAGCGGAGAGGGAGGGGCAGGAGCAGGGTAGCGAGGGTGATTTGGGTTAGGGGTCTTGTGTTCACATGGTGGCGAGGGGGTTTGTGTTACATGGTTACCATCCGTGATTTTGAGCTGGTCACAAGGGGGTTTTTATCTGGTTTGGCGGATGGTGGTGAGAGCGTTGAGGTTGGGCGAGGGGACGGGTTGTTGGTGGCCGTTGGGCCAGGTGATGAGGAGTTCATCCACTTTAGTTGCGGTGCCGAGGCCGATGGTGAGGGGGAGTTCAGATTGGGAGAGGTAGCCGCGGGTGGGCATGACCTGGCGTGAGAGAGTGGTTTTTCCGATGCGGACCTGGACGCGTGTGCCGATGGCGTCGGTGTTATCGGCGGTGCCGATGAGTTTCAGGCGGATCCAGTTGTGGTGGAGGTTTTGGTCGTTGCGGAGGAGGAGGGGAGGGCCGTTGATTTGGGTGAGGACGACGTCGAGGTCGCCGTCGAGGTCGAAGTCAGCGTAGGCGGAGCCGCGTCCGACGATAGGGGTGAAGAGGTCTGTTCCGGTTTTGGTGCTGGGGACGGCGAGGAAGCCGGAGTGGGGGGAGGTGCCGTGGGCGTTCCAGAAGAGTTGGGCGGGTTGGGCGTAGTGTTGGTTGGGGGCGATCTTTTCGATATCGGATTCGATGTGGCCGTTGGCGGTGAGGAGGTCGAGCCAGCCATCGAGGTCGTAGTCGAAGAAGAAGATGCCGAACGTGAGGGACATTTGGCTGGCGGTGCCGATGCCTTGGGAGAGGGCTTCGTCGGTGAAGAGGGTGGTTTGGTTTTTGGCGACGTAGATGGCGGTCATTTCGTTGGCGAAGTTACCGATGGAGATGCCGAGGGAGTTGTCCTGGTTGAAGTGGGCGGCATCGATGCCCATGGCGCCGCGGGTTCCGCCGAAGGCATCGAACGCGATACCGGAGGTGGGGCCGATATCGCGGAAGGTGCCGTCCTTTTGGTTGCGGAAAACGAAATTCTGGACGGTGTCATTGGCGACGATGAGGTCTAGCCAGCCATCGGAGTCGACATCGACGGGGCGGACGCCGAGGGATTTGGCGAGGGGCAGGTTGGTGGTGCGGTTACGGAGTTGGATGCCGCTGGAGGCGGAGCAATCGGTGAACGTGCCGTTGCCGTTATTGCGGTAGAGGCAGGGGAAAGTGGAGGGGAAGTTCCAGGGTTGGCCGTAGGCGCGGCCGATTCCGGGTAGTTGGTAATCGGCGGCGTAGTCGATTTCGCGGGACCATCGGAGGTAGTTACAGACGAACAGGTCGAGGTCGCCGTCGTTATCCATATCGAACCAGGCGGCGGAGGTGCTCCAGTCCTCGGGGTTGCCGCCGACGCCGGCATCGGCGGTGACATCGAGGAAGCGGCCGTTGCCGAGGTTTTTGAGGAGGTAGTTGGTGCTGGTGGCGGTGATGAAGACGTCGGTGAATCCGTCGTTATTGTAGTCCCCGGTGGCGACGCCCATGCCGTAGCAGGAGAAGTTGAGGCCGGAGTTGGGAGTGGTGTCGGTGAAGTGGCCTTGGCCGTTGTTGAGGTAGAGGTGGTGGGTGGGTGTGGTTGTGGGCGGGTTGGTTTGCCAGGGCCAGAGGTTTCCATTGATGAAGAGGAGGTCCTGCAGGCCATCGTTGTTGTAATCGAAGGCGGCAACGCCGCCGCCCATGGTTTCGGGCAGGAGTTTATCGCCGTAGGCGCCGTTGGAGTGGGAGAAGGAGATGCCGGCTGGGGTGGTGATTTGGGTGAAGGGGGTAGTGGGGATAGCGTTGAGGGATTGGGGTGAGGGAGGGGTGGGTGCGGGGTTGGTTTTAGTGGTGGGGGAGGGGAGATGGTCGAGGGCGAAGGTGGCGAGAGCGACGAGGAGGGCGACGGAGGCGACGACGGCGAGGGTTCGGATGAGGCCGCGGTTGGAGGGGGCATCATCGGGGGGGTGGTTGGGTAATGCCGCGGGCATGTGCAGTGGGTGGATTTTAGCGGGGAGCTGGTGGGGAATCACTCTTTTTGGTTGGGGGTGATTTGGCTGTTCAAGAGGGGGAGGATGGCGCAAAGGAGAGGCATGCACGTTACGGGATGGATGCAGGGGCGAGCGGGGCGTTGGTTGTTGGGGTGGTTATTTTGGACCCTGATCGGTTTGTCCTTCGCGGGGCAGTTTTATTTGGCGAGCGCGAAGTCGGGTCGGCCGGTCTCGTGGGGTCAGGCGGTGGGGTGGTCGTTGGGGGACTGGTATGTATGGGCGTTGTTGAGTTTGCCGATCATGGAGTTGGCGCGTCGGTATCGGTTTGATGCGCCTGCTTGGGGAAGGAACTTGGGGATTCATCTGGGGGCGAGTGTCGTGGCATCGGCGGTGTATGTGGTAATGCGGGCGTTGGTGGGGCAGTTACAGAGTCGGTTTGTGGGGGATCCGGTTTCATTTGGGGAGGCGTTTGATCCGCTGGTGGTGAAGACGTTTCATTTCAATTTATTGATTTACTGGGTGATGGTGAGTGTGAGTCATGCGTTTGGGTATTATCGGGAGGCGCAGGAGCGGGCATTACGGGCGAGGGAGCTGGAGCAGCGGTTGACGGCTGCGCGGTTGCAGGCTTTGCAGATGCAACTGAACCCGCATTTTTTGTTCAACACGTTGAATGCGGTTTCGTCGTTGATGCGAACCGACATGAAGGCGGCGGACCGGGTTTTGGCGAGGCTGGCGGATTTATTGAGGTATGCCTTGGACAGCACGGAGGAGCAGGAGGTGTTGTTACGTCAGGAGCTGGATTTTTTGGAGCGGTATTTGGACATTGAGCGGACGCGGTTTGGGGCGCGGTTGAGGGTGGTGAATGAGGTTGAGTTGGGGGTGATGGATGTGATGGTGCCGAATTTGATTTTGCAGCCGTTGGTGGAGAATGCGATTCGGCACGGGATTGAGCGGAGCAAAGGTGGTGGGGAGGTGCGGTTGGCGGCGAGGGCGGAGGGGGGGCGGGTTGTCTTGGAGGTGATGGATAACGGGCCAGGGTTGGGGAAGGGGGAGCGGAGGGGGAAGTCCAGGAGGGGGATTGGGGTGGCGAACACGCGGGCGAGGTTGCAGCAGTTGTATGGGGAGGATCATAGTTTTGAGCTGTTGGAGCGTGAGTCGGGCGGGGTGGTGGCGCGCGTGGTTTTGCCGTTGCGGCGCGAAGCGCGGGGCGCTTCGCGTGGGAGCTTTGCTCCGGAAGTTAGGAGTTGACTTGGAGCTGGGGGATGGGCGCCTCCGGCGCGATAGGGATGGGGGGAGGTTGGTTAGGGGGTTGAGGTTTAGGCGTCCCGCTGGGTTGCGGGGCGGCGTAGAGAGAAGAGTGGAGAGGGGAGGTAGTGGGGTATTGGTTCATGGGTGGTGTAGGTTTGACAGTGTTGGTGGGGGCTTTTAGGGTGATCAGCATACCCGGCTTTTAGTTATGGAGAGTGGCAAGATACGCACATTGATTGTGGACGATGAGCCTTTGGCGCGGGATCGCGTGCGGGCTTTGGTTCTGGGGCAGGCGGACATGGAACTGGTTGGGGAGTGTGGGGATGGGGAGGAGGGGTTGGAGGTGATTCGGAGGGAGCGGCCGGATTTGGTCTTTTTGGATATACAGATGCCGGGGATGGATGGGTTGGAGATGTTGGGGCAATTGGGGGATGGGGTGATGCCGGCGGTGATTTTTGTCACGGCGTATGATCGGTTTGCGATACGGGCCTTTGAGCTGCATGCGTTGGATTATTTGTTGAAGCCGTTTGATGACGAACGGTTTGGTGCGGCCTTGGATCGCGCCAGGGCGTGGCTGAGGCGGGAGGAGCCGGCGGATGATTTGGCGGTGCGGTTGAGGTCGATGCTGGCGCAGTTGCGTCCGCCTCCTCCTCCGGTGGAGCGTTTGGCGGTGAAGAGTGGCGGTCGGGTCTTGTTGTTACGGGTGGAGGAGATTGACTGGGTGGAGGCGGCGGACAACTACGTGAATTTGCATGTGGGGTCTGAGTCCCATTTATTACGGGAGACGATGAATGCGTTGGAGCAACGTTTGCCGTCGGACCGGTTTGTGCGGATCGGGCGCTCGACGATTGTGAACATGGACCGAATCAAGGAGTTGCAGCCTTTGTTTCACGGCGAGTATGCGGTGATTTTGCTGGATGGCACGCGGGTGACCTTGAGTCGGACGTATCGTGACAAGCTGAACCAGTTATTGGGCAAGGAGGAGGGGTAGGGTTTGCGGGCCGCGCGGCGGACCGCAGGGGGAGAGAAGAGGGGGGTGCCGCTGGCGTGGCACGGGATATGGGAGATGGTAGCTGGGATATGGGATATGGGATATGGGATATGGGAGATGGGAGATGGGAGATGGGATATCGGATATGGGAGATGGGAGATGGGAGATGCTGGGTAGGTGAGTGGTTTGGGGCTTAAGGGTTGGAGTTATTTGGGGCATTGGGCGCCGTTGAGGGAGATTTCGACGGGTTGGGTTTTCCAGATTTTTTCTGCGTATTCGGTGATGGAGCGATCGGAGGAGAAGTGGCCCATGCGGGCGACGTTGAGGATGGACATGCGCGTCCAGTTTTCGGGGTCCTGGTAGGCTTGGGAGACCCGGTCTTGGGCGTCGATGTAGGCGCGATAGTCGGCGAGCAGGAGGAAGGGGTCGTGGTAGAGGAGGTTGTCAACGATGGGGCGGAAGAGGTGGCTATTTCCGCCGGCGAAGTGGCCTGAGGCGATTTGGTCGAGGCTTTGGCGAAGTTCGGGGTCGTTTTCGTAGAAGGCGGAGGGGTTATAGCCGCTTTCGAGTTGTTCCTGGACTTGGGCGGCGGTGAGGCCGAAGAGGAAGAAGTTATCGGCGCCGACGGCATCACGGATTTCGATATTGGCGCCGTCGAGGGTTCCGATGGTGAGTGCGCCGTTGAGGGAGAACTTCATGTTACCGGTTCCGGAGGCTTCTTTACCGGCGGTGGAGATTTGCTCTGAGAGTTCGGCGGCGGGGTAGATATGGTGGGCGACCTTGACGTTGAAGTCGGGGATGAAGGCGACCTTGAGGCGGTCACGGGTTAGAGGGTCGTGATTGATGACATTGGCGACGCTGTTAATGAGTTTGATGATGAGTTTGGCCATGGTGTAGCCGGGGGCAGCTTTGCCGCCGAAGATGATGGTACGTGGTGGTGCGGGGAGGCGCGGGTTGGAGCGGAGCCGGTTATAGAGGGTGATGACATGGAGGATGTTGAGGTGTTGGCGTTTGTATTCGTGGAGGCGTTTGACCTGGATATCGAAGAGGGAGGTGGGGTCGATTTCGATGCCTGTGCGCTTGTGGATGATTTGGGCGAGGTGTTGTTTGTTGGCGAGTTTGACTTTGCGCCAGGCGTTGCGGAACTCGAGGTTTTCGGCGAGGGGTTCGAGTTCTTGGAGTTGGCGGAGGTCTTTGATCCAATTTTCGCCGATATGTTTGGAGATCAGGCTGGTGAGGTGTGGGTTGCTGAGGGCGATGAAGCGGCGTGGGGTGACGCCATTGGTGACGTTATGGAACTTGGAGGGTTCCAGGTCGTAGAAATCGCTGAGGACACCGAGCTGCAGGAGTTCTGAGTGGAGTTTGGCTACTCCGTTGACTGAGTGACTGCCGACTGTGGCGAGGTTGGCCATACGGACGTAGCGTTCACCGGATTCATCGATAAGGGACATACGGGCGACGCGTTCCGGTTCATTGGGGAAGCGGGCTTCGACTTCTTCGAGGAAGCGGCGGTTGATTTCGTAGATGAGTTCGAGGTGACGTGGGAGGACGCTGGAGAAGAGGGGGACGGGCCAGCGTTCGAGGGCTTCGGGCAGGAGAGTATGGTTGGTATAGGCGAAGGTTTTGGTGGTGATATCCCAAGCGGATTCCCAGGAGAGGTGGTGGTCATCGAGGAGGAGCCGCATGAGTTCGGCGACGGCGACGGCGGGGTGGGTATCGTTGAGTTGGACCGCGAATTTCTCGTGGAAATTGGCGAGGGATTTACTGCGTTGGAGGTGTAGGCGGATCATGTCCTGCAGGGCGCAGGAAGCGAAGAAGTACTGCTGCTGGAGGCGGAGTTGTTTGCCTTGGGGGGATTCGTCGTTGGGGTAGAGGACTTTGCTGATGTTTTCGGACACCATTTTTTCATTTACCGCGCCGTAGTAGTCTCCGGTGTTGAAGGCTTGGAAGTCGAAGGACTCGGCGGCTTCGGCTTTCCAGAGGCGGAGGAGGTTGACTGTATTGTTTTTGTAGCCGGCGACAGGGGTGTCGTAGGCGGCGCCGCGCACGACGCGTTGAGGTATCCAGCGGACGCGGTAGGTTCCGTTTTCGTGGTAGCTTTGGGTATGGCCGCCGAGTTTGACGTCAAAGACGATTTCGGGTCGGGCAATTTCCCACGGGTTGCCGAAGCGGAGCCATTTATCGGTGATTTCGACCTGCCATCCATCGCGGATGGTTTGATCGAAGATCCCGAATTCGTAACGGATGCCGTAGCCGATGGCGGGGATTTGGAGGGAGGCGAGGGAGTCGAGGTAGCAGGCGGCGAGGCGTCCGAGGCCGCCGTTGCCGAGGCCCGGTTCTTCTTCCTGTTCGAGGAGGTCATCGAGGTCGATGTCGAGTTGGCCGAGAGCAGTGCGGGTGACGTCGAGGATACCGAGGTTGACGAGGTTATTGCCGAGCTGGGGTCCCATGAGGAATTCGGCGGACAGGTAAGCGACTGTTCGGCTTTTGGATTGGTAATAGGTTTCGGCGGTATTGACCCAGCGGTGGAGGAGTCGGTCACGGATGGTGTAGGCGAGGGCCATGTAGCGGTCGTTGGTGGTGGCGACGGCGGGGAAGCGAGCTTGGAGGTAATAGAGATTATCGCAGAAGGCGCGGGCGATGGTTTCTGTGCTGAGCCCGGTGCGTGTAGGTTCCTGGGTGGGGGGCTGGCTGGGGGAGTGGGCGTTTTGGGCGCTGGGCTTACTCATTATGGTGGGGAGACTAGGTTTCGTGGGGCAGAAAGGAAAGGGGGGAGTTTTTGGTGTTCGATAGGGGCGCATAGAGCCCGCCCTAGGCGAGTGTTGTGCGGAGTCGGAGGGGGCTGGACGCCCGCCATCTGCCAAAGGCAGGCGTTGACAGATCCTGAGGCTAGGGTGGTGGCATGGGATGGAAAAAAGGCCCAAAAAGCGTTCCATAGGGCCTTTTTGGGTTGGGAAAACTGTCTATGTCTATCGGGGTGAACACGTTGTCGTGGTCCGACCACGACTGAGGGGGTGTGGGAGCTTGCGTGGGAGGGGGTTGGGGGTAGAGTGTGCGCCGGTTTAGCTGGAGAGTAATTTTAGGCATGGCGCGATGGTGGAGCATTGAAGTTCGGGGGTGGCTGCGGTTCCTGGTGGGGCGGCGGCCGGCGGTGACCGCTTTGCGGGTGGGGGTATTTCTGGCTTTGTATTTTGGGGTATTTCGTCAGGTCTATCAGCCTATTCGGGTGACTGGGGTGAGCATGGAGCCGACGTATAGGGATGGTCGGATCAAGCTATTGAATGTGCGGGCATATCGTGGGGGTGCTTTACCGGAGCGATTTGATGTGGTGGCGGTGCGGAAGCGGGAGACCTTGCGGGTGTTGTTGAAGCGTGTTTTGGGTTTGCCGGGTGAGGTGGTGGAGGTGGTGGGGGGTGCGG
>JBJOII010000027.1:12219-49795 GCA_046047235.1 Verrucomicrobiota bacterium | reverse complement strand
TGCTGTTGGCGTTGCTGCTGCCCTGGCCGGTGGTGGCCCGCAGCCAGGTCAACCCGGCCGCGCCCCAGATGCCGGCGGCCGCGGCGCCCACGCCCCAGCCCGCGCCGCCCCGGGTGGAGCTGCGCGGCGTCTGGCTCACCGCCAACGACATGCCGGTGTTGCGCGATCGCGAGCGCATGCGCGACACCGTCGCCACCCTGGCCCGCCTGCAGTTCAACACCCTGTACCCGGTGGTCTGGAACGGTGGCCTGGCCTACTACCCCAGCCGCGTCACCCAGGAGCGGCAGCTGCAGGATTTCAGCTTCCGTGGCCTCCAGGGTCAGGATGTGCTCGAGGCTTCCCAGAGGCCAGGAGCGGCGGAGGAGCCGAAGCGGCTGGTGATGATCGACGGGGCGGGGCATATGTTCGGCGAGGACAGCTACGGACGGATCGTCGACACGGTCCACGGCTGGCTGGACGAACACTTCGAATGATCTGGAAACTGCCGCACCGGGAGATCCGCTTTCCCCGCCGCCCGCAGGTGATGGGGATCGTGAACGTGAACGACGACTCGTTCTCCGGTGACGGCACGTTGGATGTGGGAGAGGCGCTGGCAAAGGCGAGGTCCGCGGCTGAGGCGGGGGCGGATTTGAGGTTTGAAGCGAGATTCGACCAGGTGGATTTTGCGGAGTTGATGGAAGATTTGATTGCGCCGACCAACCGGCTGGAGGGGCGGCTGCAAGGGATCTGGACTTTGACGCATGCGAACTCGGAGGACTGGGGCAGTTGGAACGGTTTGGGGCGGGTTGAGTTGAGGGAGGGGTATCTCTGGGATATTCCGCTGCTGGGTGTGGGGACGCAGTGGATGCAGACCCTGGGGATGGACGTGGCCAAGTCACCGGTGCGCGGACTGGAGGGGGATTTCACCATGACGAACAGCGTGATTTACACGCGGAACCTCCAGTTGCAATCGCCTGCGATGTGGCTGGCTTATCGCGGGACGGTTGATTTTGCGGCGAATGTGGATGCCCGGGTTGAGGCTCAACTCCTGAGGGAGGCGGCCGTGGTGGGGCCGTTGGTTAGCTTGGTATTCAGTCCGCTGACCAAGATTCTTGAGTTCAAGGTTGGGGGGACGGTGATGAACCCGTTGATTGAGCCTCTTTATATTCCCAAGCCGCTGTTGCTGCCCTTGAACCCGGTCGCGGTGCTCCGGGACATTTTCCGTCGGCCGGAGCGGTCGACGGGTGATGGCGCTGGCCAGGAACAACCGTGATAGGCTGCACGTGTTACTTGTTTAGCGCGTGGGACAGATACTTCAGAATTAGTGAAATGATCCGTGCCCGGGTGACACTCGGCTGGCTCCGGTTGTGCGTGACCTTACGGGCTGGTGTGGAGTAGTTTCGCCGGATGCGTTGGCTGATCCTCTTGTGCAGTTTGCTGCTGTTGCCTTCCCTGTGTGGATGCCGTACGCAGTCGGCCCGCATATCCAAGGTGCTGCCGCACTATCTTGACCAGCAGGGTCGGCACACGGTGAACCCGAGCCTGTTTGAGCGCGATGCGTATCAGGCCTATCTGCGGGCTCATCCAGAGGAGGTAGGAGGGGTGCGTTTCGACGTCCAGTGGAGTTCCACGGTTTACTACACCGAAGCTTTATTGCTGAGGCTGGAGCTTCGCGGGAGCCGGACACCTGAGGAGTTGGTGATTGAGCGGGGGATTGAGCGTCGTCCCTGGTATCAGCGTTGGACGGGGATTGAGTTGGATGAGGAGTCTTTTGCCAAGTTGGGCGAGATCGTGGCGTGGCGGGCTACGTTATGGGATGGCGAGGAGATGCTGGCGGAGCAGCGGTCGTTTCTGTGGTAGCCTTTTCATGCGATTCGTGGAGAGGTGACGGATAGAAGTCCGGGTGCATGACGCGCAACAGAACAAGCGGAGACAGCCTATGAAGTCCGAGAGTGGAATCAAACGGAGGAAGTTCCTGGCGGTGAGTGGTGGTGCGGTGGCGGCGTTTAGTTTTTTGCCACGCCATGTGCTGGGTCTGGGCGAGACGGCTCCGAGTGAGAAGCTGAACATTGCCGGTGTGGGCATTGGCGGTCAGGGGGCGGCGGACCTGAACGAGATGCGCGGAGAAAACATCGTGGCGTTATGCGATGTGGACAGTGCATATGCGGCCCACACGTTTGCTGAGTATCCGCGGGCCAAGCGCTACCGTGACTTTCGGGAGATGTTGGATCGTGAGAAGGGGATTGATGCGGTGGTGGTGGCCACACCGGACCATAACCACGCTATCGTGTCGGTGGCGGCGATGCGGCACGGCAAGCATGTGTATTGCGAGAAGCCCCTGACGCGGACGGTGCACGAGGCGCGTCGGGTTGCCCAGGTTGCGCGCGAGACGGGGGTTGTGACCCAGATGGGGAACCAGGGAATGGCCTTTGAGGGGAACCGGCTGATCAAGGAGTGGATTTGGGGTGGTGTGATTGGTCCGGTCCGCGAGGTGCATGTGTGGTCGGACCGGCCTACGCATCGGGGTAAGATGCCGTTGTGGTGGCCGCAGGCGGTGGAACGTCCGGAGGACACGCCACCCATTCCTGAGACGTTGGATTGGGATCTATGGCTGGGGCCGGCCCCGTGGCGTCCGTATCATCCGGCCTACGTGCCCTTCAAGTGGCGGGGTTGGTGGGATTTCGGATCGGGTGGTTTGGGTGATATGGGCATCCACAATTTGGCGCCGGTTTTTTCTGCGTTGAAGCTGGGTGCGCCTACCAGCGTGACGGCGACCTCGACGCCACTGTTTGCTGAGACCGTTCCGTTGGCTTCCATGGTGCACTACGAGTTTCCGGCGCGGGGGGATATGCCCGCGGTGAAGTTGCACTGGTATGACGGTGGGCTGCTGCCGGAGCGACCAGAGGAGTTGGAAGCGGACCGGACGTTGGACCCTGAGGACGGTATTATTTTTGTGGGTGACCGCGGCAAGATCCTGGTTCGGGGTTGGGGCGGGGAGAATCCGAAACTGCTGCCGGAGTTGAGGCATCGCGAGTTCAAGCGACCGGATCCGTATCTGCCACGATCGGTTGGCCATTATCAGGAGTTTATCCAGGCGTGCAAGGCAGGGACGTCCACCGAGTCGGACTTTAGCTTTTCCGGGCCGTTGACTGAGGCGGTGTTGCTGGGGAGTGTGGCGATCCGGATGGGAGGGGAGAAGTTGATTTGGGACAGCGAGAACATGCGAATTCCGAACCTCGAGGAAGCGGAAGCCCTGCTGCATTACGATTACCGGTCCGGCTGGAGCCTCTGAGTTGCGATCAGAAAAAACCCCCGGGACGCTGCAGACAGCGGCCGGGGGTGGTTTGAATGAGGCTAGGTTGACCTAGGCCTGGGGTTTCTTGGCCAGCTTCAGTTCGAGATGCAGGTCGCGCAGCTGGCGGGGATCCACGGCGTCGGGCGATTCGGCCATGAGGTCAGCGCCCTTGGCCGTCTTAGGGAACGCGATTACGTCACGGATACTGGAGGTGCCACAGAGCATGGCTACGAGACGGTCGAAGCCGAGGGCGATACCGCCATGTGGCGGTGCGCCGAAACGGAAGGCCTCAAGCATGTAACCAAAACGAGCTTTGGCGACGTCCGGCGGGATCTGCAGGACTTCTTCGAAAATAGTTTTCTGGACTTCCGGCTGGTGAATACGGATTGAGCCGCCGCCCAATTCCACGCCGTTGACGACTACGTCGTAGTGTTGTCCGCGAACGCGTTTGGGGTCGCTGGTGAGGAACGGAACGTCCTCCGCGACGGGTGCAGTGAAGGGGTGGTGGCTGGAGTACCAACGGTTTTGTTCCTTGTCGAAGCTGAGCAAGGGGAAGTCTACGACCCAGAGGAAATCAAACCGGTCGGACGGGATGTCCAGTTTGCCCATGCCGCGGAGGGTTTCTGCGGCGTAGAGGCGGATGCGACCGAGGATTTCGCAGGCTTGGAGCCATTCACCGGCGGCGAACAGGATCAGGTCGCCTTCCTCGATCTTGAGTTTCTCGGTCAGCGCCTGCTTTTCAGCATCGCTCAGCACCTTGGTGATGGGTGATTTCCATTCGCCCTTCTCGCATTTGATGTAGGCGAGGCCTTTGGCGCCCGCGTTCGTGGCGATTTCGGACATGGCCTCGATCTGGCCTTGGGTGGCGCAGGCGAAGCCTTTGGCATTGACTGCTTTGACGACGCCCCCAGAGGCGACGATACCGCCGAAGACCTTGAATTGGCTGCCCCGGAATTCCTCGGTGAAATCCACGATCTCCAGTCCGAAGCGGGTATCCGGCTTATCGGAGCCGAAGCGGTTGATGGCTTCCTCGAAAGGCATGCGGAGGAATGGTGTGGGGATGTCCCGGTCCAGAGCCACCTTCCATGCGCGTTTCAGCAAGCCTTCGATGAGCGCGTAGATGTCCTCCCGCTCAATGAACGACATCTCCACGTCGATCTGGGTGAACTCGGGTTGGCGATCGGCGCGGAGATCCTCGTCGCGGAAGCAACGGGCCAGCTGAAAGTAACGTTCGACTCCGGCGACCATGAGGATTTGTTTGAACTGCTGGGGTGACTGCGGAAGTGCATAGAACTCGCCGGGGTGGGTGCGGCAGGGAACGAGAAACTCGCGGGCGCCTTCAGGTGTGGACTTGAACAGCAGCGGGGTCTCGACATCGAGGAAGCCTTGCTCGTCGAAGTAATTTCTGGTGGCGGTGGCGATGCGGTGACGGAGGCGGAGGTTGCGGGCCATTTCCGGTCGACGCAGGTCGAGGTAGCGGTGCTGGAGCCGCATTTCCTCGTTCACCTTGGCGGCCGACTCCGGGTCATCGATTTGGAAGGGCAGGGGGTCGGCGAGGTTCAGTACCTCCAGTTCCGTTGCCATCACCTCCACTTGTCCTGTGGGGATCTTCAGGTTGTCGGTACCGTCGGGGCGTCGGCGGACTTTGCCGGTTACCCTGACCACGCTTTCGCTTCGGAGGGACGAGGCTTTATCAAACAGTTCGGCAGAGAGGTCGGAAGGATCAAAGACCGTCTGGGTGCGTCCTTCGCGATCGCGAATGTCGAGGAAGATCAGTCCGCCGAGGTCGCGACGGGAGTGAACCCAGCCACAAAGGGTGACCATCTGGTCGATGTGATCCGGGCGCAATTCGTTGCAATGGTGTGTACGTTTCATGCTATCCGCTCAAACAAGCCGCGCATGTTCGCTGTCGTTCCGCGGTTTTTCAACCGGGAAACGCGAATTCTGGTGAGCCGGGTTGCGGGTGGGGAGTTTTGGAGGTTGCGGGAGCAGTCCATAAATCCTGCTGGCGGGTTCGAGGCAAAAATGGGAAAAGGCGGTTGTTTCGGACGGGGATCCAACCAGATAAAATTTCCTTCCCATGAACTACTTGCCTCCACTTTTCCGGGACTTTCGTCTGGTGTTCGCGAGGGGGTCCCTGTGCTTCGTGGTTTGGGGCTGCGCGATGCTGGTGTTGTTTGGATTGAGTGGAACGGGGCTTGTGGCGGCGGATTTGCAGGTGCGGGAGGATGCGGTTGCCGGATGTTGGACGATATTCGAGGGAGAACAGCCGGTGCTGGTTTACCGCTACAAGACGCAGGAGCCTCCGGCTGGGTTTCTGGCGGAGGTGCATCCGGACAACTTGAAGTATGCCCGCGAGCGCAGTGACTACATCCATCCCCTTTACAGTTTGTCGGGGCAGGTGCTAACGCGGGACTGGCCGGTGGACCATCCGCATCATCGGGGGATTTACTGGGCCTGGCCGGAGGTGGAATATGACGGAGTTTCCGGAGACCTCCATGCATTGCAGCGGGTGTTTGCCCGTCCTGCCGGCCAATGCCATGGGAGGGTCGCACCTGAATCGGCATGGCTCGAAGCCCGGAACCACTGGCTTTGGGACGACAAGATCCCGGTGGTGCTCGAGACTGCGCGAATCAGGGTTTGGCAACAAAAGGATGACGGCCGTGCGATCGATCTGGAGTTTACGCTGGAAGCACTCGTCGGCGGGGTGACGCTGGCACGCCGTGAGACGACTCTTTACGGCGGCCTGAACCTGCGTTTTGCATCGATCGAACAACAGGAGATTTTTCGCTACACGGGTCCGGACGCTGGTTCGTTGCGCGAGACGTGGGCGGATATTGCAGGGGTGTTTCCGGGTGCGGAAGGAGAGGAGGGCGTGACCATCCTGCAACACCCGGACAATCCGGATTATCCCGGGGATTGGGTGGAGTATCCGGAGTTGAACTGGGTGCAGCCGACATTTCCGCAGTCAGGCAGGCGCTACGCCCTGATGCAGGGGGAGCCTTTGGTTTTGCGTTACCGGCTTTGGCTGCACCGGCGTCGCTTCGGTGAAGAAGATCTTCGTCGGGTCTGGCGATCCTATCTGGCGACGGTGCCTCCCTTAGTCCGGCACTAGCTCATGCCTGAAGCCCCCCCTTCATGTGGCCGGTTCCGCGTTATCCTGCACTTGGACATGGATGCGTTCTTTGCGTCGGTTGAGCAGAGGGACAATCCTGTGCTGCGGGGGAAGCCGGTGATTGTGGGTGGCGTGCCCAGTCAGCGGGGGGTGGTCTGTGCTGCCAGCTATGAGGCAAGGCGCTACGGGGTTCGATCCGCAATGCCCAGCTCCACTGCGGGGAAATTGTGTCCGGAGGGAGTATTTGTTCGTCCCAGAATGGAGACTTACCGGGCCGAGTCGAGGGAGGTGATGGAGATAGTGATGAGGAGTGGGGCAGTGGTAGAGCAGATGTCGATTGATGAGGCGTATCTAGAGATGACGTCAGTGGTGACTGGTGAGGATGCGGATACGGCATTGCTGGCCGCTTTGCCTTTGGCGCGCTCCATCAAGCAGGCGATCCGGAGTGAACGCGAACTGACAGCCAGTGTGGGCATTGCTTCCAACAAGCTGCTGGCCAAGCTGGGGAGTGATTTCAACAAGCCTGATGGTCTCACCTTGATCCCGGAGCGGGATAAGGTCGCATTCCTACGGCCCTTGCCTGTGCGGGCGATTCACGGCGTGGGCAAGGTAACTGAGCAGGAGTTGGTTCGGGTCGGGTTGCGCACCGTCGGCGATCTTCAGGACTATCCAGGCGACCTTCAGGGGGTGGTGGGGTCCTTTGGCCTGAGGCTCAAGGGGTATGCTTTTGGGGAGGACGATCGTCAGCTCGATTTGGATGATACCGTCAAGAGTGTCAGTGCTGAGGAGACCTTCTCTCGGGACACGGAGGACCGAGTGGTATTGCGCCGATTTTTGCGGGAGGCCGCGGAGGAGATAGCGGGGAAGCTGCAGCGGCGTCGACTGGTGGCGAAGACCGTGCAGGTGAAGGTCCGCTACAGTGATTTCACGACCCTGACGCGCCAGCTGACCTTGCAGGATCCTGTTACCGACAGCAGGGACATCTATCGGCTGGGGTGTTTTATTCTCGCGCGGCACCGACTGGTATCCAGGCCGCTGAGGTTGCTGGGGCTTGGAGTGAACGTGCTGGACGAACAGGGGGGGCATCAACTGCTGCTGTTGTAGCGGTCATTTTAGTGCGGAGCATCCCGAGTTTAATTGAATATCCAGGTGGTTCGTTCGAGGTGTGAACGGATTATTTGCCCACCTGTACCCTGGAATCTGCAGGGTTGGACCCGGTTGAGGCCTTGATTATCAAGTGGTTGGAGATCCTGTAGTGCATGGCTTGCGCGAATGGCAGTACAGATCAATGGGACACCTGTGCCATTTATCCGTAGTTGGAAGGGGCTTGATCACCTGGGTATTGGGGGCGTGATGACGATGGGTGGCTGCACTCGGCTGCTGACAAGGTTGAGGGGGATGTCTAGAGTCTGCGGCATGAATCGTCGCCAGTTTCTCAAATCGGCTTCTTCGACCCTTGCACTTTTGACTGCGGCCCGTTATGTGCCGACGACGTTGGCTGCGGAGTCGCCGTTGCGGGTGGGGTTGATCGGGACTGGCTGGTATGGCAAGGGGAGTTTGCTGCGATTGTTGCAGGTGGCGCCGGCGGAGGTGGTGTCGATTTGTGATGTGGATTCGCGGATGGTTTCCGAGGCGGCGGAGTTGATTGCATCGAGGCAGAAGTCGGGTCGGAAGCCGCGGGTGTATTCTGATTTTCGCAAGATGATTGGGGAGAAGGATGTGGATGTGATGATGGTATCGACGCCGGACCACTGGCATGCGGTGCCGGCGATCACGGCGATGCAGTCGGGGATGGATGTGTATGTGGAGAAGCCGACGGGGGTGGATGTTAAGGAGAGCCAGGCGATGGTGGCGGCGGCGCGGAAGTATAATCGTATTGTGCAGGTGAACACGCAGCGTCGGAGCACGCCGCATTTGGTGGAGGCGAAGGAGGAGATTATTGGGGCGGGCAAGCTGGGCAAGATCCAGCGGGTAGAGATTGGGTGTTACTGGCACATGCGGAACCGTGCGACGGTGGAGAATGCGCCGGACATGCCGGCGCCGGAGTATTTGGATTACGAGATGTGGACGGGGCCGGCGCCGATGCAGCCGTTTAACCGGATCATTCATCCGCGCGGTTGGCGTGCCTACATGGAGTATGGGAATGGGATTGTGGGGGACATGTGCGTGCACATGCTGGACATGGTGCGTTGGTTGTTGGATTTGGGGTGGCCGAAGACCGTGACGTCCTGGGGGGGCATATTGGCTGATCAGGCGGCGCGGGCGAACATTACGGACACGCAGACGGCGATTTACGAGTATGACGATTTCAACGTGACGTGGAATCACCGGACTTGGGGCAAGTCACCTGAGCCGGATCCGGACTTCCAGTGGTTTGGGACGATTTACGGGGAGAAGGGGACCTTGAAGTGCAGTGTATTCCGGTATGATTTTATTCCGGCGGGGACGGACAAGGTGGAGCGGAGTCGCAAGGCCTTGTTTGAATATGACAAGTATCCGGAGGACGAGACGGAGAAGGATTTGGAGCGGCATGTGGCATCGGCGATGCGGCGTCATTGGCTGAACTTTCTGGAGGCGCGGCGGAACCGTGGATCGATGTTGCCGGTGGCGGACATTGAGCAGGCGCACATTTCGAGTTCGTCGTGTTTCCTGGCGAACCATTCTCAGGCGTTGGGTCGTGCCTTGCGGTGGGATTCTGAGAAGCACGAGGTTGTGGGGGACAGGGAGGCCAACGAGATGCTTTGGCGCGGGTATCGTGGTCCGTGGGTGCATCCGGATCCGGCGAAGGTGTAGGGCCGGGTCATTTGCGTTTGGGAGGGGGGTGAGCGATGGTAGCTCATCCTTTGATGAATGCGCATTTGCAGCCCTGGATGATCAGCGCGGATTCATTTCCGGCTGATGGTTATGCCTGCGATCAGCTGGAGCATTTATTGGGTTACGGGATTCTGGCTCCTTCTCCGCACAACACCCAGCCGTGGCGGTTTCGGATTAACGCGACGGATGTGGACATTCATGCTGACTGGTCGCGGAGGTTGCGGGTGGTGGATCCGCAGGGGCGGGAGCTGCTGATGAGTTGCGGGGCGGTTTTATACAACCTGCGGGTGGCAGCGGAGTATTTCGAGAAGCAGTGGACGGTGCAGGGGTTTCCGGATTTCCGGGAGCCGGGTTTGGTGGCTCGCTTTCATTTGGGGTTGGGGGCGGAGACGGGTTCGGAGGATGTTCTTTTGTTTCAGGCGATGACGCACCGGGTGACGCACCGGGGGGTATTCAAGCCGGACCCGGTTCCGGGTGAACTATTGAGTGCCTGGGCGGGCGCGCTTGCCGGGGAGGGGGTGTGGCTGGAGGCGTATGATTCGGCGGATGCGAAGCGGCAGCTGGCGGATTGGGTGGGGGAGGCGGATCGGAGGCAGTGGTCGGACCGGGAGTTTCGACGGGAGCTGGCGGGGTGGGTGCGGTCGGATCATGGTGTCGTGGAGGATGGGTTGGCGGTGCACGAACTGGGGGTGAGGGACTGGTTATCTTTTGCGGGGCCGTCTTTGATTCGGACTTTTGACCGGGGCAAGGGGCAGGCGGCGAGGGATCATGAGGTTGCGGAGCATGCGCCGGTGCTGGTGGTATTGGGGACTGAGCGGGATGATGCGGCGTCATGGGTAGCGGCGGGGCAGGGTTTGCAGAGTTTGTTGTTGCGGGCGCGGAGTGAGGAGGTCTGGGCGAGTTTTCTTTGCCAGCCGCTGGAGGTGGGTGATTTACGGGAGCAGGTGGCGGCGTTTTGTGGTCGGCCTTGTCCGCAGGTGATTTTACGTTTGGGGTATGCGGAAGAGATTCCGAGTCCGGCTCCGCGGCGGAGGTTGAGGAACCTGTTATTGCGGCAGGCGGAGTCGCGTGCTGTGAGGGTGTCGGTTGGCTAGTTTGGGGGGCTTGACCGGGGCTGATGGTGGATGGTGTATTTGCGGGGCACTGACATGGATGTTCTGACCTTATCCCGCATTCAGTTCGCGGCGACCGTATCGTTTCATTACATTTATCCTCCTTTGAGCATTGGTTTGGGGGTGATGTTGGTGATCATGGAGGGGCTGTGGTTGAGGACGGGGAATCCGTTGTATCACCAGATGGCGAGGTTTTGGACCAAGGTCTTTGCGTTGACGTTTGCGATTGGGGTGGCGACGGGGATTGTGATGGAGTTTGAGTTTGGGACGAACTGGGCGGCGTATTCGCGGTATGTGGGGGATGTATTTGGGAGTGCGCTGGCGGCGGAGGGGATTTTCGCTTTCTTTTTGGAGTCGGGTTTCTTGGCGATCCTGTTATTTGGGTGGGACAAGGTGGGGAGGGGTTTGCATTTTTTTGCGACCTGCATGGTTTGTTTGGGGGCACATTTCAGCGCTGTGTGGATTGTGGTGGCGAACTCGTTCATGCAGACGCCGGCGGGATTTCACATTGTGGGGGAGGGGATGAAGGCTCGGGCGGAGATCACCGATTTTTGGGCGATGGTATTTAATCCTTCATCGATGGACAGGCTGGGGCATGTGCTTTGCGGGGCGTGGCAGGCGGGGGCGTTTCTGGTGGTGAGTGTGAGTGCGTTTTATGTGTTGCGGGGGAGGCACATGGATTTTGCGAGGGCGTCACTCAAGCTGGGGTTGATGGTGGGATTGGTGGCTTCGTTGTTACAGTGGGTGACGGGGCATGGGAGTGCGGTTGGTGTGGCGCGCAACCAGCCGGCCAAGCTGGCGGCATTTGAGGGGCACTATGAGACGATGGCTGAGGCGCCGTTGTATTTGTGGGGCTGGGTGGATGAGGAGGATGAGGAGGTGCGTTACGGGGTGGCGATCCCCGGTATGCTGAGTTATCTGGTGCATGGGGATGCGGGCAAGCCGGTGACGGGGCTGAGGGAGTTTCCGGTGGAGGATCGTCCACCGGTCAACCGGGTGTTTCAGCTTTATCATCTGATGATAGGGATTGGGGTGATGATGGTTGTGCTGGCCGGGCTGGGCGTATGGGCTTGGGCTCGTGGGAAGCTGGTGGAGCGGCGATGGTTATTGCGTTTGCTGGTGTTGTCGGTATTGGGGCCTCAGCTGGCGAATCAGGCGGGTTGGTTTGCGGCTGAGATGGGGCGTCAGCCGTGGGTGGTTTACGGGTATTTGCGGACTTCGGAGGGGTTGTCGAAGGTGGTTTCGGCGCAGACCGTGATGGGGTCATTGGTTTTGTTCACCCTGATTTACCTGCTGTTGTTTGCGGTGTTTGTCTATTTATTGAACGACAAGATTGGGCATGGTCCGGACGCGGCGGATTTGGTGCCGAGCGGCAAGCTGGGTTTGACGGGGGCGAGCGGGGGGCAGGGTTGAGAGGGGCTGGGATGGAGAGAGGACAGGAGTCATGACATTTGAGAATCTGGATCTGAACACCATTTGGTTTATTCTCGTGGGTGTTTTGTTTGCGGGTTACGCGATGTTGGACGGGTTTGATTTGGGGGTGGGTGCGTTGCATTTATTCACCCGGGATGATCGCGAGCGCCGGATCATGTTGAACAGCATTGGTCCTGTATGGGATGGCAACGAGGTTTGGCTGGTGACCGGGGGCGGGGCGTTATTCGCGGCATTTCCGGTTGTGTATGCAACCGTGTTTTCGGGGATGTACACGGCGTTCATGCTTTTATTGGCGGCGTTGATTTTCCGGGCGGTGGCGATTGAGTTCCGGAGCAAGCAACCTATGGGCTGGTGGCGTCGGGGGTGGGACTATGGATTTGCGGGTGGCAGCATTGTATCGAGTTTACTGATTGGGATTGCGATGGGGAACATTGCGTGGGGTTTACCGCTGAACGGGGAGCAGGAGTATGCGGGTGGTTTGCCGGGGTTGCTGCATCCGTACGCCCTGCTGCTGGGGGTGACGACGCTGGCGTTGTTCATGATGCATGGGTCGATTTACGTGGTGTTGAAGACGGAGGGTGAGTTGCAGCAGAAGGTGAGAGGTTGGATTCGGCGCTGCATGATTTTCTTCATTGTGTGCTATGTGATCCTGACCATGGCGACATTGTTGTATGTGCCGCACCTGACGGAGAAGCTGCGGGCGAATCCCTGGTTTTTCGGGGTGGCCTTGGCGGGGATGCTGGCGATAGCGAATATTCCGCGGGAGATACATGGGGGTCGGGAGTTTGCTGCATTTCTGAGCAGTTGTGCGGCGATTGTGGCGCTGATGATTTTATTCGGGCTGGAGATGTATCCGCATTTGGTGATCAGCCGGCCTGAGATGGGCAACAGCCTGGACATTCACAATGCGGCGTCGTCGCGGCGCACATTGGCGAACATGCTGACCATTGCGGTGATTGGCATCCCCATTGTGCTGGCTTACACCTTGAGTATTTACTGGATTTTTCGGGGCAAGGTGAAGCTGGACAAGATGAGTTACTAGGTATTGCTGGGGGTGCACGGGACAGTTGCCTTTGTGTGGGGTGCGGGAATATGATCTGGCTACATTCCCCATGAGCATGATGAAAAACTCCATGAGTTCTATTTTGTCGGGAGGTGCTTTTGCACTTTTGGTTTCTGGTTCGGTTCAGTTGTTGCAGGGGCAGCCTGCGAGGGATTGGATTGGGCATGACCGGACGCGGCCGTTGCCGCCGGTGGTGAGTTCGGCGGTGCCGAGCACGCAGGAGCAGGCGGGGAAGGCGCCATCGGATGCGGTGGTATTGTTTGAGGGGGGTGATTTATCGAAGTGGGTTTCGATGGACGGGTCGGCGACGCGCTGGGTGGTGAAGGATGGGGCGATGGAGTGTGTGCCGGGGAGCGGTTATATCCGGACGCTGCAATCCTTTGGCGACTGCCAGCTGCATGTGGAGTTTGCGACGCCGGCGAAGCCGGAGGGGTCGAGTCAGGGGCGTGGGAACAGCGGTTTATTTTTGGGTGGGGGGCGGTATGAGATTCAGGTTTTGGATTCCTGGGAAAACGTGACGTACGCGGATGGTTCATGTGCGTCGATTTACAACCAGTATCCTCCGTTGGTGAATGCTTCGCGGCCGCCGGGGCAGTGGCAGACGTATGATGTGATCTGGACGGCGCCGCGGTTTGATGGGGAGGGCAAGGTGGTTTCGGCGCCGGTGCTGACGGTGTTGCACAACGGGGTTTTGGTGCATCACAACGCGGAGTTGATCGGGGGCACGGGGTGGTTGACGCGGGAGGGTTTTTCGGCGCATCCGGTGAAGCAGCCGATTGCCTTGCAGGATCATGGGAATCCGGTGCGATATCGCAACATTTGGGTGCGTGAATTGGGCCGGCCGGGCAAGGCGGAGTATGCGTTGCCGGGGGCGTTATTGGACAGTTATGTGGGGCGATACGCGGTGGGGCGCAACGAGACTGTGGTGGTGGAGCGGGATGGGGATGGGTTATCGATGCGGTTTCAGGGGGTGAAGTTCCGGATGTATGCGCAATCGCCGAGCCGTTTTTTTGCAAAGACCGTGGATGTGCAGGCGGAGTTTGATTTCAGCGGGAGTGAGAAGACGGTGCGTGTGACTGTGGGAGAGGATGAGGGAGGTCGGGTGGCGAAGAAAGTTGAATAGAGGAGGACTATGAGAGCGTTCTGGCGGAACACGATCTGGTTGGTGCTGGTATCGGCCGGGGTATTGGTGCGGGCGGCTGAGAGTCCGGTTCTGGCGCCGGGAGCGGAGCTGAAGAAGCTGGCCGGCGATTTCAAGTTCACTGAGGGGCCGACATCGGATTCCGAGGGGGACGTTTATTTTACCGACCAGCCGAACGACCGGATCCTGAAGTGGAGTGAGGCTGGGGGATTATCGACGTGGAAGCAGCCGGCGGGGCGGGCGAACGGCATGTGTTTTGACCGGCGCGCGAACCTGTTTGTTTGTGCGGACGAGAAGATGGAGTTGTGGCTGGTGGACGGTGGCGGGCGGAAGACCGTGCTGGCGTCGGAGTACGGGGGCAAGCCATTGAACGGACCGAATGATGTATGGGTGCATCCGGACGGTGGTTTATTTTTCACTGATCCGTTTTATGCGCGGCCGTGGTGGAGTCACAAGGAGATGCCTCAGGACGGGCAGCATGTTTATTATTTGTCGCCGCATCGGGACAAGCTGGTGCGGGTGGTGAACAACCTGGAGCAACCGAATGGGATTGTGGGTTCGCCGGATGGGCGGAAGCTCTATGTGGCGGACATTCGGGCGAAGAAGACCTATCGCTTTGACATTCGGGATGACGGTTCGTTGTCGAACCAGACGTTGTTTTGCGAGATGGGATCGGACGGGATGACCTTGGATCGGGAGGGCAACCTGTATCTGACCGGGCGGGGTGTGACTGTGTTCAACTCCAAGGGGAAGCAGATTGAGCACATTGATGTGCCGGAGGGGTGGACGGCGAACGTGTGTTTTGGGGGGCGTGAGTATCGGACGTTGTTTATTACGGCGAGCACGGGTTTTTACAGCATTGAGATGAAGGTGCAGGGGAATGGTCCGGGCAAGTAGGGCTTTTTGGTGGGGGTGGTGAGTTTTGACTGCGGGTGCCGGGTACCGGCACCCGCTTTTTTATGGGCGGGGATCAGCGGGGTTTGAGGTGGGTGCGGGCTTTCATGTCGCGGATCATGGCCTGCCAGTGTTTGCGGAGGAAGGGTGGGTTGTTGAGGCTATCGCGGGCATAGCTGCGGTCGGCTTGGGAGAGGTCGAGTGTGGCGGTGATCATTTCTTCCTGGTAGGGGCCGGCTTCGGCGAGAGGGAGGCCATTGGGGTCACGGATGAAGGATTGTCCGCTGGTGCTTTGTTTGCCGTTGGAGGAGGTGCCGATGGTATTGGCGACGCAGTGGAAGATGCGGCTATTGGGGCCGGCGGGTTGTTGGGCGCGGCCGGAGATTCGTTTCCACCAGACGGCTTCGACTTCATCGGAGCTACAGGAGGGTTGGAAGAGGATTTTGGCGCCGGCCATGGCGGGGATACGGTAGAGTTCGGGGTGGCGTCCATCGCGGCAGATGGCCATGGTGCAGGGGATGCCGTCGATTTCGAACCAGGCGATTTTGTTGCCGCCGCGGCAGTAGCGTTGTTCGTCGCGTCCGGCCATGTGGACTTTGGCGTACTCGTAGGTGATTTTGCCTGAGGGGTTGATGACGCAGGCGAGGTTAATGAAGCGGTCGCGGGTGGGTTTGAGAGTGCCGACGATGGCCCAGAGGTGGGCTTCACGGACGGCGCGGCAGACGGTTTTGAGTGCGTCGTTGATTTGGGTGGGTTTGAGAGTGAGGGCGTAGGGGAAGTCGTACGAGCTGATACCGGTTTCGGGGAAGACGGCGACGCGGCTCTTTTCTTCGGCGGCTTTTCCGAGGTAGAGCAGGGTGCGTTGGAGGTTGCGTTCGATGGGTTGGGTCCAGTGGAGTTGGGTGCAGGAGACCTGGAGGGTTTCGGGGGCTTTCATGGGGGTGGGAGTGTAGCGATTCGGGTGGTGGTTGGAATCCTGAAGGAGTTGGGCGGGGATTTGGGTGGGTGGGGTGGGTGTGCAGGCTTGAGCTTGAGGGGGAGGATTGGGTTGGCGCAGTATCCGGTGCAGATGTTGACCTTATCGGGCATTCACAAAGCGTATGCGGGGCGGGTTTTGTTATCGGACGCGACCTTGCAGTTGGTGGCGGGGGATCGCATTGGGTTGGTGGGTCCGAACGGGGCGGGGAAGTCGACGTTGTTCCGGATGATTTTGGGGGAGGAGGAGCCGGATCAGGGGGGGGTGGTTTTTCAGCGTGGGGTGACGGTGGGTTATTTGCCGCAGGAGAGTGCGCCGGTGGAGGACGAGACCGTGTTGGAGGTAGCGATTTCGGCGTCGCGCGAGTTATTGGGGTTATGGCGTCGTTTGAACCGGGGTGGTGAGGGGGAGGAGGATCACGAGGCGAAGCAGGAGTTTGATGCATTGGATGGCTATCGAGTGGTGGCGAAGGCGCGGCAGATATTGTCGGGTTTAAGTTTTCGCGAGGAGGATCATGAGCGGGCGGCGCGGACGTTGAGTGGGGGGTGGGTGATGCGGGCGCATTTGGCGAAGCTGTTGGTTCAGGCGCCGGATTTATTGTTATTGGACGAGCCGACGAACCATTTGGATTTGGAGGCGTTGTTATGGTTTCAGGAGCATCTGAAGGGGTATCGCGGGGGGATACTGGTGATTTCGCATGATCGCGAGTTTTTGAACCAGCTGGTGGGGAGCATTGTGGAGATACGGCAGTCGAAGTTGTTTCGGTATCGGGGGAATTACGAATCGTTTGTGGAGCAGCGGCAGGCGACGGAGGAGCAATTATTGGCGGCGTATAAGAACCAGCAGCGGGAGATTGCGCGGCTGCAGGATTTTGCTGACCGGTTTCGGGCGAAGAACACGAAGGCGTCGCAGGCGCAGAGCAAGCTGAAACAGATTGAGCGGATGGAGAAGATTGAGGCGCCGGAATCGGAGGCGCCGCGGTTATCGTTTCAGTTTCCGCAGCCGCAGCGGAGTGGGCAGCGGGTGATCCGGTTGGGTGGGGTGGATTTTTCGTATGGGGAGAAGGTGGTATACCGGGGGATGAACTTTGAGGTCGAGCGGGGGCAGCGGGTGGTATTGGTGGGGCCGAACGGGGCGGGGAAGTCGACCTTATTGAAGCTGGCGGCGGGGGTATTGGAGGTGCAGGGGGGTGAGCGGGTTTTGGGGCACAACGTGAAGGCGGGTTATTTTTCGCAGTATCGGACGGACGTATTGGATGAGAGCAGCACCGTATTGGAGGAGGCCTTGGACACGCCACAGGCATTGAGTGTGGAGTCGGTGCGCACGGTACTGGGGAGTTTTTTGTTTCGGGGGGATGATGTATTCAAGCCAGTGCGGGTTTTAAGTGGTGGGGAGAAGAGCCGGTTGGCGTTGGTGAAGTTATTGTTGGATCCGCCGAACCTGATGTTGTTGGACGAGCCAACGACGCATTTGGACATTCCGAGTACGGAGGCGTTATTGGCGGCGTTGCACAAGTATGAGGGGACGATACTTTTCATTAGTCATGATGTGTATTTCATCCGTCAGCTGGCGAATCACGTGGTGCATGTGCGGGACGGGAAGCTGACGTTGTATTCGGGCAATTATGACTATTATGTGGATCGGACGGGGTGGCGGCCTGAGGTGGCGGTGACGGGTGGTGGGGTGGAGAGTGTGGGGGCTGGGGGGAGCAAGTCCGGAAGGGCGGTGGAGAAGCGTGAGCAGAAGCGGTTGGAGGCGGAGGAGCGGAAGCGGTTATCGCGGTTGCGGAAGGAGCTGCAATCGGGGGTGGATGCTTTGGAGAAGGATATTCATGAGTTGGAGACTCGGCAGGCGGAGTTGACGGAGGCGATGGAGGATCCGGCGACGTATAGTGATGCCGAGCGGGCGGTGGAGGTGCAGCGGGAGTTTGCTGCGAACCGGGCGCGTTTGGAGGAGTTGACGGGGAGGTGGGAGGATTTGGCGGGGCAGCTGGAGGCTGTGGGGAGCGGTTAGTGGGTCATGACGTAGAGGAGGATATTGATTCCGAGGGGGTAGGCGCTTTTTTCGGAGAATTCGGTGAAGTAGTAGGGGTTGGTGGTTTCTTCCTCCCAGCCGTCGCCCATATCGGTGTTGTGGTTGATCATGACCATGATGCGGGTGTTGTCATCGAGGATGGCGCGGTAGTGGGGTTCCTTGGCATCGGGGCGTTCCCAGGTGATACCGGAGTCCCGGTAGCGGAGGGCATGGCCGACGTTGGGGATTTGGGGTTTGGATTGGAGGCGGTAGAGGTAGGTGAAGATGGGGTGATCGAGGGGGAGGTCGACGGGTTCGCGATTGGGGAAGACGCGTTTGATGACGTCGTAGAAGGTGTTCCATTCCTGTTCGCCCCAGAAGTCATCGACCCAGAGGAAGCCGCCGGCGTTGAGGTAATTGCGGAGTGCGGTGATTTCGGTATCGCTGAGGCCGAGGCCGCCGACGCCGCTCATCCAGATGAAGGGGAAGGAGTGGAGTCGTTCATCGGTGAGGCGGATGACGATGCCGTCGGGGTTGACGACCATGGAGGTGAGGTGTTGGAGGCGGTAGGAGAAGTTGAGGTCGGAGTCGGGGAAGTCGGTTTCCCAGGTTTGGGAGCGTCGGCCGGTGACCGAGTCCCATTCGATTCTGGCGAAGGTCCAATGATCTTGTTGTTGGAGGTTTTGGAGTTCCCAGGTGGGGACTTGGCGTTGGGCGGGGCGGTTCCCTCGCGGTCTTCCCGGGTTGCCGAAGCGGAACTGGGCGAGGGCGAGGGATGCGGCGAGAGTGAGGCCGAGGGCGACGCAGGCAAGCTTGGGGGTAGCTGGGCGTCGGCGCATTTGGGGGTGCGGCTGGGAGCGGTTAGGGGGTGTTTATTTGGACATGAGGTCGAAGCACCAGAGGCTGGTCCAGTCGCGGATATAGAGTTTGCCATTGGCGACGGCGGGGTGGGCCCAGGCTTTGGCTTGGCCGCGGTTGGGTTCATTGGGGGGGGTGAACACGGCGATTTCGCGGTAGGCTTCGGGGTTGGCCTCGAGGAGGGCGATTTGGCCGTTATCGCCGTGGAGGATGAGGTGTCCATTGATGGCGAGGATGGAGCCGGGGGCGGCGGGGCTCCGTTCTTCCCAGGCGATTTCGCCGGTTTTGAAATGGATACAGAGGAGGGTTTGGTTACCTGCGCCGTAGAGGTGATCTCCGACGAGGACGGCGCCTCCGGTGCTGGTGGGGAGGCGGTTGGAGAAGTAGACCTCCTGGGCGGAGAAGGTGTCACCGGTGCGGGTGATTTCGGCGAGGCCACCGCCGACGCGGCCGCCGCCGCTATAGACGAGGTTATTTTGGACGACGGGGGTGAGGATGACGGCGGGGCTGCCATCGGCGGTTCGGTTATAGGACCAGAGGACTTTACCGGTTTGGGTTTCGATACCGACGAGGCATTTTTCCATGATCTGGATGATTTGGTGGGTGCCGTCGATGGTGGTGGCGATGGGGGAGCTATAGCCGGCTTTATCGGCGCCGGGGAGGGGGCATTGCCAGGCGGGTTCACCCGTGAATTTATCGAGGGCGAGGAGGGTGGCGGTGGGGCCGCCGGGGCTACAGACGACGAGGTTATCGATGACGAGGGGGGATTCGGAGTAGGCCCAGGTACCGGATTCGCCGTTGTATTTGGAGGGGAGGTGGGTGGACCAGAGGATTTTGCCGGTGGATTGTTCGAGGCAGGCGAGGTCGCCATCGGAGCTTAGGGCGTAGAGGTTGGGGCCATCGAGGGTGGGGGTGGAGCGTGCGGCGGGGTAGCTGGGGCGTTGGTCGGGTTTGCCGACTTTGCCGATCGTGGTGGTCCAGAGTTTTTCGCCGGTTTGGTTGGAGAGGGCGATGACGAACTCGTTATCCGGTCCGTTGTTACTGAGCGTGAAGACGTGGTTGTTGGCGATGACTGGGCTGGCGTAGCCGGTGCCGATATTGGAGTTTTGCCAGAGCGTTTTGGGTCCCTCCTTGGGCCAGGATTTGGTGATGCCGGTTTCCTGGGAATGGCCATCGCGGTGGTGTCCGCGCCATTGCGGCCAATCGAGCGCTTGGGAGGTGAGGGGTGCGAGGCTGAGCAGGGCTGCGAGGGTGGGGAGGGTGAATTTCATGGATGGGTAGGTTTAGAGACGGGGTGGGGTGGGGTTTGGTTACGGTATTCGACTGTAGGGAGTGTTACAGGGGGCGGGTGAGTGGGGGCAAGCGTTAAGCGTGGAGCGTGGGGGGGCTTTGGGCTGAAGAGAGGAGCTGGGGCGGAGTGGGGATGTGGCGTGTTGGGGTATATGAAACCACTTGACAGGCTGAATGTTTTGCAAGGACGCTTGCGCCCTTAACGAGATCCGGAGTGCATTCCTGCTGCGTTACGGTTGTAACGGGTTGAGATGTGCCAGTGAGGGTGTTATCCGGGCGAATATTCCGAGCATGCAATCGCAGACAGCCGAGGTGGATTCAGGTGTAGCAACGAACGGGGCGGGACAACCGACATCAGAGAATGGGTCGGGGGATGTGTCCACGGGGGTGGCTATGTGTGGTGGTGGGGGTGAGGGGCGGCGGGAGCCGAAGATTTTCGACAAGGTACGGGCGTATAAGAGTGCTGAGCAGGTTCGGGCCTTGGGTTTGTATCCTTATTTCCGGACGATTTCCTCTGCGCAGGACACGGAGGTGACGATCAACGGGAAGCGGGTTTTGATGTTGGGGTCGAACAGTTACTTGGGTTTGACCAATCATCCGCGGATCAAGGAGGCGGCGATGGCGGCTGTCCGGAAGTATGGGAGTGGGTGTGCGGGTTCGCGGTTTTTGAATGGGACGTTGGACATTCACATTGAGTTGGAGGAGGCGTTGGCGCGTCTGGTGAACAAGCCGGCGGTGTTGTTGTACAGCACGGGTTTTCAGGTGAATTTGGGGGTGATCAGTGTGTTGGTGGGCAAGGGGGAGACGATTTTGGCGGACAAGAGCAACCATGCGAGTTTGAACGAGGGTTGTTTTTTATCGCCGGGGGACATGGTTCGTTTTGCGCACAACGACATGGGTGCGTTGGAGAATCGTTTGAACAAGCTGGATCCGGAGTCGGGCAAGTTGGTGGTGGTGGACGGTGTATTCAGCATGGAGGGGGACATTATTCAGCTGCCTGAGGTGGTGCGTTTGGCGCGGGAGCACAATGCGGCGGTGATGGTGGATGACGCGCATGGGATTGGGGTATTGGGTGAGGTGGGTGCGGGGACGTCGAGTCACTTTGGTTTGACGGACGACGTGCATTTGATCATGGGGACGTTTAGCAAGTCGTTGGCGAGTTTGGGTGGTTTTATTGCGGGGGATGCGGCGACGATTGACTATTTGAAGCATCATTCCCGGACGTTGATTTTCAGTGCGAGCATGAGTCCGGCGAACGCGGCGGCGGTGTTGGAGGCGGTGCGGATCATGGTGGAGGAGCCGGAGCGGTTGAAGCGGTTATGGCACAACACGGAGCGGATGAAGGCCGGGTTAGCGTCTTTGGGTTTTGATTTGGGTGCGTCGTCGACGCCGATTTTGCCGGTGTACGTGCGGGATTTGCTGAGCACGTTTAAGTTTTGCAAGCGGTTGGAGGAGGAGGGTGTGTTTGTGAATCCGGTGGTTTCGCCCGGGGTGGCTCCGGGGCATGAGCTTTTGCGGATCAGTCTTATGGCGACGCACACGGACGAGCAGATTGACTTTGCCTTGGAGAAGATGGGACGGATTGGCAAGGAGCTTGGGGTGCTTTGAGAGTTCTGCTGACGGGTGCGAGCGGGTTTATTGGGAGTCGGGTTTTGGCGCGTTTGGTGGCGCGGGGCATTTCCACGGTGGTTTTGGTGAGGTCGACTTCTTCGCGTTCCCTGATGGGTGAAGGGTTGGGGTGTGTGGATGTGAGGGAGGGATCTTTGGGGGATGCGGCGAGTTTAGCTGTGGCGATGGAGGGGGTGACGCATGTGATTCACTGTGCTGGGAAGACGAAAGTTTTGCGGGAGTCAGAGTTTGAGGAGGTGAATGTAGGGGGAACGCGGAAGTTGTTGGGGGCTGCGATTGGGGCGGGGGTGAGCAGGATTGTTCATTTATCGAGTTTGGCTGCGGTAGGTCCGGCACGGTCGGATCGGCCTGCGATGGAGGGGGACGAGGTGCGTCCGGTTTCGGCGTATGGGAGGTCCAAGTTAGGGGCGGAGCGGGTGTTATTGGGTGAGGGTGGGGTGCAGAGTTTGGTTTTACGTCCCGGGGGTGTGTATGGGCCTGGGGACCGGGATTTTCTGGAGTTATTTCGGGCGGTGAAGAGGGGGTTGTGTCCGATGTTTGACGGGGGGAGGCAGGAGCTGACTTTGGTGTATGTGGAGGATTTAGTGGATGTGGTGGTGGGGTGTTTGGACGCGGAGGTGGAGGGGAACCGGATTTATCATGTAGCGAACTCGGAGGTGGTGACGGCGGGCGAATTGGCTTCCGGGGTAGCGGCGGTGATGGGCTGTCGGCCGTGGAAGGTGTGGTTGCCGTCGGGGTTATTGGTGCCGTTGAGTTGGGGTGCGGAGTTGGTGTCACGGGTGACGGGGCGGCCGGGGATATTGGGGGTGGACCGGAGGAAGGAGTTGATGGCGTCGGGGTGGGTGTGTGATGTGTCGCGGTTGGTGCGGGAGACGGGTTTGGAATGTCGGACGGGATTGCGGGAGGGTTTGGAGCGGACTGTGGCGTGGTATCGGGAAGCGGGTTGGGTGGGGGGGGCAGAGCGGTAAGCGCAGAGCGGGAAGCGGGAAGCGCTGAGGGCTGAGGGCTGAGGGCTGAGGGCTGAGCGGCAAGCGCGGAGCGGTAAGGGGTAAGCGGGAAGCGCAGAGCGGTAAGGGCGGAAGGGCTATTGCGGCGCGTGGTGTCGCGCCGCAGGGAGAGGGTAGAGAGTGGGGGGTGGTGGTTTTGCTACGTTGCTGCGGGCACGGTATTGCTTTGGCGGCTTTAGTGGTTTTGGAGGAGTTCGAGGAGTTGCCGGTCCAGCTGGTGGTTTTTGAAGTTTTCGTATTTCACGTCTTTACGGTCGCTATTGAGGATCCCGAAGGAGCCCCGGAAATTCCAGATGGCGAAGCCCCAGCCGGCGGCCTGCCAGAGTTCGAGGAAGTCTTTGAGCCAGGCGATGGCGACGGGGTGTGGGGTTTGGTTATAGCATCCGCATTCACCGACGTGGATGCCGACGCCGGTGGCTTCGAGTTTTTTCCAGGGATCGATGCACTGGGATTTGAGCCAGGCGCGGTCCATGGTGGTGTTGTCCTGGAGTGGCCAGGTGGGTTCGGGCCATTGATCGGAACCTTGGATCCAGGGGGCTGGTGGTTAGCGGAAGAGGGAGGGGAGCCAGGTGGTGAGGGTGGGGACGTAAGTGATGAGGAGGACTCCGATGGCTAGGATGCCGAGCATGGGGAGGGAGGCGCGCATGACTTCGGGCATGGGTTTATTGAAGCGGTAGGAGGAGATGAAGAGGTTCATGCCCACGGGTGGGGTGAGGAAGCCGAGTTCGAGGTTGGCGAGGAAGATGACGCCGAGGTGGACCATATCGATACCGAAGGCAGAGGCGATGGGGACGAGGAGGGGGACGACGACGATGATGGCGGAGTAGATATCCATGAGGCAGCCGACGGCGAGGAGGAAGAGGTTCAGGAGGAGGAGGAAGGTCCATTTGGATTCGACGTTAGCGGTGACCCATTCGGCGGCCTGGTCGGGGATCATTTCCCAGGTGAGGTAGTAAGTGAGGCCGAGGGCGACGCCGAGGATGAGGAGGATACCTCCGACGAGGAGGCCGCATTCGGTCATGACGCGGGGGACATCGCGGAAGAGTTTGAGGTCTTTATAGATGAGTGTTTCGACGATGAAGGCGTAGGTGGCGGTGATGGCGGCGGCTTCGACCGGGGTGGCGAGGCCACTGAAGAGGGCGGTGAGGGCGATGACGGGAAGGAGGAGTTCCCAGATGGCGCCGCGGATGGCGGAGATGGACTCACGGAGGCTGAACGTGGGGCGGGTTTCTTTTTTCCCTGGGGCGATGAAGACGCCCCAGGCGGCGGTCATGGCGATGAGGAGCATTCCGGGGAGGAGGCCGCCCTGGAAGATTTCGTTTATGCGGACTTGGGCTCCGGCGGAGTCACTGGCGACGATGGAGTAGAGGATGGGTGGGAGGCATGGGGGGAAGAGGAGGCCGAGGGAGCCTGCGGCGGTGAGGAGGCCGAGGGCGTGTCGTTCTGAGTAACCGGCGGCAAGGAGGATGGGCATGAGGAGGCCGCCGAGGGCGAGGATCGTGACGCCGGAGGCGCCGGTGAAGGAGGTAAAGAAGGCGCAGACGAGGACGGTGACGACGGCGGGGCCACCGCGGAGGGAGCCGAACAGGGCGTTGAAGACGCGGACGAAGCGTTTGGCGGCGCCGCCTTCGGCGAGGAAATATCCGGCGAGCGTGAAGAGGGGGATACTGGGGAGGGTGGGGCTGACGCTGAGTGCGTAGTGTTTGAAGGGGATACTGGTGGTTGTTTCACCTTGGGACCAGAGGAGGATGAGGGCGATACCGCCGATGGCGGTGAAGACGGGAGCGCCGAGCAGGGTGCATATGGCGAGGAGGATCAGGGCGGGCCAGCGGAGTTTTTCCGGGTCGATGGGGTGGAGCAGGGCGATGGCGAGCAGGGCGGCGGAGAGGGTGAGAGTGAGGATTCGGGTGGGCCATTTCGTGCTGGAGTGCCAGAGGATACGGAGACTGATTGTGCCGTAGCCGAGAGTGAGGCTGAGGAGGATGATCCATTTGGGGATGCCCCAGGCGAAGATATTGCCGAGGGTTTTTTCTTCGTGGACGACGGGGATACTGGCGAGGCAGAGGGCGACAGTGATAGCGGAAGCGGTGCTGAGGCTGAGGACTTGGGCGGCGGTTTTCCAGGGGCCTTTGAGGTAGTGTGAGATGGTGGAGATGGAGAGGAGCCGGTTTTCGCGGGCGGCGATGGCGCCTCCGAACATACTGACGAGGAGGACGAGGTGCTGGACGATGGTGGTGGAGCCGGGGAGGCTGGAATTGAAGCCTTTGCGGAGGATGATTTCCACGCAGGGCAGGGCCATCATGAGGCCGAGGGCTGCGACCACGAGGAGGTTTTCCGCCTGGCAGAGGTTATGCAGCCAGGGCGGACGGGGTTTCCTGGTGGAGTCGAGGGGGACTCCACTGGCTGAGGTTTCCGGCGTCACGGTTATTGGCTGCGGTATGCCTTAAGGATTTCGAGGGTGCGGTCGAAGACGTCGGGGGGGACGATTTTACTGCGGACCTGGGGGTAGGTTTGTTCGGCGGTTTTGCGCCATTCCTCGAGTTCGGCGGCGTTGGGTTGGATGACCTTGAGTCCGCGTTGGGACATGGCGTTGACGGACTCTTCACTTTCCTTGCGGCCGGCGGCGCGGATTTCCTCGGTGGCCTTTTGTGCGGCTTTGAGCATGGGTTCGCGGAGGTTGGCGGGGATTTCTTCCCAGGCTTTTTTGCTGACGATGATGGCGCCGACGAGGGGGGCCCAATTGACTTCGACCATATGGGAGGCGCGGCGGTCGATTTGGGTTTTGAGGGCGAAGACTGGGGGGCAGGGTACGGCGTCGATGAGTCCGGTTTCGAGGGAGGGGACGATATCGGCGGTTTCGAGGGCGACGGCGGTGAGGCCGACGGAGCGGTAGATGCCGATGACTTCGGGGTTACCGGCCCAGGTGAAGAGCTTTTGGGATTTCAGGTCTTCGGGGGTGCGGACGGGGTTTTTGGTGAAGAAGCGGACCCAGCCTGCGTCGCTCCAGCCGAGGACGACGTAGCCTTTGGCGGCGAGTTTTTCTTCGAGGAGGGGCTGGAGTTTTTGGGCGACGTGATCGACTTCGGCGAAGTCCCGGAAGCCCATGGGGATATTTTGGAGGCCTTGGACGCCGGGGTCGATTTCTGTGAGGCCGACGACCGTGAGCATGGCGGCCTGGATGGAGTTGAGGTTCATAAGGCGGACGACTTCGGCTTCGCCGCCGAGTTTGCCGTCGGCATAGACGAGCAGGTCGACCTTATTGCCGGAGATTTTGCGCCATTCATCGCGGAGCGTTTGGAGGCTTTTATGGTAGACGGAGCCGGTTGGGGCGAGGGTGGCGAGGCGGATTTTGGTGGCGGCCCGGGCGGGAGTGAGGGAGAGGAGGGTGAGGGCGAGGGTGAGGGCAGCGAGAGCGGAATGGTGGAGGATGCGGGTGATTGTCCTCTGGGTGGGCAGTTTGTATTGCATGAGCGAGGTCCTTTGCTAGCGGGGGTTGGTGTGGGGTGTCAAGCAGGGTCGGGCAGGAGGAAGAAGTCTTCGCGGTGTTGTAACAGCCAGCGGGCGCGTTGTTGCATAATGAGGTTCATGAGCCGGTTATCGGGGTCGTCGTCGGGATTGATGCTGAGGGCCTGGTTGAGCAGTTGATCGAATTCCCCGACGTTTTGTTCCTGGATGGAGACGGCTTCGGCGAGGGAGACGAGGGGGCCGGCGAGTTTGCCTTGGGAGAGTTCCATGGCGCGGTTGAAGTGTTGACGTGAGCGGTCGGCGGGGAGGCCGGGGGCGCCGTCGCGGCTCATTTCGTAGGTGATGAGGAAGCTATGGATGGCGCCATCGGCGTAGGATTCATTGAGTTCGAGGGCGCGGTCGATGAGGGCTTCCATTTGGGGGATTTGGGCGACGATGTAGGGGTCATCTTTGGAGACGCTGATGGTGGCGCCCCAGGCGAGGGCGGTCCAATAGAGGAGGGGGACGTCTTTTTTGCGGGCGCGTTTTACGGCTGCGCGGGGGTTGTTGGTGAGGTCTTGGGAGAAGTGGCGATGGGAGGCATCGAGTCCGCGGAGGCCGTAGTTGAGGGCACGGAGGTAGAGGCGGCGGGCGCGGTTGCGGAGGGCTTCGGCGGCGGCGAAATCGGTATCTTCGAGTTCATCGGCCTCGAGTTGGACGAAGGCGTAGGCGTATTGGGTGAAGCCGCTGGAGGTGGCGAGGAGGAGTTTTTTGTGTTTAGGGCTTTCGGCGAGGAGGCTTTCCATGAGTTTGAGGCTGAAGGGGACGGCGGCTTTGACGAGTTCGGGGTCGTCATCGGAGGAGAAGGTGGTACCGCCGGAGGCGAGGGCATTACCGACCATATTGACGGCCATGCGTTTGGGGGAGCAGCTGGAGGTGAGTAGGGCGAGCGTGGCGAGGGCGAGGCAGGCGGCGATGCGGGCCTGGGTTTGCTGGGATGGGGGTGAGTGAGTCATGGCGACGTTGGGGCAGGTTTACGGGTCCCGCGTGATTGGGGACGATACATGTGGTTTAGGTGTGGGGTGAAATCAATATTGATGTGACGGGTATTGATTCAGTCGATGGACGGGGTTGTTAGCGGGCGGGGGGGAGGAGGCGTGGGAGGAGTCGGCCGGTTTGTTTTTTGTATTGGAGGTAGGCGGGGCCGTGGAGTTTGGCGAGGTGGGATTCTTCGTCGGCGACCTTGAAGGCGACGCAGGTGAGGTGGAGGGCGAGAGTGGCGAGGGAGAGGGCTGAGGGGAGGAGTAGGGTAGAGCCGGCGAGCATGAGGACTTGGAAGGCGTAGATGGGGTGGCGGATGAACTTATAGGGGCCTTGGGTGACGAGCTGGGTTTGTTCTTTGTGGTCGATACCCATGCGCCAGGCTTTGCCCATGGCGGCGTAGCACCAGAGAGTGGCGGTGTAGCCGAGGGTGAGGAGAGTGATGCCGAGTGGGATGGATCCGGTGAAGTTGGGGTGGAGGCGGATACCTGGGAGTGTGGAGGGGGAGCCGCCTAGGGCGGGTTGGATGAGCCAGGCGAGAACGACCGTGGTCCAGCCGATCCAGAGGAGGGTTTCCTTGGTGCCTTTAGGTGCGACGTTGGGGGAGTGGCCGATTTTACGCCGGACGCGTCGGGCTTGGATAGCTACGCCGACCCAATAGATGAGGGCGGAGGCGAGGACGGCGATTTGTCGTGTGGGGAGGTGATCAAGGGGCATTTTCGGAGGGGTGCTGATGTTGGATCCAGCGTTGGAGTTCGAGGACCCAGTGTTTTTTGATACTGAACCAGACATCGGCGGCCCAGAGGATATTTCTGGAGTCGGAGGAGAAGTCCGGGACCGAGTCGGGGGGTGAGAGGGGGTTATAGTGATTGATCCACTCGACGATTTCGGGGTTTTGGGCGAGGTGTCGGGTATCGGGGACACTACCGTGGTGGTAGCCGGTGGGGAGGCGGACATTACGGACGGCGGCGGTGCCTTTGGGTTTGGAGAGGTTGGCTGGGCCATAACCGAGCCAGTCGCCGCCGAGGAGGTCGAAGTGTTTATAGAAGTAGGTATATTCCTCGACTGAGTTGGGGATGGAGCGGAGTCGGCCGAGCATGTCCCACTGGTTGGGCATGAGGCGGGTGACGCCGCCGCCGCCCATGCCTGTGGCGTAGGGGATGGTGAGGCCGACGACGGGTTGGGGTTGTTGGGTGAGGGGGTCGATGATTTCGGTGCGGGGTTCAGCGGACCAGGAGTAGGGGTTCCAGACGGGGATGGAGTGGGAGTGGGGTGCTTCGAGTTTATGGAGGACTTTGACGATTTGCATGGCGCCCTGGCTATGGCCGATGAGGATGGGGCGGAGGCCTTCCTTTTCGTAGTAGAAGGCGATGGTGCCGGCGATCATGTCGCTGCTTTCGTAGCAGCTGATGGTGTAGGTGCCGTCGTGGGCATTGGTGAGGCTTGCTGCGGGGTAGCCCATGGAGGTGAGGAAGTCGGCGAAGGAGATCATGCGGGGGATGACGAGCCAGACGCCGCCATGGATGAGGAGGATACGGGGTGCGGGGGTGTGGGAGAGGATGTTTTGGATATCGGAGGAGGAAACTTGGTTGGGGTTGAGTCGGAGGATTTGCTGTTGGAGTTCGGGTGTTAGCGCGGTTTTTGGGTTTGAGAGTTGGGCGGTGAAAAGTTGGGCGGCGTGGGGGGGTGCGCCACGGCGCTGGTAGGTTCCGCAGCTACAGAGCAGCAGGGCCAGCAGGGCAAGCGTGGATGAGGTGATGGAGAGAGGTGAGTTCAACGACCGTGGTGGAGTTCTTGGATTGTCGCTTGCAGGGTGCTCTTTACCTGTTCGAGGGCGTTTGCGTCAAACACGCTGCTATTTGAGGTGAGGCAGGCCTGGAGGTTTTGGTTGGCGGTGGTGGCGGAGAGGACCAGTGGGGTGGCGGGGCCGGTGGAGACGGCGCGGAAGTAGTCCTGGTGGGGCCAGATGGGGTCGAGGTTCAGGTTGGTGATCCCGCCGCAGAGGGGGTGGTTTTTGGGGTAGAAACCGGTTTGTTTACGGGGTGGGCGAGTTTGGGTGAGCAGGCGGGCTGCGGTCAGGTGGATTGGTGTGTGGTGGTAGGAGCGGTGTTGTTTGGCGGACTGGGTTTGCTGGTGGATTTGCTTGGCGAGGTTTTCAAGCGGGAGGTGGTTGGGGGTGGGGTGGGCGACTCTGAAGGAGCCGAGCAGGAGACCGAAGGGGTTGGATTCGGGGTTGGGGAGATCGTTGCGGAGGCTGACGATGACGCCGAGGCCGAGGAGTGGGCGTTTTGGGTTGTTGAGGCGGGATGGGGTGAAGGGTGCGACGGCTTTGAGGAGGGCGGTGAGGAGCAGGTCATTGATGGTGACCTGCCAGCTGCGGCTGGTCAGGCGGAGTTGCTGCAGGAGGTCCGGGGGGAGAGTGAAGGCGGAGCAGAGGTTGCTGGAAGCATCCGGATTTGGGCTTTTGGGCCGGTGGCAGCGTCGGCTGGTGCTGATCGTGGAGGGGAGGGTGAGCAGGGCGCGGAGGAGGGAGAGGGGGTGGTGGGTAAGGAGGGATTCCGGGTTGTTGGCGGGTGGGGTGGCGGGGGGCAGGTTTGTATTGGGTTGGTGGTGCCGGGTGACGATATCGCGGAGCAGTTGGAGGATGGCGTGGGCGTCGGCGACGGCGTGGAAGTAGGTGAGGCAGAGCCAGGAGGAGGAGGGTTGGTTGATGAGGAGGAAGCGGAAGGGGGTGAAGGGTTGGTTGATGGAGTGGGTGAAGGGGGTATTGAGTTCGCGGGCGATGATTTGACTGAAGTGGTTGGGGGAGTCACCTGTGGTGTCGAGGGTGGTGAGGCGGGTGGGGGAGGGATTGGTTGTGAAGTTGATAGTGGATTGGTTTGGGGAGATGAGGCATTGGGTGAGGCGTTTGGCTTCGAGGGTTTGGTGGATGGAGGTTTGGAGTTGTTGGGGGTCAACGGGTTTCGGGAGGCGCAGGCCGTGGATGGCGTTATAGGGGTGGAGGTGGTTCCATTGGAGCATGGTCTTCTGGAACTGGTTGAGGAGCTGGCGCATGACCTGGGTAGGGGATGGTGTGAGCAGCGTGGTTTTGGGGCAAGCCAGATTAGACTTTGGGTGAATCGAGACTTCTCGTGGCGTGGGGGATTCGATACATCGGGGGCGGATTTGTGATGAAGATAATTTCCTGGAACGTGAATGGTTTGCGGGCGGTGATGCGCAAGAATTTCTTGGAGTATTTGGAGGGGGAATCGCCTGACATCTTGTGTTTACAGGAGACGCGGTGTTATCCGGACGAGGTGGAGCAGTTATGGCCAGCGAGTTACACGAGCTATTGGAATCCGGCGGAGAAGAAGGGGTATGCTGGGACAGCGATCTTTACAAAGTTGAAGCCGCTGAAAGTGACTACGGGGATTGGGAAAGCTGAGCATGACCGGGAGGGGCGGGTATTAACGGCGGAGTATGAGGGTTTCTTTCTGGTGAACGTGTATGTTCCGAATTCGCAACGTGGCCTGACGAGGTTGGAGTATCGTCAGGAGTGGGATCGGGTATTCTTGCGGTATTTGCGCCGGTTGGAGAAGGAGAAGCCGGTGGTGTTTTGTGGGGATTTGAATGTGGCGCACACGGAGTTGGATTTGGCGAATCCGAAGGCGAATGTAAGGAATCACGGCTTTACGCCGGAGGAGCGGGCGGGATTTGGGGCGATGGTGAAGGCGGGTTTTGTGGACACCTTTCGGGAGTATGTGAAGGAGGGGGGGCATTACACGTGGTGGAGTCAGATGTCGAATGCTCGGGCGAGGAATGTGGGGTGGAGGATTGATTATTTTTTGATTTCGGGTGGGTTCAGGGCGGCTTTACGCGATGCGTTTATTCGGCCGGAGGTGATGGGGTCGGATCATTGTCCGGTGGGTGTGGTGTTAGGAGTTGGGGGCGCATAGCGCGGAGCGCTGAGCGCATAGGGCAGAGCGCATAGGGCAGAGCGCATAGGGCAGAGCGCATAGGGCAGAGCGCATAGGGCAGAGCGCATAGGGCAGAGGGCTGAGGGCTGAGGGCTGAGGGCTGAGGGCTGAGGGCAGAGGGCTGAGGGCTCTTGCGACCCGAGGGCGGGTCGCAGGGAGAGAGGAGAGAGTAGAGGGGAGAGAGAGTGAAGCGCCGAGGGAGGGGGAGAATTGGGGGTAAAGTGTGGGGGTAGGGTTGCCGATGGTTAGGTCAGCGCACTGGGAAGAAGTGCCGAAGGAACTATGGCTGACCTACGATCACCCGAATTAGCGAACTTGTCGGCGTTGGTCGACAAGATTGCCCTGGAGTCTGTATTTGCGGAACCGGGGAAGGACAATGGACTTTTACCGATCAACAGTTTGTTGGCGGACATGGAGGCTGTCGTGGGGGGCGGCGGGGTTCCTGCGGGGATTATAGAGGGTGTGAGCGTGGCGCGTGGGGTGGTGGACGCGGTTTTTGAGGTAGGGACATTTCAGGAGGGGAACTTGCAGATATTGAAGCAGTGGTCGTCCTGGATGGGGTCGGCTTTGCTGGCTGCTGATGCGGGTGAGGTTTTACCGCCGATGCCGGATTGTAGTGTGGGTGGGGTGGGGGAGGGTGAGGGTGACGTTTTGGGGCCGATTGGCAAGCCGGAGTTATTTATTGCGGCGGCGTATGTGGACAAGGTGATTTTGGAGATCGGGTATTTGGAGCCAGGCAAGGATGGGGGGTTATTACCGATCAACAGTTTACTGGGGGACATTGAGGGTGCGTTGGGGGGGGTGGAATTGCCGGAGGCCTTCAGGGGTGGTTTTGCGCGGCTGCGGACTGTGGTGGATGGGGTATTTGAGGTAGGGACCTTTTCGCCGGTGGCGATTCGGAATTTGCAGGCGTGGGCGGAGTGGGTGAGGCCGGCGATGCGGGCGGCGGACAGTGGTGGGGCGATTCCTGAGCTATTGGAGCCGGGGTTGGAGGAGAGGGTGGAGATTGTGGCGGAGGAGCCGAGCGTTGGGGTGGAGGAGGCTGGGTTACCGCCGGAGGAGCCGTTGAAGTTGAATTTGGAGGGTGATGCCGAGTTATTGGCGGAGTTTGTGGCGGAGTCGCATGAGCATCTGCAGAACATTGAGTTGGGTGTCTTGACATTGGAGGAGAACCCGACGGATGCGGACACGTTGAATTCGATATTCCGGGCTTTCCATACTTTCAAGGGGGGGTCTGGGTTCTTGAATTTGGTTCCGATCAACAAGCTGGCGCATGAGCTGGAGTCGTTATTGGACCAGGCGAGGCAGCATCGGCTGGTGATTGATGCAGAGGTCACGAATGTGATTTTGGCTGGTGGCGACACCCTGAACCAATTTGTGCAGCGGATGGAGGCGCAGTTGGGTGGAGGGGAAGCTCCGGGTGAGATTGTGATTCCGACGCAGGCTTTATTGGTTCGGGTGCGGGGTATTTTGTCGCGTGGCTCGGGTGGGGCGGCTGCGGAGGAGCGAGTATCGGTAGTGGAGGCGAAGGTGGAGAGTGCGAGCGAGCCGGTGGTTGCGGCACTGGAGGGAGGTCCGGCGGTTGTGGAAGCATCGGCAGCTCCTGCGAGGGTGGAGGGTGTGGTGTCGCCACAGGCGGATGTGGAGCCGGTTAAGGTGAGTGCTAATGCGGAGTCGGCGCGCAAGGCTGTGGTTACGAACACGGCGAGCGTGAAAGTGGACACGGCCAAGCTGGACAGTTTGGTGGATTTGGTGGGTGAGATGGTGATTGCGCAGAGCATGGTGGCGCAGGATCCGGGGTTGGCGATCAACCGAAGCGAGCAGTTGACGAGGAATTTTGCCCAGCTGACGAGGATTACGCGGGATTTGCAGCGGGTATCGATGTCATTGCGGATGGTACCGATTCGGGGGACTTTTCAGAAGATGAACCGGGTGGTTAGGGATTTGGCGATGAAGGCCGGGAAGCAGGTTCAGTTGGCAACGGAGGGTGAGGAGACGGAGTTGGATCGGACGATTGTGGAGGAGTTGAACGATCCCCTGGTGCACATGATCCGAAACTCGCTGGACCATGGTTTAGAGAAGGCGGAGACGCGATTGGCGGCGGGGAAGAGTCCTTATGGGACGGTGACCTTGAGGGCTTACCACCAGGGTGGGAATATCGTGATTGAAGTGAGCGATGACGGGGCGGGGTTGAATCGCGAGCGGATTTTGAAGAAGGCGATTGAGCGGGGGTTAGCGAGGCCTGGGGATGAGCTGACGGACAAGGAAGTGTTTGGGTTTATCTTTGGGGCGGGTTTTTCGACGGCGGAGAAGATTACGGACATCTCGGGGCGTGGGGTAGGGATGGATGTGGTGCGGAGGAATATTGAGAAGTTGAGGGGCAAGATTGAGGTGGAGTCGGAATTGGGCAAGGGGACGCGGATATCGATTCATTTGCCGCTGACGCTGGCGATTATTGACGGGTTGATCGTGGGGGTTGGGGCTGAGCGTTACATTGTGCCGACGTTATCGGTGAGGGAGTCATTTCGGCCGACGAAGGAGATGTTGAGCACGGTTCAGCAGCGTGGAGAGCTGGTGAATGTGCGGGGGCAACTGATGCCGTTGCTTCGGCTGCACGATTTATTTGGGTGTCCGGGTGCGGTGCGTGATCCCAAGGAAGCGATTGTATTGGTAGTGGAGTCGGATACGCGGACGCGGTGTTTGATGGTGGACCAACTGATTGGGAAGCAGGAGGTCGTGATCAAGAGTTTAGGGGATACGATGAAGCGCAATCCGGGTTTGGCTGGGGCTGCGATACTGGGGGATGGCCGGGTGGGGTTGATTTTGGACGTGGCGGGTTTGATGGATTTGAGCGTTCAGGCGCCGGCCAGGGCGGCCTGAGTGTGTCTAAAGTGAAACTGGAAAACTGACGATGTATCTAATGCTGGCTGAGAAGGGCTGGCAGGAACGGGATCAAGAATATGAGTGCTGCTACCATTGAAGCGACGCAAGTGAACGCGAAAGCGGGTTCGACCAAATACCTGACCTTCCTGCTTGGGGGGGAGAGTTACGGGATTGCGGTGTTAAAGATTCGGGAGATTATCCGGTTACAGCCGGCCACGGCGGTTCCGCAGATGCCGCCTTATGTGAAGGGGGTTATCAACTTGCGGGGGAAGATCATTCCGGTGATTGATTTGCGGATTAAGTTTGGGATGGCGGGGATTGAGGACAACGAGCAGACGTGCATCGTGGTGGTACAGGTGGAGTTACCGAAGCGCGGCAGTGCTTACATGGGTTTGGTGGTGGACGGGGTGGAGGAGGTGGTGAGTTTGTCTGCTGAGGACATTGAGGAGGCGCCCGATTTCGGCACCCGTTTGGAGACCGATTACATTCAGGGCATGGCGAAGGTGAAGGGTGTGGTGAAGACCCTGATTGATATTGACCGGGTGGTATCGGCTGAGGCCTTGGAGCACATGGCTGAAGAGGCGTCAGCGGAGGCTTAAGGAGTCGTTTTTGCTGGGTGCCGCTGCGCCCTTTGGGGTGTGGCGGGATTTTTTAGGTGGAGATATGAAACTTCAGACCAGGTTGTTCATGGCGGTTTTGGCGGGTGTGGTGGTGGTGGTGGTGGCTTCGCAGGTGGTGCAGCGGGGGCGCAACAACGCGGTGGTGCGGCGGTTGGCGTTGGCGAGCGGGGCTGAGGAGGTGACCAACCAGTGGGAGTGGGTGGAGACATTACAGAAGGCGGTGACCTTTTCACTGGTGGACGTGATGGAGCAGGGGGACATGGACAAGTTCGGGGAGTTGTTGGCGTTGCAGCGGGGGGTGGATGGTTTGCAGGAGATGACCCTGTTTAATGCGGACGGGGTATCGACGTATTCGACGGAGGAGCGTTTTTTGGGGAAGGGTTTACCGGAGGAGATGCGTGCCGGTCTGTTGGGATCGTCGGATGTGGTGCGGCGTCAGGGGGAGGGGTCTTTTGAGTTATATCATCCGTTGCCGGTGGCGGAGAGTTGTTTGGAGTGTCACAACGAGTTTAGTGCGGGGCAGGTGGGTGGGGTTTTGAGTTTTCGATTTGGGACCGAGCGGTTGGTGGGGGCGCAGCAGAGGTGGGAGGGGCTGATAGCGGAGTTGGACCGGGGGAGTTTGTGGAATGCGGCGGGGACGACCGTTGTGTTATGTGTATCGATCGGGGTTTTGATCACGGTGTTGGTGGGGCGGATGGTGGCGCGTCCATTGATGTCGGTTGTGGAGCAATTGAGGGAGGGTGCGGCGAGTTTGCGTGCGGCGGCGGGGATGATTGCGGGTGCGGGGGTGTCTTTGGCTGGGGATGCGAGCCAGCAGGCGGCATCGGTGGAGGAGACGAGTTCTTCGCTGGAGGAGTTGGCGAGCATGACGCGGGTGAATGCGGATCATGCGGCGAAGGCGGATGCATTGGCGAGGGAGGCTGCGCGGTCGGCTGAGGCGGGCAAGGTAGACATGGAGGCATTGGGGAGAGCGATGCGTGCGATAGAGGAATCGGGTGATGAGGTTAGGAAGATTGTTAAGACCATTGATGAGATTGCATTTCAGACGAACTTGTTGGCGTTGAATGCGGCGGTTGAGGCGGCCCGGGCGGGGGAGGCGGGGATGGGGTTTGCGGTCGTGGCGGAGGAGGTGCGGAGTTTGGCACAGCGGAGTGCTCATGCTGCCCGTGAGACGGCGGAGCGGATTGAGTCTTCGGTTGAGCATGGTCGGTCCGGGCGGGAGGTGAGTGTGCGGGTGGCTGCGCGGTTGGAGGGGATTTTGGAGCAGAGTGGTGAAGTGACGCGATTAGTGAGTGAGGTGGCGAGTGCGTGTCGGGAGCAGAGCGAGGGGATGACGCAGATCAATCAGGCGGTGGCCCAGATTGACCAGGTGACGCAGAGCACGGCGGCGAGTGCGGAGGAGGCGTCGGGGTCGAGCGAGGAGTTGAAGAGTCAGGCTGAGCAAGTGGGAGATGTGGTGGGGCGGCTGGAGTTATTGGTGCATGGGGGAAGCGTATCGGGGGGTAGTGGAGCGTTGGTGGCGCGGAAGCCTGCGGGGCGTTCGGCAGTTCGGGGTGTGGGGGTTTGGCGCGGGGAGGGTGTCAGGCGTTCCGGGGTGGAGGAAGTGGTTCTGAGAGCGTAGGGAGAGGGGGAGTATCTGTGCTGGTGTTTGTGCGGGGTGCCGTGGCAGGTTCCTGACCCGTGAGAGCCCCGATTTTTCTTTTCGCGATCTTCTGGTTGAGCGGCGGGTGTTTGGGCGCAGAGCCTTTGCGGGTAGGGTTGATAGGGTTGGACACTTCGCATGTGACGGCGTTTACGCGTTTGTTGAACGAGGAGGATCGTGATGACCATGTGCCGGGAGCGAGGGTTGTTGCGGCATTTCGCGGGGGGAGTCCGGACATAGAATCGAGCCGGGGTCGGGTGGATGGGTTTACGGCTGAGTTGAGGGACAAGTATGGGGTGGAGATTGTGGGGTCGATTGAGGAGTTATGCCGTCGGGTGGATGTGGTGATGTTGGAGAGTGTGGATGGGCGGCCGCATTTGCATCAGGCGATACCGGTGATTGAGGCGGGAAAGCCATTGTTTATCGACAAGCCGATGGCGGGTTCATTGGGGGATGTGCTGGCGATTTTTCGGTTGGCTAGTGAGCGTGGGGTGCCGGTGTTTAGTTCTTCTTCGTTGCGGTATGGTGGTGCGACGCAGGCGGCGCGTCGGGGGCAGGTGGGTTTGGTGATGCGGGCAGAGACGCACAGTCCGTGCAGTTTGGAGCCGCATCATCCGGATTTATTCTGGTATGGCGTACATGGGGTGGAGTCGTTGTTTACCGTGATGGGGACGGGGTGTGAGCGTGTTCGGAGGCTGGATGGGGAGAGAGGGGTGGTGGTGGAGGGGGAATGGAGTGGGGGTCGGGTGGGGCGTTTTAGTGAGGGTGAGGGATATGGCGGGCGGGTTGTGGGGGAGGGTGGGGACATGGAGGTAGGGGTGTATGAGGGGTATCGGCCTTTGCTGGTGGAGGTGGTGAAATTTTTTGAGACGGGGGTAGCGCCGGTGGGCGAGGGGGAGACGGTGGAGATGTTTGCCTTTATGGAGGCTGCGGACGAGAGCAAGCGGCGGGGTGGGGAGGCGGTGAGTTTGGCGGAGGTGTATGGGCGGTATGGGTATGGGGTGGTTCCACGGGTGCGGTTATTGCGATCGAGCAGGATTTGGGATGGGGCGCCGCACAATGCGTTCACGGATTTGGTCCGGCATGGTGGCCGGTTTTATTGTGTATTTCGGGAGGGGGAAGGGCATGTATCGCCGGGTGGTGCGGTTCGGGTTTTGGCGTCGGAGGATGGGGTGGGATGGGGTTCGGTGGCGCGGGTGACCTTAGAGGGGGCAGATTTGAGGGATCCGAAGATTTCGGTGATGCCGGACGGGCGCCTGATGTTATTGGCGGCGGGGGCGATGGCTGACCGGACAGTGAAGTCACATCAGACATTCATGTGGGTATCGGGGGATGGTGAGGACTGGGGGGAAGCCTTGGAGGTGGGGGAT
>JBJOII010000027.1:0-12205 GCA_046047235.1 Verrucomicrobiota bacterium | reverse complement strand
CCGGATATTTGGTTATGGCGGGTTCAGTGGCATGGCGGGAGGGGTTATGGGGTGGGGTATGCGGTGGGGGAGGATCGTCATGTGAAGCTCTATAAAAGTGTGGAGGGGGGAGGGTTTGAGGTGATTGTCCCGAGGTTGTTTGAGGGGGGTTATCCGAACGAATCGGCTTTGGTATTTGGTTCTGGGGGTGAGGCGGTGTGTTTACTGCGGCGGGATGGGGAGATGGGGACGGCGCAACTGGGCTGGAGTAGGGAGCCTTACACGGACTGGAGCTGGGAGGATTTGGGGGTACGGATGGGAGGGCCGTCGATGGTGGAGTTGCCTGGGGGTGAATTGTTGGCGGGTGTGAGGTTATATGATGGTGGGGCGCGCACGGCGGTGGGGTGGGTGGATCGGCGGAGGGGAGTGTTTCGTGAGTTGGTGGCATTACCTTCGGGTGGGGACACGAGTTATCCGGGGATGGTGTGGTGGGATGGGCGGTTATGGGTGAGTTATTATTCATCGCACGAGGGTGGGGCGGCGATTTACTTGGCGGAGTTGGGGGTGGATGGGGAGTAGGGGGAGGGTGGTTTTCGGTTGATTGGTGAGGGGGTGAGGATTCAGGTTTTGGCGCGATGGGCCATCAAGAGACATACCGGCACAACGAGGTGTATGCGGATTTTCTGGAGCACTGGGATCCGGCGTTTTACGCGAAGTATACGGACACCTTGATGCCGGCGAGGTCTGGTGTAAGGGTGTTGGATGTGGGGTGTGGGGCGGGGCAGGTGGTGGGGCGGTTGGCGGAGGTGGGGTATGAGGCGCATGGGGTGGATGTATCGGAGCCGAACATTGAGCGGGCGTTGAGGCGGAGTCGGCATTGCCGGATGTATGACGGGCGGCATTTACCGTATGAGGACGGGTATTTTGCGGCGGTTGGGGCTTTGAATGTATTGGAGCATGTGGAGGAGCCGGAGTCATTTGTGGCGGAGTTGGTGCGGGTGGTGGAGCCGGGGGGGCGGGTGGTGTTATCGAGTCCGAATTTTTTCCGGGTATTGGGATTTCGGGATTATCATTCACGGATGAGGGGTTTGGGGAACAAGTGGCGGAATTTTTGGCGATTGATGGAGAAGCGGAGGCAGATGCGTTTGGATCCGGCTGGGGTTCGGTTTGACCGGATGGAGCCGATTGTGAAGGAGCCATTTACGCCGGATGATGATGCGATTGTGGCGACCAACGGTTTGGAGATGGGTTTCTTTTTGGGGTTGAATGGTTGCGAGGTGGAGAGGGTGGAGTGTACGGACCGGTATGTGGCGGCGCCGGTTAACTTTTTATTGAATCTAACGTTTACGAGGTATGGCATGTTCAACGCCTTTGTGGTTGCGCGGAAGGCCAGGTAGTGGTCGGGGCTGGTGGTGGTTGTTTTTCCTGCTTTGGATGGTTGGAGTGGGGGATGTGGGTATTTGTGGGGTGGGGGAGTATTTGAAGCGGCCGGTTGGGTGGTGGGCGGGGGATGAGGCGCGGGTGATTGCGGAGAGGGTGTTATCGTGGCAGACCGCTGAGGGGTGGTGGCCCAAGAACCTGGATACATCGGCTGAGAGGCGGGTTATGGGGGGGGAGCGGTTGCGGGGGACATTTGACAATGGTGCGGGGCGGGACGAGATGAGGTTTTTGGGGCGGTTGTATGGGGTGACTGGGGAGGAGGGGTACAGGCGGGCCTTTTTGCGGGGGCTGGGTTGTGTATTGGGAGCTCAGTATGCGAATGGGGGTTGGCCTCAGAGTCCGGATCCGGGTGGGGGGTATGGTCGGCACATTACGTTTAACGATGGGACGATGATTGGGTTGATGCGTTTGCTTGGGGAGCTGAGGGATGGGGAAGGGTATGGTTTTCTGGGGGAGGATCAGCGGGAGATGATAGGCGGGGCATTGGCACGGGGTTTGGAGTGTATTTTGGGGTGTCAGGTGCGGGAGGAGGGTGAGTTGACGGTGTGGTGTGCGCAGCATGACAGGGAGAGTTTGGAGCCTGTGGGGGCGAGGTCGTATGAGTTGCCGTCGTTGAGTGGGGGTGAGAGTGCGGGGGTGTTGTTGTATTTGATGGAGTGTGGGCCGGGGACGGAGGCGGTTTGTGAGGCGGTTGAGGCGGGGGTGCGGTGGTATGAGCGGGTGAAGATCAGCGGGTGGCGTCAGGTGGTGGTTGACGGGGACAAGCGGCTGGTGGCGGAGGGGGGTGCACCGGAGATGTGGGCGCGGTTTTATGAGTTGGGTTCGGGGCGGCCGATTTTTTGTGGGCGTGACGGGGTGAGGAAGTATGCGTTGTCGGAGATTGAGGGTGAGCGGCGCAACGGGTATGCGTGGTCGGGCGGTGGGGGGGGCGAGGTGAGGGCGGGTTACGTCCGCTGGACAAAGCGAATGAAAGAAGGAGAGTAGGTTTTATGTCAGCTGGAGAGATACCGATGTCGGGAGCGTGGGCCGGGCTGTTGATTGCCACCGGGATTTACTGGGTGGCTTATTCCCTGGTGTTGTTTTTACTGATGCGGGTTCAGGGGTGGAGGGTTGGGCCGGTGGCATTATTGGGGTCGACGGCGTTGGCATCCGCGTTATCGCAGATTCCGGTCGTGGGGCATTATGTGGGAACGGCGGTTTTGGTGTTATGCATATGGAAGGCTTCGCAGTCTGACCTGACGGACACCGTATTTTCGGTAGTGATTGCGGGGGCGTTGATGTTGGCGTTTAAGATTTTTGCGCTGACGGCATTGATGGGGCAGTTGAGTCCGGGGTGGTTAGCGGAGAAGGAGGAGCCGGGTGAGCCGGCGGAGGTTGTGCAGGTGGAGGCGACGCATTCGTGGTCGTTGGGGGGGAAGGAGCCGTTGTTATATTTGAAGGGGATTACATTATCGACGAACGGGCACATGGTATTGGTGGGCAGCGGGGGGTCCAATCATTCCTTTACGAACGGGGAGGTGAAGCGGATTCCGGTATCTGGGGGGCGGTTGGTGGTGGAGTGTGAGTTAATTCGGAGCAATGAAGTGATCATGAAGGTGGACTATCGCGACCAGCAGTTTCGGGTGCCGTTGGTTCCGGAGGAGGGTTTGAAGCTGGCGCCGGAAGGGGCGGCGGGTGGTGTTGGTGAGTGAGGGTTGATTTAGATGGAAAAGGAGCCATCTAGTCGGGGTTGGTGTTGGCGGGTGTGGCAGCGCGGGGTGCATGGTGATCGGGCGTGTTTGCTGAGGTGGCGGCAGCGGTTGAAGTTGAGTGAGGAGGCGGTGCATTTGGTTCTGGCGGGGGTGGTGGGGGTGATGGGTGGGCTGGTGAACGTGGTGTTATTCCATGTGGCCGAGGCGGCGAAGGTGATGATTTTTGCGGGTGAAGGTGGGTGGACGGAGTTGGCGGCGGGGGCTTCACCGTGGGTTCGGTTATTTTTGCCGATGGGTGGGGCTTTTTTGGCGGGGTCGATTTTGCATTGGTCATCGCGGGTAGCGAGGCTGCCGGACACGGGGAACATCCTTGAGGTGGTGGTGGTGGGGGATGGGAGGTTACATTTGCGGAGTGCGGTGGCGAAGGCGGTTTCTTCCTTATTGAGCATTAGCAGTGGGGGATCGATTGGGCGTGAGGGGCCGATTGCGCATTTGAGTGCGGCGTTGGGTTCGAGGCTGGGGGTGTTCTGTGGGGGGCATCCGTATCGGTTACGTTTGTTGGTGGCGTGTGGTGCAGCGGCGGGGATGGCATCGGCTTACAATGCTCCGGTGACTGCGGCGGTATTTGCGGCGCAGATTGTGTTGGGGACGTTTTCCATGAGTTTGTTTGGGCCGTTGGTATTTGCGTCGGCGGTGGCGTCGGTGGTGTCTCGGTCGGTGTTTGGGGTGGACCCGATTTATGAGATTCCTGCGGATGTGGGGTCGGTGCCGGCGTTGCAGTTGCCGTGGTTTTTGGTGTTGGGTGGGCTGGCGGGTGGGCTGGGTGCGGTATTCATGCGGGGGATGAGATGGATGACGGGGTGGTTTGAGCTGCGATTTTCGAGGTTGAGTTTGCGTTTGTTGGCTGGGGGTGTGGTGGTGGGTTTGCTGGCGGTTTCATTTCCGGACGTTTGGGGGAACGGGTATGAGCCGACGAACGCGATTTTGCATGGGGAGATGGGGTGGAGGTTTCTGGTGATTTTGTTGGTGGCGAAGCTAGTGGCGACAGTGGTGACTGTGGGGACGGGGGCGGTGGGTGGGTTATTTACGCCGACGTTATTTTTGGGGGCGGCTTTGGGGGGGATATTTGGTGGGCTTTTGCATGTGTTGGGGTGTGGGGTGGAGGTCTCAGTGGGGACATTTGCGTTGGTTGGGATGGGTTGTACGCTGGCGGCGACGACGCACTCGCTTTTATTGGCAGTAGTGATGATTTTTGAGTTATCGCTGAGTCATTTGGTATTTCCTCCGTTGCTGGTGGCATCGGCGGTGGCCGCGCTGGTGGGGCGTCGGTTTTGTCCGGAGGATGTGTATACGGGTCCGTTGAGGAGGCGCGGGGTTTTGCTGGAGCGGGAGGTGGAGCGGTTGGGGATGACGACGCAGAAGACCGTGGGGGATTTGATGCGGTTGCCGGTGCGGCCGGTATTGACGACGACGACCTATCGGGAGGTGGTGAACCGGTTCATGTCGAGTCCGGTTAATTTTTTACCGGTGGTGACTGGGGGTGGTCGTTTTGTGGGGATTTTGGCGTTGGAAGATTTGAAGCAGCACTTGGGGGATGCGGAGGAGTTGGGGAGTGTGATTGCGCATGACATTATGCGTCCGCCTCCGCCGTGTTTGACACCGGAGCAGAAGGTTTTGGATGTATTGCCGGTATTATTGTCCAGTGAGTTACGGAACGTGCCGGTGGTGGACACTCGGCGGGACATGCGATTGGTGGGGGCGGTGAATCGCCCCGAGGCTTTAGGTCTGCTGGTGGAGGCGATTGGTGCGCGTTCCACCTGAGTGGCTGTAGTCGCCTGCTTGCGCGCAGCGGATGGCTTGCCAAGTGAGAGGGTGGTGGCGAGTTACTTGGCGATGATGAGTTCGTCGCGGAGGTTGCCGTCGATGTCGTAGGCGCGGTAGACGAGTCGGTCACCGGAGATCTGGATATCGAGGACCTGGTAAGTGGCGACTTTGGTCATACCGAAGGCGGTGGTTTCGCGTTCTGCCTGGTCGTACATTTTTGTGCCGGAGACGGAGACGACGTAGGTGGTGCCGTTGGCGGGGTTTTCGACGCGTTGGTTATTGCGGATGGGGTGGGTGCGGAGGTAGGCGTGGTCGTGCCCTTGGAGTGCGAGGTCCACGTGGTATTTATCGAAAAGAGGGGTCCATTCCTGGCGGAGTTTGGCGTTATCGCGTCCGGGGGAGGAGGAATAGGCGGGGTGGTGGTAGGCGACGAATTTCCAGGTGGCTTTTGAGTGGGCGAGGGTAGTTTCGAGCCAGGGGGTCATGGTTTCGGGTTCGAGGTTGGAGTCGAGGATGACGAAGAGGGCGTTGCTGTATTCGAAGGCGTAGCAGCGTTCCGGTTCGATGTTGGCGGGGCCGTTATGGGGGAGGCTGAAGAGGTTGAGGTAGAGGGATGGGTGGCCTCCCTGGCATTCGTGGTTTCCGATGACGGGGACGAGTTGGCGGCGGTTGAAGATTCCGGTGGCGTTGGCGAAGAAGCTATCCCAGTCATCGCGTTCATTGCCGCGGTTTACCAGGTCACCGGCCATGAGGTAGAAGGCGGCGTCGGGGCGTTCGCGGAAGGCGTTGTGGGCGAGGGTGCCCCAGCGGTCGAGGCCATTTTGGGCATCCCCCATATAGATGAACGAGAAGGGGCGTATTTGGGTTGGAGCGGTGGTGAATTCGGCGAGTTCGGACCAGCCGTCGCGGGAGCCATCGCCGACGGAGTAGACGTAGGTGGTATTGGGTTTGAGGTTGGTGAGAGTGGCGGTATGGCGAAGGATGGCGGGGTCATTGACGAGGTAGGGATCGGAGAGGGTTTCCGTGGTTGCCTTGAGTTTTTGGAGGGCGCGGGGTTTGGGGTGGTTGTATAGGGCGCGTTCCTGGTAGGCGACGAGTCCTTTGGGGGTATTGGGGGAGGTGCGCCATTGGATGGTCTGGGTGGTTTGGGGGTTATTGTTCCAGGTGAGAACCACGTGGTCAGGTTTGGCTGTGCTGGGGTGTTGGGTGGTACGGAAGAGTCCGACGAGTTTTCCGTCGGCGCGGCTATTGCGCAGAGTTTGGATGAAGGGGAGATTCTGGAGTGATTCGGGGACGGATGGGAAGGTGACGTCGAGGTCGGCGTAGGGGGCAGTGCCGGGTTTGAGAGTGGTGAGGCGGAGCTGGCCCGGGTAGAGGTTGGAGACCTTGAGATTGGCTGTGGGGTCCGTTGGTTTGAGGGCGATGAGGTAATGTTCGCCGCCGCCGCTGATGCTATTGACACCGAGGCCTACTGTTCCGGCGGGGAAGGACTTTTGCCAGATCTGGAATTTTTCATCGAGGATCTCCCAGGTATCACCGGTGTTCTCGAAGTGTTCGGATTGCAGCCAGAAGGGGTCATTACCGAGGCTGGCATCATGGAGGATGAGGACTGTTGCGGGGGTGTTAATCTCGAAAGTGATATGGGCGGTGGCGAGTGCGTGCAGGTCTTCGGAGGTGAGGCTGGATTCGACTTGTGGCCGGGTGATGTGTTTGAGTTCTTCCGGGTGGTAGGTTTGGCGGAGGCGTTGAGTGATTCCGGCGACCGTATCGTGGACCGAGAGGTGGGAACCTTCGTGGGCGAGGCTGGTGATTTGGACTGCGAGGCAGGTGGCGAGGGTCGACAGCAGGAGCTTCATCGCGGCGGACTATAAGGGGAGGTGCTGGCGCGGATCAGCATATTTATTGCGACGATTGTGTGGGTATCAGGGGATGATTGAGCAGTCTTTGAACTCGAGTATATCGCCTTTGAGGCCGGTGCATTTGCCTTGGATGGTGATGGTCTGGCCTTTGGAGGCGAGAACACGAGCGACTCCGTTGGGGGATTCGCCGAGGAACTGGCGTTCGCGTTTGTCGGTGTAGACTTTGCGATAATCGTCGACGTAACTGAACTGGCAGCGGAGGTCGATGTCGGGAGTCTCGGTTTTTAGGAGGATGAAGAAGCTACGGACGAATCGTTTTTGTCCGAAGTCTTCGACTGAGCCTTGGATCCGGAAGGCCTTTCCCTGGTAGCGGTTTGCGGCTGTTTCGGGATTGGACAGGAAGAGGCGGGCGAGTTGGGTGGCTGGGATAGCGGTTTCGAGGGTGGGGGTGGTTGGGAGCGATTGGGTATTTTCCGTTGGGGCTTCCAGTGTTGGGGAGGTGGGCTGGTCTTGTCTGAGTTGCTGGAGGCTTTGGCGGGCTTTGTTGAGTTCTTGCTGGAGGCGTTCGACTTCTGCGGCTTGGCGGCGGATTGCTTCAGATTCCGGGGGTGCGTCTCCTGCGGGAGAGAGTAGTGTGGTATGGAGGAAGAGCAGGGTGCTGAGGAGGAGCGTGTGGGGGTGGCGGGGTTGCATGTGGGGGAGTTGAGCTTTGGGGACGGGTGGGGTCAAGTTTTGCGTGTTGGGGGGCTGGGGAGTGGGCTTTGGACTTCAAAATAAGGGTTGCAGCGTTAAGGGGCTTTGCTAGTTTGTCCCTTCTTTTCCGGGCACCGGGAGGTGTTTGGAGGAGAGTCATGGTCTTTGACGCGCTTGACGCGGTCCACGACTGAGTGGTTGTGGGCGGCCATAATTGCAATGAACTGGAATCCCCTTGTGGTTGGGGATGGTGCTGGGGTGACTTGGCACTGAAACCTCACATAAAACTGTGATAACTATTGGTATTAAGGAACTTCTGGAAGCTGGTGTTCATTTTGGGCATCAGACGCGTCGTTGGAATCCGAGGATGAAGAAGTATATCTTCGATGCTCGCAACGGCATTCACATTATTGACCTGAGCAAGACGATGGGTCAGTTGGAGGCGGCCTGCAATTTTCTGGAGCAGACCGTGAGCAAGGGTGGGAAAGTGCTTTTTGTTGGGACGAAGAAGCAGGCGCAGCAGGCGGTGCGTGAGGCTGCGGAGGCGTGTGGTCAGCCGTTTGTGACTGAGCGTTGGCTGGGTGGTACGCTGACGAATTTGAAGACGATCAAGCGTTCGTTGGGGCGGCTGAAGCACATTGAGCAGTTGGAGACGGACGGTTCGATCAACGGGTATGTGAAGCAGGAGCAGTCCAGCCTGCGTCGTGAGATGGCCCGGTTGGTGAAGAATCTGGGTGGTATTCGCACTTTGGACCAGAATCCGGATGCGGTTTTCATTGTGGACATCAAGCGCGAGCACAATGCGGTTGCTGAGGCGCGTCGGTTGAAGATTCCGATTGTGGCGTTGGTGGACACGAACTGTGATCCGGACATTGTGGATCTCCCGATTGCGGGGAACGACGATGCGATTCGTTCGGTGCGTTTGATTTTGAACACGGTGGTTCAGGCGATTACGCGGGCGAAGATGGAGTACGAAGCCAAGTTTGGCCGCAAGGCTGAGCAAGCTGCTCCGGCGGCGGCTGCGGCTGAGGTGGCAGCGCCGGTGGCGGCTCCTGCTCCCGCTCCGGCGGAAGTGCCTGCGGCGGCTCCGGCGGTGGAAGCTCCTGTGGCGGCCCCGGCTCCTGCTCCTGCTGTGAGTGCTGGCGAGGCGCCGGCGGGTGCATAGTTGATCAGATTGATATTTTCTGGCTGGGGGCTTGGCCTTGGGGAATCGGCGGAGAGCCGACCTCGCTGGCAGGCCCCCGCCTTGTATTAAGATAGAAAGCAAAGGAAAGGATTTATGGCTGAGATTACTGCGGCCCTGGTGGCCAAGTTGAGGGCACAGACGGGTGCCGGGATGATGGAGTGCAAGAAAGCTTTGGTGGAGACGCAGGGCGATGTGGAGGCAGCGGTGGATTTGCTCCGCAAGAAGGGTTCGGCGACTTCCGAGAAGAAGGCGGCGAAGGAGGCTCGTGAGGGGGTTATTGCCCAGTATATTGCTCCGGGGGCCAAGCGTGGTCTTTTGGTTGAGGTGAATTGCCAGACGGACTTTGTTGCGCGCAACGAGTCGTTTCAGGCGTTTGCGGGTGAGGTTGCGAGGTTATTGGTGGAGCAGCCTGACGCCAACTTGGAGGCATTACGGGAGGAGCAGGTTGCGCGGATTGGAGAGAACATCAGGATTTCGCGGCATGAGGTGTTGGAGGTGAGCGGCACGGGGTTGGTGGCGGCCTACATTCATCACGGTGCGAAGATTGGTGTTTTGGTTGAGGTTTCTGCGGGGCAGGAGGCGACTTTGGGTGCGCCGGCGTTCCAGCAATTTGTGAAGGACATTGCGTTGCAGGTGACTGCGGCTTCTCCGAGTGCGGTGAGTCGCGAGGAGTTGGATCCTGCGGTGGTGGCCAAGGAGCGTGAGATTGCTGCTGAGCAGGTGAAGGACAAGCCGGCGCAGGTGATTGAGAAGATTGTGACGGGCAAGCTGGAGAAGTATTTCCAGGGTGTTTGTTTGGTTGATCAGGGGTTCATCAAGCGCAACGCGGAAGTGACGGTCAAGGAGCACTTGGAGTCTTTGGCCAAGGAGCTTGGCGACACGATCAGCGTGAAGCGTTTCCTGCGTTTTCAGGTTGGGGAAGTTAGCGCTGAATAGCGTTGAGTTTCGGTGTTGGGGGTGGTTTCGTTGAGGCCACCCCCAAATTTTTTATCTGCATGAAGAAAGCTCGCAAACCGAAGTACAAGCGTCTGTTGCTGAAGTTAAGTGGAGAGGCGCTGGGAGGTCGTGAGGGGAACGGGATCAACGCTGATGCCATTTTGGATACGGCGAAGCAGGTGCGGGATGTGCAGCGTTTGGGGGTGGAGTTGGTGGTTGTGGTTGGGGGGGGGAACATTTTCCGGGGGTTGCCGGGTTGTGAGCGTGGGATTGAGCGGGTGACCGGGGATCACATGGGGATGCTTGCGACTGTGATCAACGCGTTGGCTTTGCAGGATGCGTTGGAGAAGCTGGGGATTGAGACGCGGGTGCAGAGTGCTATTTCGATGTCACAGGTGGCGGAGCCGTTTATTCGGCGTCGGGCTATTCGGCATTTGGAGAAGGGCCGGGTGGTAATTTTTGGTGGTGGCACGGGGAACCCGTTTTTTTCCACGGACACGGCGGCGGCATTGAGGGCGAATGAGATTGGGGCTGAGGTAATTTTGAAGGCTACGAAGGTGGATGGGATTTACGACAGCGATCCATTCAAGAATCCGGAAGCGAAGCGGTACCGGCAGATTTCGTATGCTGAGGCGTTGCGTTTACGGTTGAAGGTGATGGATTCGACAGCGTTTACCTTGTGTGCGGACAATTTGATGCCGATTGTGGTCTTTGATTTGTTCAAGGTGGGGAATTTGCGTCGGGTTGTATTGGGGGACACGGTGGGGACATTGGTTTCGGCTTAGGGTGCTTTTGGTGAGGGGCGGCTATACAGCTTGGTGTGGGCTTGGTAGGATTTCCGACAATTCAACGAGATCAAAGTTATGCCGATCGACGAGATTTTATTTGAAGCTGAGGACAAGATGCAGAAGACGGAGCATGTTGTTCAGCAGGATTTTGCCGGGGTACGGACTGGCAAGGCTTCGCCTGGTTTGGTTGAGAACATTGTGGTTGATGTGTATGGATCACAGATGCGCATTCGGGAGTTGGCGGGGATTACTGCCCCGGAGCATCGGGTTTTGGTGATTCAGCCGTGGGATGCGAGCACGTTGGGGGCGATTGACAAGGCGATTCAGAAGAGCAATTTGGGTTTGAATCCAGCGGTGGACAAGAAGGTGTTACGGATCATTTTCCCTGAGCTGAGTCAGGAGCGGCGTCAGGAGTTTGTGAAGATCGTGAAGAAGAAGGCGGAGGATGGTCGGGTAGCGATTCGTCACGTGCGTCGGGATGCGATTGAGCATTTAAAGAAGGAGAGCAAGGCGGGTGGGGTGACGGAGGACGAGGTGACGCACGCGGAGAAGGAAGTCCAGAAGTTAACGGATCAGTATATTGCGAAAATTGACCAGCATCTGCTGCACAAGGAGAAGGAGATCATGACGGTCTGAGCGGGGGGCGATTGGCCGCGGGTTCAGGGCGGTTTTTGGGGGAGGGAGGCGCGGGGAGTCAGCGGCGGCTGCGTCGTTCGTTGGGTTCGACGAACCGGATGACGGTTTCGTTGGTGCGGGCCCAGTTTTGCGATTCACGGAGCCAGCGGATGATCTGGCGAGGGTCTTTGGAGGCGGTGATTTGAGCGCTTAGCAAGTTGGAGGTTTGGAGTTCGTTGCCTAGTTCCTGTTCCAGGTCATAGATCGTGAGGCGCAGCGCTTCATTATCCTGGAGTCTGGGCACGTACCAGGCACCGAGTCCGATGATGGCAGCTACGACGAGCAGCACCACTATGGCACGGTTTAGCCAGGTCCAGATACCCAGATCCACTTGCATGGCAGGCATGGAAGCACAAGCCGGTGCAGGTGTGAAGTGTTTTGGGGGGATGATTTGCTTTGGTTTGGGGGCGGTGGAAGGATGACTGTTTTATCGGCATGAAGATTGAGATCATCAACACTGGTGCGGAGTTGTTAACGGGGCGGAGGTTGAACACGCATGTTGTTTGGCTGGGGAGGCGGTTGGTGGAGATGGGGCATGATGTGGTGAGGCAGGTGACGGTGGCGGACACGGGTTTAATGATTGAGGAGGCCGTGCGGGAGGCGTTGGAGCGGGTGGATGGAGTGATTACCACGGGTGGTTTGGGGCCGACATCGGATGATTTGACGCGTGAGCATGTGGCGCGGTTACTGGGTCGTTCTCTGCGGGAGGATTCCGGGATTAGGGGGAAGTTGGCTGATTTTTATGCGAGTCGGGGTCGGGCGGTTCCGGATCGGGTTTGGGTTCAGGCGATGGTTCCTGAGGGGGCATTGGTGATGGACAACCGGAACGGCACGGCGCCGGGGTTCATTTTTCCTGGGGGTGAGGGGCGCGGGTGGTTAGCGATGTTACCGGGGCCACCGCGGGAGTTACAGCCGATGTTTTTGGAGCAGTTGATGCCTTGGATGGAGCGGGAGGGGGCTGAGGGAGGGGGGTATTGCTGTGTGAATTTGCGGTGTGTGGGGATGGGGGAATCTCAGGTGGAGGAGAGGATTGAGGGCGGGTTGGCGGCTTGTGTGGGGCGTGGTTTGGAGGTCGCATATTGTGCGCGGCCGGGCGAGGTGGACGTGAGATTAAGTGCGCGGGGGGAGGGGGCG
>JBJOII010000026.1:0-38151 GCA_046047235.1 Verrucomicrobiota bacterium | reverse complement strand
CCAAAACAAAACAGGCCTGGTGATCGATGCCTACTTCTCAGCCAGCAAGATCCGTTGGTTACTCGACAACGTGCCACAGGCCCGCGAACGCGCTGAAAAAGGCGAACTGGTCTTCGGCACCATGGATACCTGGCTGGTCTGGAACCTCACCGGAGGCAAACGGTGCGTCACTGACCCAAGCAACGCCTCCCGAACCATGCTCTTTAACCTGCACACGCAGGCTTGGGATGAGGAACTACTCCAGCTCCTAAACATCCCCCGCGCCATCCTGCCTGAAATCGCACCCACCAGTGGAATCTGTGGTGAAACCACGCCCGAACTCTTCGGCGGCCCGATCCCCATCGCCGGCATGGCCGGCGACCAGCAGTCTGCCCTCTTCGGCCAAAACTGCTTCGAAGTCGGCATGGCCAAGAATACCTACGGCACGGGCTGTTTCCTGCTAACCCAACTCGGCTCCCAACCAGTCCCCTCCAAGCACCAGCTGATCACCACCGTCGCCTGGCAAACCAACCACCAAACCCATTACGCCATGGAAGGCAGCATCTTCATCGGCGGAGCAGTCGTCCAATGGCTGCGCGACGAGCTGGGCTTGATCTCTTCCTCCGCCGAGATCGAACAACTCGCCTCAACCGTGCCAGACTCAGCGGGGGTCTACCTCGTCCCAGCCTTCGCCGGACTGGGTGCTCCCCACTGGGACCAATACGCACGGGGCACAATCACAGGACTAACCCGCGGCACCTCCAAAGGTCACATCGCCCGCGCAGCACTCGAAGGCATCGCTTTCCAGGTCGCAGATGTCCTCCAAGTCATGCAGCAGGATACCCAAGGAGGACTACAGCAACTCCGCGTGGATGGCGGTGCGTCCGCCAATAACCTGCTCCTGCAATTCCAGGCCGACATCCTCCAACTGCCCGTCGTCCGCCCAAAAATCATCGAAACCACAGCACTCGGCGCCGCCTACCTGGCCGGGCTCGCCACCGGATTCTGGGCCAACCGCCAGGAAGTCCAGTCCTCCTGGCAAATCGACCGCACCTTCGAACCCTCCATGTCCGCGGATGAAGCAAACCACCGATGCTCGCGCTGGTCCCAAGCGCTTCAGCGCGCCCGGGAATGGGAACAACCCAACTCCTGACCAGAAACGCAACCAAATCTCACCCCATGAACCCCCTCCTCGCTGAATTCATCGGAACCGCCCTGCTGATCCTCTTCGGAAATGGCGTGGTCGCCAACGTCGTCCTCGCCAAAACCAAAGGCCACGGCGCTGGATGGATCGTCATCACCGCCGGATGGGGCTTCGCCGTCTTCGTCGGAGCTTTCTGTGCCGCCCCCTTCAGCGGCGCCCACCTCAATCCCGCCGTGTCCGTGGCCATGGTCGCGGCCGGCAAACTGCCAACCGCCTCACTCCCTGGCTACTTGCTGGCGCAACTCGCCGGAGCATTCACCGGCGCCTGCCTGGTCTACGCCTTCTACCGGGAACATTTCAACGCCACCGAAGACCAGGACCTCAAACTCGCCTGCTTCTGCACCGCACCCAATATCCGAAAACTCAAACAGGCCTTCTTCTGCGAAACTCTCGGAACCTACGTCCTCATCCTTCCCATTTTCCTCATCACTAGCCCGCAGTTCTCTCTTCATATCCCTCCAGGACCCGGAAACGAAAACATCCCCATCGGTCTCGGCAGTCTCGGACTCATCCCCGTAGGCCTGCTGGTTTTCGCCATCGGCCTCTCCCTCGGCGGCACCACAGGCTACGCCATCAATCCCGCGCGAGATCTCGCACCGCGTATCGCCCATGCCCTGCTCCCCATTCGAAATAAGCGCAACAGCGACTTCGCTTATGCCTGGGTCCCCACACTAGCCCCCGTCCTCGGAGCCCTCCTTGCAGCCTGGACTTACGCAGCCGTCACCTGAACCCTCTTCACATCCCCCGCCCACGCAACGGAATCACCTGGGATTCCATAACCGGCTTCAAATCAATATCTTAGACCTCTGACGCGAACACAAAAGGTCTGTCCCTTTATCGTGTCCGCCAATCGTGGGAACACAAAAGGTCTGTCCCTTAGTGCGCTCTGCCCGATTCCAGAGTGAGCGGATCTGCTAATCTTCATCACCTTTAATGATCTTTGCGGTTGTCCAGCCGATCCCAGCTGCTTAGCCTGTCCCTCGCCTAACCCACGCAAGCTATGCAGAAAACAGCCCTTCTCGCCCTCCTCCTGGCCTCTGTCGCAACCGCGGCCGACTTCCCCCCTGAGGTCCCCGTAGAGGAGCAGCCCTTCAAATCTCAGGTGAAACGGCTCTTGGAAGCCATGGACTACCTGGGTTTTCCCCCGACTACCGCGGATCGACAGCAGATCGAAACGGCTCTGGCGCAACGTAACGAGTCCGCAGCAGTTCGTTCCCTCCAATCCACGCTCGATCGCTACGCCCTCTATGGTGTGCATATCAACCCGGAAATGCGGGTCAAAGTCAGCCAAGGCCCCGCCAACCTCACGCTTCAGGAACAGGGCTGGACCCAGTTTCTGGTCAAGGTCCATAACGAGGCCGGCACCACCGCCGAACTCAAGGCAGACAGCCCCCAAGCCATCAGCCTGCATAACTCCGACGCCAGCCAGTTGACAGACCGCTGGCTCGATCTCCAACTCTTCAATGCCCAGCCGCTAACCAAGACTCTCACCGGCCTCGACCTCGAATACCGCATCATCCAGCTCTACAGCCGGGACGCCGGCAAACGCGAAGCCCGCATGTCCTTCAACGTCGGCCAAGGCACCCAGGACATCGGGTTCCGCAACGATGCCGATGTCCTCTTCAACTGCCTGCCCTCACCAGAAATCACCCTTCACATTAAGGACGAAAACAACCAGCCCACCACCGCCTCCTTCGAGATCCGTGACCACCTCGGCAGGGTCTACCCCTCACAGGCAAAACGCACCGCACCGGACTTCGCCTTTCACCCCCAAGTCTATCGCGCCGATGGCGAAACCCTGCGCCTCCCCCAAGGAACCTACACCATCCGGTTCGACCGCGGCCCTGAGTCCATCCCCGAAACTCGCGAGGTCCAGGTCGACGCCGCCACTCGCGAACTCAGCTTCAAGGTCCAACGCTGGATCGATCCGTCACTCATGGGCTGGTGGTCCGGGGACCACCATATCCACGCAGCCGGCTGCGCCCACTACACCAAACCCACCGAAGGTGTCCACGCGCCCGACATGCAACGCCATATCATGGGCGAGGATCTCAAGGTAGGCGCCAACCTGACCTGGGGCCCCTGCTTCGATTACCAGAAGCAATTCTTCACCGGCAAAAACGACTCGGTCTCCCAATACCCCTACCTCCTCCGCTACGATGTGGAGGTCTCCGGCTTCGGCTCCCACGAAAGCGGCCATCTCTGCCTGCTGCGCCTCCAAAACGACATGTATCCCGGCGGCACCTCCAAAGACCATTGGCCCACCCTCTGCCTCAAGACCCTCACGTGGGCCATAGCCCATGGTGCACTCGCCGGCCCCGCCCACTCCGGCTGGGGACTGGCCACCAGCTCAACTCAACTTCCCAATTACGAGATCCCCCCATTTGATGGAATCGGCGCCAATGAATACATCGTCGATGTCACCCATAAAGTCCCCGGACCAAACGGCGACCTCGTCCCAGCCGTCGATTTCGTCTCCACCGTCGATACCCCCTACATCTGGGAACTCAATATCTGGTACCACACCCTCAACGTAGGCTTCCAGACCCGCATCAGCGGTGAAACCGATTTCCCCTGTATCTATGGAGAAAAGGTCGGACTAGGCCGCAGCTACGTAGAGCTTGGTGACAAGCTCAACTACGAAGCCTGGTGCGAAGGTATCCGTGCAGGCCGGAACTACGTGGGGGACGGACGCAGTCACCTCCTTGGCTTCAAGGTCAATGACCAGGCCATGGGCCACGGTGATAGCACGCTCCTCCTCAAGAAACCGGGCAAGGTCCGCGTTTCAGCCCGGGTAGCCGCCATGCTCCCCGAAGAAATCAACCCTCACTTCAGCCAAAAATCCCAAGCTGAACCGCCTTGGGGTGGAGGCGCCCGCCCCTTCTGGAGCATCGAATGGGCCCGTATCCAGCAATCCCGCAAGGTCCCCGTCGAAGTCATCGTCAATGGCTACCCCGTTGCCCAACAGGAAATCATCGCCGACGGTCACCTCGAAGACCTGAACTTCGATATCAACCTCGATAAAAGCAGCTGGGTCGCCATCCGTATCCTACCCTCATCCCATACCAACCCCATTTTTGTTGAGATCAATAACAAGCCCATCCGCGCTTCACTCAAGAGCGCAGAATGGTGCCTCGCAGGCGTGAAACAGTGCCGGTCCCAAAAGGAACGCTTCATCGACGCAGACGAGATCGCCGACTTCCACTCGGCCTACGACCACGCAGAGCGCGTCTATACCCGCCTCATTGAAGAGTGCCGAAGCAGCCAGTAGACATCCCGCGTTCCGCCGCCGGGCCACTAACGGTTCACAGCCCGAGGCCTCGCTCGATACCTCTCATACAAGTGGGTGTGGCGGGACTCCACCGAAGTGCTCTTTCCCCCAATCCAAACCCGGCGCACCTGCGTCCTCGTATCCAGCAAGTCCCCGTCCGCCGCGACCATGGAAGCCTCCTTCCCCACTGCAATCGAGCCCAGCCGGTCGCCAACACCGAGTATCTGCGCCGGATAAAGCGTGACGCTCCTGAGCGCCTCAAGCTCGCTCAATCCATGGGCTCGAGCCAAGGCGGCCTCATAAGGCAGGTTCCGCGCCATGGTCTCCTCCATCGAACTTCTCAGGCTAATCGCCACCTTGACCCCGGCCTCCCCAAGAAGCGCCGGAGCCCGAAACTGAATATCATATCCGTCCACGCTCCCGGCAGGAAGCTGCCTCACCGCCTGATACACCACCGGCACCTCCGCCAATGCAAGTTCCCCAGCCAACCGCCAGGCTTCCCTTCCCCCAAAAATCACCACCCTGATCCCCCCCCGCTTGGCCCACTCCAATACCGCGCGGATCTGGCGCTCCTCATCCGCATGGACAAATATCGGAAGCTCCCCTCGCACATAGGGCAACATCGCCTCCCAAGACGGAACCACACCTACCGCTTGCTCGGTCTTTGACCTTTGCCCCGCATACGACCCGGCCTGCTCAAAGAACTCCCCAAGCTCCATCAGCCCCTGCCTCCGCAGCGTATCCTGCTCCTGAAGGGAAGTCTTGCTGTCCGGTGACAGGTTCAGCCTGTAATCCGGCCAGTACACGTTCAACCCCGTCCGACGCCGTACAACCAGGTCTTCCACACTCCAACCATCCAGCTGGATCAGCGCACTCTGCCCCGCCACCACACCCCCATCAGGAACAATATTCACATGCGTCAATCCGTTGGCCCGCGCCACCGGTATCAGATCCGAATCCGGATTCACGGATACCCACCCCTCCACCTCCGGCGTGTACGCTCCAACCTCCCGGCTGTCCACCGACGCCCGAACCCCCTGAATGTCATCCAATCCCAAAACAGTGGCCGCATCAATCAGGCCCGGATACAGATGTAACCCGTCCAAATCCTCAGTGGAATGATCAGCCCTTCCCTCCGGAAGCCCTGCGCCTACCTCAACAATCTCACCCGCTCGCACCACAACGTAACCGGGATCAATTACACCAACCGAAACGGTATGCACCACGCCCCCGGTCAGAATCAAATCGCCCGCCCCACCCCTCACACCTGATACCAACCCAACCACCACCGCCAAAACGCGACAGCGTAGCAGCACTCTCCGCAGTAAAAACAATTTCATAAAGCTGGCCATGCGATCGCCCTCCTAGTGCCCCTCACAACACGAATACTCAAAACCTCGATACCTCTCCAATGCCGACCTGAAAAAGTCCATGGAGTCGTTTTCTGCCGCCCCCTCCTCCCCGTTCTTCTCTCCCGACTCTTTCCTGACCTTCGCCAGCAGCCGTTGCCGCTCCAACCGCAGTCCTTCAACCCGTGCCCCTTCCCGACTCCGATCAAAATACTGCCGTCCCTCAATCCACGTCTGCAAACACACACTGTCCGCCGCAAACGGATGCCCTGACCAAACGACAACATCCCCATCCTTCCCCGGTTCCAAAGAACCCACCCACTCATCAATCCCCAGCTGCTTCGCCGGATTCAAGGTCACAAACTTCAAGGCCTCCGCCTCATCCACCCCACCATATTTCACCGCCTTGGCCGCTTCCCGATTCAAAACCCGGGCGAAATCCGAGGAATCTGAGTTGAAAGAAACCACCACCCCGCGCTCATGCAAAATTGCACCTGCGTAGGGAATGGCATCCCGCACCTCATACTTGTACCCCCACCAGTCCGCGAAGGCCGAAGCCCCCGCCCCATGGGCCGCAATCTCATCCGCCACTTTGTAACCCTCCAATACATGCTGCAGCGTCCCTACCCGCACCCCGAACGCCTCCATCGTCCTCAGGAAAACCACAATCTCATCCTGCCGATAGCTGTGGCAGTGAATCAGCCTTTCACCCCGGAGAATCTCTCCCAGAGCTTCCAGTTCCAAATCCCGACGCGGCTGTTCTCCCTGCCCGCTTTCAAACCGACCCCACGCAGCCAGATATTCCTTCGCAGCTGTAAACCGGTTCTCCATAAACACAGGAACCCCCATCCGACTTTGCGGAAAACGGGTTCCCGGCTCAGCCCGATACGACTGCTTTACATTCTCCCCCAAGGCAAACTTGATTCCCTTAGGAGCACCACGAAGCTTCATCTCCTCCGGCCCAGCCCCCCACCTCAACTTCACAACCGCATTCTGACCGCCAATCGGATTTGCCGAACCATGCAGCAAGTTCGCCACCGTCAGCCCCCCAGCCAGTTGCTCGTAAATAAACGGACTCTCCGAATTCACCACATCCCCGATCCTTACCATGGCCGTCGACGGCAAACTCATCTCGTTCACCGCACCCAAAACAAAGCTGTGACTGTGGCAGTCGATCAAACCCGGCGTCATGTGCAGGCCAGTCGCATCCACTTCCAATGGCTTCACTGAAAGTCGCACGCTCGCCAGCAAACCCACCCCAACACCAATGATCTTCCCGTCCGCCCCCACCAACACGTCCGCCCCCTCCAGCACCCCCTCCGGCCCGCACGTCCATACAGTCGCATTACGGAAACACACCGGCACACCCCCCTCAGTCAATGGCCCACGCCCCAACATTGGCGACTCCGCCAGCCTCACATCATCCTGAGCATCCTCCTTCTTGTCTCCCTCCTTGCCCGCTTTCTTCCTGGGACTGATCACCGGATGCCACACCCCTTCCACCCACACCCCCTGCACCTCTGCCTCCGGTTCAAAGTAGTCCCCATTCACCACCGCCAGGTTCGCCAGCTTTCCGGGCTCAATCGTCCCCAATTCCCCCGCAACTCCACACCAGGCCGCCGGCACGGTCGTCAGCGCCGCCAAAGCATCATGCCTCGAAAACCCCCGCCCAATGGCCAAACGGAGCTTCCTCCTGAAATCCTTCCGATCCTTTAAACCCGCCGTAGTCAGCGCCACCCCAAGACCCCGCTCACGTAGAACCGCCGGGTTCTCCGGCGCCCAGTCCCAGGCCCGCAACAAGTCCAACTCCACCTGTTCCCAATCCGAATCATCCGGCAGCTTCGGCACCTCCGGAAAATTAACCTGAACGATGTACCGCGCCCCCGTAGCTGCCACAAGGTCCGGCCGACGCCACTCCTGCCCACACGCCACCAGCAGATAATCCAACCCCATCTCCTCCGCAATCGTAGCCGCCCTGACATTCATCAAGACACTCCCCGGCTCGAAGACCACGGCCTGCCTCCCCGACATCGCCGCCCCCAAAGCCTCCAATGACTCATTGTAACCGAAAAAAGCATTCGGCTTAACTCCACCCCCATCCAGATAATACCGCCCGTCCAACAACGCCTGCCGCACCACTGCAATCACCCCCATCAAAGACCGCGGATAATGGCCTCCCCCGCCAGAAGCATCGGTATCCAATGCCACATGCTGAAAAACACTCGGCCGCAGGACCGCCCGGTTCGGACTCGCATCACCCAATAACACCAAGCCGCTCTGCCCCCGTAACACCCCCTTCACCGGCACCAGATTCGCCGCAGCAAACCCCAGCTGCCGCAATGCCTTCTCCAAATCCTCATCCGGCACCCACCCATCAATAGCCCGCACCTCAGGCCGCACCACCCCCAGCTCGTAGCCAGGCCCCGGTTGCCCCGCATCCCGTTCCTCACCCGGGACGCCAAAGAAACGAACCGAACCCGATGTCAAATCCTGCCCCCTTCCCTCCACCACTTGAACGCCGGTCGAATCCACCGACCCACCTTCCAACACCACATGCATGTCGAGGAATCCCGCATACACCGTGGACTCTGGCAACTCCCATACCCTGGCACCCGGTGGAACGTCCACGTCAGTCCCCACCGCCTCAATCCGACCATCCCGAATCAGGATCATCCCACCCCGCAGTTCCTGCCCCGGACGAATCACCACCCTCCCCGCCTGCAAGACATGCAGCCCAGAAGGCAAAGGCCGATGCCCCGGCGGCAGCAACTCCACACCACCCCCGGACACACCGGACAACAACCCGCAAAAGGCCAACACCACCCACAAACGGCTCGCTAGATCTCGCAGCAGCATGGCCGCCAATTATGAAAGCCGTTCCTGTAGAGGCAATGGACAAATCCCCGGGCGTTTACCTGCTTCCCCCGACACTCCCCATCCCGGGTCCTACTTCACCGGCACCAGCCGCACCTCACGCAAATCCATTACAGCCGGCCCGGGCTTCGAAAGCGGCTTCACCGTCAGCTGCCCCCTGCCCACTCCAACCTCGACCTCACCCAGATCGCGCCAGAAGAAATTCTGGAAATGCCCGGTCTCCTCAACCCGATGCACCCGCTCCTGCCCCGCCACGGTAAAGGCCACCTCCGAACCGCCACAACCGCTGCCACAGCCCTGCAATATCTGCAGCCTGAATCTCCCGCCTCGACTCACTTCAAAATCCCAATGCACCCAGTCCTCCGCCAAGGTCCAGTAACCAATCGTGTTCTTAAACGGCTGCGGCTCATACCTCAGGTTCTTTCCATGCACAAACCCGTCCCGTGCATGCATCACAACCTTCCCATCATTCCCTTGTGTCACCGGCGGATTCGCATACCCGCTGTTCTGCATCGGCCATTGCGCCTTCACGGAATTCTGCCAGTCATAAATCAACCGGGATAACTCCTGCACCTTGCCCGGAAAATCCCCCGCCAGATTGTTCGCCTCCCCGATATCCCGACTCAAATCATACAGCTCGTGACCTCCCGACTCGAAATGCTGAATCAGCTTCCACGATCCCACACGAACCGCAGCCCCAGGTCCCCCTCCCAGTGGAGCACGGGTGGATCGCGCCTGATTCGCATAATGCGGGTAATACCAGAATAAGGCATCACGCGCCGGCTCCAACCCGTCAGTCAACAAAGGCAACAAATTGATGCCATCCACCTCCCCGCCACTCTCCACACCAGCCATCTCCAGCAGGGTCGGAAAGAAATCAATGCTGCTCACCGGAGTATCAATCACTCTCCCCGCCTCAATCCGACCCGGCCACCTCACCAATAACGGTTCCCTAATCCCGCCCTCTTGCAGGTAACCCTTCCCGTTCCGCAACGGAGCATTGGACGTAGCCGGGGTAAAGGGCCCCTCCAACGTCGCCAACCCTCCATTGTCAGAAAAGAACACCACCACGGTGTCCTCCGCGATCTTTAACTCGTCCAGCTTGTCCAGAATCCGCCCAACGCTCTGGTCCATGCTCTCCACCATCGCCGCATACACCGCGTTGGTCTGCCCACCCGTCGGCACTCTCGCCAAATGCTTCTGAATCAAGTCCTCCTTCGCCTTCAACGGAATGTGAACCGCATAATGCGCAAAATACAGGAAGAAGGGCCTGTCCCGATTCTCCTCAATAAAATGCTCCGCCTCCGCCGTCAGGCGATCCGTCAAATACTCCCCTTCAGGTGCCTCCTCCAAACCCGGCATGAAACGACCGTTCCGCTGATACGGCGCAAAATAACTCAACGGCGTCCCCGTATGATCCCCCGCCACGTTCACCGCAAAACCCTGCTCCAGCGGCCCGTATCCTTCTCCCCCCAAATGCCACTTGCCCACATGCGCAGAAATATACCCGGCCGATTGCAGCGCCTCCGCTATCGTCACCTCCCCCAACGGCAGCTGCTGCTCAATCGCCGGCGCCGCCAGCTTCTGATCCGCCCCGTCTCCCCGCCCCGGCAACCAATCCGTTAAATGCAGCCGCGCAGGATATTTCCCGGTCAAAATGCTGGCCCGCGTCGGGGAACACACCGGACACGCCGCATACGCCGACGTAAACCTCGCCCCCTCACGCGCCAAACCGTCAATCCTCGGCGTCTGATAAAAGGAACTGCCATTCGCTCCAATATCCGCCCACCCCAAGTCATCCATCAGAATAAAAACAAAATTCGGCAGACGCACCTCGGCCACCACCCCGGGTTGCCCCAGACCAAGCCATAACGATGCCAAGACAACAAATCGGGAAACACGCCTCATGGTCATGGCCGGAAATCCTAACGAGCTCGACCCAAATCGCAACCAGACAGTCGACCGGCACAAATCACTCGTCCTGCCATGATGAAGATCCTCCGCTCAGCCCCGTATCATCCCGGTGTTGGTTCACAACGTTGACCCCGGTCAGGGAGCAGTCTTTCGCTCTTCTTCAAGAAAGGTATCGCGCTCAATCACCTGCCCCTGCCGCATCAAGACTCTCGCCTTGATAAATCCACTGGGAAAATACGCGATCGAGAGTCCATCCGGCTGGCCGCGCTTCATTTCAACCTCATTGCGCAGGCGACCCTGTTCATCCCAGGAACGATAGATCCCATGTAGCTCTCCACGCACGATAGCCGCCTCGGACTCAAGTTCACCATTCGGATGCCACTTCCGGCGCATCCCGTGGGAAACCCCTTCAACGAAGTGTTCCTCCACCTGCAGAACTCCATTCGTATAGTAACCAAGTGAAATACCCTCCAAAACCCCATTGGAAACGAAGGAGCGGGAGCGAAGCACGCCATCCGCGTAGGCATCCTTCATCCAACCCGTAAAAGGATCCACGGTTTGGCCGCGGTGATAGAGCCGTCCATCTTTCAAAAGCAATGAGGTGCGTGACTCTTCAATCTCAACTGGAGGGGTTGCCTGTTCAGGAACGGATCTGGATCCATACCTCCAAACCCAAACGAGACACAACAACAGGACCACCACACCGATGATGACTCGGGAAGAACGCATGGAACGACCACGGGATGATCGGTCAGCACCGCTGAGACGGCGAGCTAATGTGCCAGAACCTTGAAGTAGGCCGGAACAGCATCTGCCTCGGAGTTAACGGCCTGCACGCGGAGTAAACCCACATCCTCGGCAAGGTAGCTGGAAACAGGTGTTTCAGCCGCTGAACCGGGAATCGTGAAAGTGATGGGGCTCCAGGTCTCCAAATCCTCCGACGCATAAAGCGTGTAGCGGTGCCCACGAACCACCATGAACTCCAGCCGAGCCTGACCATCCACAAACTCCACCAAATTAAGGCGGAACCCATCCTGAGGATCATACGCATAGGTTCCGGCCAGATACTCCAACAGGTTGGAGATACCGTCTCCGTCTGCATCACCCTCGCCCGAGATATCCCCGATACCCAGACCACCGCCCATCTGCTGCGAAAGCAATCGTTCCCAGGCATCAGGCAGACCATCACCATCCGTATCTTCCCCAAGTGTCAGATCCAACCGCGTGCTGGCGCCAGGCTGCCCCAGACTGGCGTAACTCCCACTCATCTCGATAGGGAGATAAACATGAGGCCCAACCTGAACCTTCAACAGAAAAGGAACCATGGGGCGTAAAGCCGTGGGCTTGTAGTTGTCGTCCGTGAGGCCTGCATCCATCGGAATGTTCAGCCGGTAATTCACGCTGGGATCCAGATCAGATCCAATATGGGACTTGATAGACACTCCTCCGAGAGGTTGAAGAAGGATTTGCGCATCCGCCAGCAACGTGATGGGGCGTCCATATTCATCACGTACCATGCCATAGATCTCGTGATGTGGGGCTGGCGGAAATGCACCAAGCCTTAGAATCCCCATAAGGAAAAAAGTCGACGATATACAGAGAAGGCGAGTGAAGCCTGCCATTGGAAATATGCAAAAAGTATTCATGGCCGCGATTCCCCATCAGTTACCCGAGTAAGAATAAGTCACAAAATGGATTTTGATATCCTCCACGTTGGCAATGAACCGCTGGAGGCCCTCCTCCGCATTACTAAGAAGCGTCTTGCCTGGTATGACCAATTTCCATTTGGAATTCCAAACCGAACGCCCCACCAGACGGTTGTTCATATATTGGGATCGATTCAATGTTCCCAGGTCTCCGTACAGTTCATCAGAAAAGAACGCAGTATCGGAAACTGGCCGAAATGCCTGATGTTTGCGGGTGGTAAACAGCGACTCGGTCAGAGTATCACTGGAGTGCGCTGCTTGCAGGGCCTCAGGCTCCCACGCCCCTATATTGAAGGGTAGCGGTATGGCCACATCCTTGACGTTCCAGCTGCGAATAGCGCTGGAGTCATTGAGGGGTGGACTTCGCATCGAATCAATGCCCACAGGAATAAGATAGATGTAAGGCGTGGCTGAAAGGGCATCAGGATCAAGGAACGCCAGATCGGGATCCGGTGGTGAGTTGGCCCCGGCCCCGGAAACTGCATCCTCATTTCCATCCGGATTATCCATGCCCTGGTAACCGATCAACGCCACCCCAGCACCGAAGATTTTGGTGGCAAAGGAGCTGCTGCTGAACGCGTGATCATAAGCACTGAGGGGCTTACCAAACAGGTTGTATCCATCCGCAATCGTAGTCCCGAACTCGAGAACTAGCCCGGGAACCGGCAGACCGTCACCATTCGAAATCTGCATGGCAAGCCGACGAACGTCAGCATCCTCCAGAAGATCTCTCCGCTTGGATTGCTCCAGAATCTGCCTCCAGTTGGTATCCCCATCTGAGCCAGGCAGGATCCGGAACAACTCCCTCCTAAGAGACACCAGTGTACCGTAAGCGTCAGGGCTGCTGATGCCCAGCCGGTCCCTGAGAACATCCCAGTCTGCTTTCATCTCTGCCAAGGCACTCGAAAGCCCAGGGTCACCGGTATTGCTGCCTGCAAACTGAGGTTGGCCATCCTCCACGATGCCCAGAGCTCGTGATGCAATGATCCGCTGAACAAATGCCCGACCAGCGGATGTGCCGAGAAGGCCGGTTTCATAGTCATATGCATTGGCAGCCAGCAAGGCGTACCTGGAAGCTAGATCAAAGAGCGTCTTGTAGCGCTCCAACTTCTCGTTGCGGAAGACCCTGAAGGCAGCATCCCGAGTGCGGTAGCCCTGCACCAGGGCTGCAGAACGCTTGCGGAATATCTCCCGCTCTTCCTGCAGGCGATCACCCTCAGCGATAACAGACCGAACCTTGCGTTGGGCGTCCTCATATTCCAAAAGCAACAAATTGATGCCCCACAATTGTTCCTGCATGCCTTCAAAGAAATCTCCGATGGCAACCAGGGCTGCTCGCTGCTCAGTCTCGCGGGTCAGGGTATCTATATTCTCGAACTGAGTATACCGTTCAATATTGGCTTGGCTCAGTTCCAGCCCCTTGATGGCTGCTTGGCGCAGGAACGTTGTTTTGTCTAACGTTTTCGTTATAGCGTAACCTGCAGCTTCAATGGCTGATCGCCCGACAGAAGTAAGGTCACCACCAGCAGCCAAACCGATGAGGGCACTGCGGGGAAGAGCCTCTTGACTCACATTCTGAGTTTCTTTGATGTCTTGCTTAAGATTGTCTGCAAAGAGCTGATAAATATCATTAGCTACCACTGCCGCCTCAAGAAGGGTCTTGCTGGCCAGGAGACCAGCCTCGAGGTTCCTCCTCTTCTCATAGTTCACAATCTCTTCATTGAAGAGGAGTATGAGACGGTCCAGAGAGGCCTTCGTAGCCGTTTGTGCATAGACCGCATGATAAAGGCGGTTTCGCGCGGCAAGCTCAGCGCCAATGGCTTCCTGTATCCGTCCAGGCGAGGCTCGTTGACTACGCCAGTTACTCGGCTTCTCAAGGTAGCCGTGGGGACCCACGTGAAAAGTAACGGTCGGATTTTCACTGTAGTTGGGATCTTCTGCTACGTCACGGCCTGTAATGTCGATATTGGTCCCCCAATCAGAGGGCAGGTCTGCCAGAGAAATCTCCCAATCGGCCTCTTCGATTGCACCCGGATAATTCCAAAGACCCTTAAAAGGAAGTTCAGGCGATTCGACATACATGTAGTGAATCAGGTCGGGGCCTGTGTAATCCTGCACCCAGGTCTTACCCGGCCCCATGTCATCCGGATACGGGGTCCCATAAATCTCGATAAGGCGATTTCGATAGGCCAACTCCTGCTCGACCACCCGATTCTGGAGATCGGAAAGGGAATCCTGTTCGGACCTCATCAGTCTAGTTACATCCTTGGCATCATCAAAGGCCACCACGGCATTCTGCAGAGCGTGTGTGGCGCGGTCATAAATCTGCTCAAAATGCGTGGATCCGCCGTCTGCACCAACGATGTAGTTGGGGTCGAGATCAAATGCCATGGCATCCTCAGGTATTCCCAGGAGGGGTGAAAGACCAGCTTCAGCATTGTCCAACGCGTTTTGTACCCCCTGCAGGATAAGAGCCAATTCTTTCAGCTCCGGAACCGTGGTGCGGTCCACCTTCTGAATGCCCTCATGAGTGGGATCCGGGTCTTCTGAGGGGATAATGGCATTGCCGACCACCCAGTTGACATACGCTCCCTGTGAAACGCGACTGGCCCAGGAATCCACTCCCCAATATCGCGTACTAGGAATCTGGCGGCTGGAGCTGTTCACCCTCTTTTGGGACAGATGACTCCAGCCTGCCTTACTGACGGGTTGGTAATCCTTACGCCAGGTTAAGTCCAAAATCTGCCTGCCCGCACGGGCCAAGGAGGTTGCTGCTGAGGCGAATTTACGCTCATCAAAATAATCCACGGCGACGGGGACTCCGAGGACATTGACGGCTTCAATTCGGGGAACCCAGTCGAAATCGTCGCTATTCAGCAGGGAATAGTATCCCTTGATCGCGGTGAGATAATGACCATAAGCATCCCCGTGCCCCATCGGGAACATTCTCGCAGCATCCTCCGCATTGACGATGCCGTCAGGGTCCCTGTCGGGATTCTCCTGAATGTTGTAATTAACAGCGTAAATTGCTTCGCCGGAATCAATTCCACGGGTGTAGTTCCATACCAGGCGGTTATAAACCGGGCTGAGCTCTACCCCCGGCTGAAGGAAATCATCCCTGCCCCGAAGCAGGGCCAATTCCTCTTCCAGCAAGCTGGGCACCTGCCCCTTGAATGAAAATGCTGCGGTTGCAATATCCCCATAGGTATTGTCCGCAGTCCCAATGCCTATAGTCGGATTCGCGGCATCCGCGTAGGCCTCGTTTCCAAGCATTAAATAGAGATCGTTCAAGTAGCCAGCTGCCAAAAGCAGGGCATCGTTGGCCGGACCGTAGTTGATACCGGCATCGACACTCAGGGACTTCCCTCTCTTCAAAACCGTTTCGTATATTTCGATCAGCCCGAAATCATTGATGTTCTCCAAATTCAAAGCGACATCTCCCTCATAACGAGCGCCTGCCTGGGTAAGAATGCTGACATCCGTGTTCACCTGGTTATTGAAAAGGTCGGTCAAGCGCTGGTTGAACGGATTGATTCCCGCCAGAACACGCTTAATCCATCCCTCCGAAAGGGCTGGCGTCGTCCAGCGCGACCAACCCCCATCCGGCTGATAAGAGGCATGCTCCGGTGTCACTGCCCGGTAGCGCATGATGACGTAGCTGTCCGACAAGGCCCGCACATCCGCCGCCTCACCGATAACCGCACGTACACCATCCACATACTGCTCCGGGGCCAGTGGTAACCACTTGTTGCTGGTCGAGGTCATGTCCAGCTCGCGACTCACTTCCAGTTGGAGGTCAAATGTTTGGGGAGTACCCGCTGGTCCGGACGAGAACAGGGCCACCGACAGGTCTGCTCCAGGATTCCGCGAAACCACGGCAGGATCAATGCGATAGAGCTTGCTCAAGGGGGTTAAATAGCCCGGGTTCGATACTGAAGCCGTATCGTTAGCTCGAGGCGAGTTGGCAACCACCACCCGTTCAGAACCAATAAAGACCTCGGCTCCTAGTCCGGCATCCATATCGAGGCTGATCCAGAGCTCGGAAAAACTGCCGGCAATGGGATCCAGCGATCTGTAAAGCCAGCTTTGAACCTGAAGCGGACTCTCAATGGCCTCCTCCAGTCCACCAGCAACGGGAGTAAAATTAGTGGCCAGCAAATCAACCCCGTTATCCAGCACCACTCGAACCGAAGAGACGTCGGAGGTCAGGATCGTGCCAAACTCAGAAGCCGTAGATTCCGGCACACCATTGGTCATGCCTTTCACCAACACGCGCTGTCCGGCCAGCAGGCCATGATTCAATTCAAGGCCGCTGAACACCCAGTCCTCACCAGAAAGGACCGCTGAGGTGAATGGAATAACGTTGATGGCTGCGACAGATCCGGACACTGGTCGGACTCGACTTGCATCCGTGCTTCCAAGTGAGCCTGCCAGGTCCCTCTCCAAGGGAAACGGGATATGGCTCCACGGGGAGCCAGCGGCAAGGGCAATCTCTCCATCCGTCTGATAAACAGCCGGAGGTGCACCGTCCACAGGCGACGCAATAAGCCACTCAAAACCATAGTCACCAGTCTGACCGGCAAGATCGACAACCTGCTGCATCGTAACCTTCTCAGCCAACGGATTACTGGAAAGGATAGGTTTTACCGCGCCAGTGTAGAGGGTCGGAGCCACCCGAAGAACATGCATGCCCACAGGCTCGTCCTCAGGCGTGAAAGCCTGCCCGTTACCCGTGATCAACGTCACAAAACCGGTGCCTGAACCCGTGGCTGTGAGCGCATAGGAGTCCACAGCAACATCATCGTCCCACACCTCGGTCAGCTCGTAAGCGCCTTGGTTAAGGAACGCCACCGGTACGAAAGTTCCCGGAGCAAGGGGGCTTTCTGCAAATTGCTCATACGTGGTCGAAAGATTGTCGATAGCCGAGGACCACAGCGTGAAATCAGGATCCTCAACAGAGCAAAGGGCTTTCAAAGTTTCCCGATCCTTCTCCCCCAAAACATTCAGGAGTAAATAGTCATCTCCAAAGACCTCGTCCCTGAATTCTCCCTTGAGGACTAGAGCACCGTTGTCCGATATGTTGGGATCAAGGTAGAAACGCTCACTCAGATGAGGCGGGAGTACAGGAAAATAGGTCTTGCCCCGTTGAGTCGTTATCTGAACCGATGCAGGGACTTTGGCAAGGCGGTCAGAGCTGCTCGGGTTGCCCAGATCAAAGGATTTGATCCGTGTCGGATCATGCAGAACAACGGATCTCGGACCGTTAGTACGCGCCTGGGACTGTTGATACAGAACCTCCACACTCGACTGCCCGCGAACGGCCGGAAGACCTCCTTGGGGAAGGGTTAAGGTCTGGGCCATCTGTAGAATCGGTGCAGTGTCCGGCCAATAAGGTAAATAGTCGACCGGCATAGCCTGTTCCGGCTCCTCGTTGGCTCCGTAATACTCTGCACCAATGTAAACGCCCCCGGCATCCACACTTCGCAGGTAGGGTGTAATCGTTCCCACAGGGGGTTGGTCTACATAGGTTTCACTGGGGAAGTAGAATCCCGGGAGGGTTCTGTAATAATATCGAATGCTGAAATGGGCTGTGTCATCAGCTCCACCATGAGGCCCCCTATAAACCCACAGGTCCCCCTTGCGATCCTGTATGGTATAAGACGCCTCCGCCACAAGATCCCCCGAAGAGTAGAGTGGCAGCTCTCGACCAATACTCCAGCCCGCAAAGGCATTGTCTTCTGCACTGAACGCAGAGTCAGGAAAGTAAACTATGTCCCCGTTGTCAGTTCCAAATTCAACAAATTGGGCATCTAGATTTCCAGTGACTTCAACCACTGCATTCTGCACTTCTATGTCCGACTGCTGCACTATCGGGTTTTGGAATGGAGAGGTTTTTCTAGTCACAGAGAGTCTCTTGGAGGCCTGCCACTGCAGTTTTGCGACTTTCGTGGAAAAATCATATTCAAGAACCGTCAAGGTAACGGCTCTCCCTCTCCCACTGGTGGGATTGCGAAAGTAAAGGTCATCGCCCGGTTCCAAAGGTTGCCCAATTACAGTGTCCAAACGAGCAGTCATGTAAGCCTGCACCGTCAGCAATGCGTCGATTTGCCACGTGATTTGGAAAAAGTTATCTTCCAACGCACTACGCTCGATTTCAACAAGCGAGACTTCATTCGTCTCACCCCGGATGGGATCGGTCAAACCAGAGGCTGTTTCAGGACGCACAAAAGCACCCCGCAGCTCAACTTCACTTGGAATATCGGTCACGATAAATAGCTTTTGCTCATCAAAATTGGTGTCTTGAAGCACAAGTCGGAGGCTGTCTGCTTGAGCTCCCAAGGACTTGTCTACGGTCAAGGTAGTAGCCGGACCATCATTCCTCGAAGCCGTGACTTTCGCGGCAGCATACTCCGTATTCGCACTCCTCAAACCCTGCGGCGTGGACACGAAGGGTTTCTCCATTAACGGCAGAGGCATAGGCGGCTGGAGCAAGGACCCCGCAGCAACCCGAAAGTTGAATGTGCTCCCCCCCGCCAGCTTCTCACGGAGGACCCGGAAGACTTCGAGGCTGGGTCGATCGTCCAGATCGGTATATTCCAGCAGTACATACGGCTCCGAGGAATAGCCTTCTAGCCGCGTGATATTCAGGTCATCACGCAAGGCATAGACCTGTCCTCCCTGTATCAGTGCGTGTTCCTCGTTGGGATTGAACCCGTCTGCGTCAGGATCGTTTTGTACATAAAGGCTTCCCTTGGCCAGAATGTTACCCAAGGGACCGCTACCATCATTGCTCGCCAAAACAATCTCTCGGGCATCAGTGGGCCATCGGAGGTCATACCTGCCAATCACCGAGGGCCAGTAGATTTGTGAGAACTCCCCGCTGGTACTTCCTGAGTTATAACCAACCTGAGAGGACGACTCACGAAACCACCACACCTCCAGCATGTCGCGGCCGGGGATGGCATTCACCGGAATAATGGCTCCTTGGTTTGCCGTCTCAAATCCTTCGGTCAGAGGATCTTTATAAGCGTGGACATCATACAGGTTCAGGCTTCCATCCTCCCCGGTATAGATGTGCCCTGCGGAATAGGTCGCCTGGCCAAGCTCTCCCTCAGGCGGAGAGATCCTCTTCCCAACCTCAACTGAGGAAGTCAGTATCCGCGGAACGAACATCTCACTGGACCAGTCAAAAGTCTTCGTCAGCCCATTCCACTCCACCAGGGAGGTCGCTACCGCATCAGGGGTATCATCCGATGAAAACGCATTGGATTGCAGGCTTTCACCCAGCCAGGAAAACACTCTTTGAAAGGAAACCTCATCCCCGGAATTGAATTGCAGCAAAGTACGGTGGGCCGGGTGCTCCCTGGAGAGAAAGGTGTAGAACCGGTTGTCCCCAGTCAGGAAACCCCGGATCTGATCAAGGGGATCCTGGTAGGCTATCCGAGGTACGTCATTGGCGTCTAGTTTGACAGCGGTGTTCGCAGCATCAACGGCGCTGCTCACCAATGGGCGCAGGAAATGGTTATATCGCCAGGCTTCGGACGGCCATTGGAGTTGATAACGACCCAGAAGCCTCGGCCATTGTAGTCCACCGAAACCCGTCTCCAGCCAATGCACAAGGCAATCATTTTGCCCCACAGTCGGTCTAATCGCGAAGAGTGCATTACCACCCGAACCGAGTAGGACTTGGCGGTGAAGAAGCTGTTCGCCCTGATTGCCTGAGCCCGTATTCACGACCCGAGGGCTTAGAATTGAAAGCGACTCTCCCTCTGGCGGCAAAAGCTGATCACCCAGGAAAGTGGTAACATCCAAGGGTCGGGGACGCTTTTTGAGGTCAATCACTTCGATGCCCAGGTGTTGCCTGTCGTCACCGGAAGTGATGTCACCCAGAATTTCAAGCATGATCCGTCCTTCCCGATTGTAGGCTAGGAGCAGGCTTTGCACGCTGTCCCACCAAACGGTTCTGCGCTCCTCCAGCGCACTGAACCCTGATCCCGCGCCAGGATTGCTGTCGCTGGCCGCTCTATACGCCTCAGAAACCGTTTTCGGAACAGCAGCGTTATAGGCAAATACCAAGTCACCCACTCCTGCACTGGATACAGATATAGGCACACCCAATGTGCTGAAACTCTTCTCAGTCCAGTAAAGAGTTCGTATGGGAGTTCCCGGGGGGGGGCTGCCGGAAACAACATACGAGCTCGTCATCAGGCGGTAGTAGTAGGAATTCTCCTCCAGATATTTCTCCGGATTGGCCTCAAAATCACTTGGCTTAGTGGCCGTTCCCTGGAGAGTTCGCCAGGTCACCTCCACAGGACCAGCTTGTGAAGCATAGATTTTCCCAGAGTGTGGACTGTAGTAAAATCCCACCTGTTCGGTGTAGTTATTCGTTTCGGTGGAGGCAAAACCGCCAGGTATATGCGGTATGGGGCTCCAGTACTGCTCCGGGGTCAAAGGTGGGGCAAGCTCGGACAACAACAATCCAGTCTCATCTGTCTCAGGCAATGGAATCACTCCACTGAAGTAAACCGACACATTGCGGCTGACATAAGGCGAGCCTACCCGGGCATCGGACAAAACAATCGCTACCGGCCCGTCGGGTAAGTTATTGGAAGTGCCCGTTGGAGCCGAAATTGGGGGAGGGCCGTCCGTCCGGACCACGGCACTGAACGAGATGAAGGAACGAAACTGATTAGTCGTCGGAGGAAGCCCTACAGCGCTGAATCCCGGAGCTCTACCGTCAGAACCCGCATCTGATGCATTCTCAGAGATCGGAACGCCCCCGGCCGACTGGTAGTTGTAGAGCCTGGATGATTGATCGAAAACGACTGCCGCATAGCCCCCCGTAGAGAGTCCCAGCGTTAGTACAACAAATAGGTATCGTGACCAGAGCATCATGTCAGGAATCCAATAAACCGTCGTGCCACCCGATCGGGGAGACCATTCTGGAAAACATGTATACGTCAACGTTCATGAGACTCATCGCTTTGTAGAAAAGGCAAACATAGGGTGCTTACCTGTGCTTTGCGGATAAGCCGCAACGGTCATCTAGGATTGAATCATCGGAACAGCTGCCAACTCCCTCTCCATTGCAAGCCATTGAAATAATCCTGAATTCCCCGCGCTATAACAATCTCGGCCCTCCCTCCGACATTTGTGTGAATCGAGATGCGGCAAAAGGCCATTCCGTTGCTGCCTGTAGCGCTTGCGGTAACAGTCCTCTGGGAGAAACTCCTCTTGCCCCTGTTGTTGTCAATGCCCTGAAAATCCGACACACGCGTTGAAATAGCAGGCCTCCCATCACGATCAAACCCTTCGATGAAGCAGGTGACGGAGTAGGCGGCCGTCGAAGGGGCATCGAAATACAGTTCTTCAGTGTAAGTCGAGAGATCCGGGTTCGAGTTGGCAGTATAAGTAGTCATGTGAACCAATCGAATACCAAAGCCCTCCCATAGAATGTTACTTCCTGCCCTACCGATTTTCAAATTACTGTTGATCTTACCCCAAGTGGCTCCGTTGATTGCACCTCCCGTTGTGATGGCACCCGTGAATGCATTGGTGTCGTTATCCAGCAAGGGCACGTTGGAACTCAGTTTGCTGTCAGGGACCGATCGATCCACCAGAGCGCTGCCGTTGAGGTTCTCCGTAATGTTGGAGCCGTCAACGGAACCGGTAAAACTGCCTGTAACGGAGACATCACCCGTGATGGCGATGCCACCACTACCTGTGTCCGCGATCAGGCTACTCCCCTGCTCATCCACTAACCCCTGAGCTTTGCCAGCAAGGAATGCGTATGCAGAACTCAGGAGTCGAAGCCGTGGCAGAATCGTGACATCGCCTCCTCCATCGCCGATGCCGAGAACAGTCATCTCGATGTAACGATCCGAGGTGGTGCTACCAAGAAACGCAGACGAAAGAGGACCGTGCTTGCCGGGGCTAACTTCTAATCCCTCACCGAGCAGGACACTGAAATAACCATTGTCCACCGTTACTGTCTGTTGTTCGTCCCAGATGACCTGTCCCCCGCTCTGTTCAGAGAACAACTTGAACTGGATGGTGTAGGCTGCTGGCTGAGTGTCCCCCAAGGGCAAGCCATTGCTGTCGGTCAAATAGCCCTGATAGGCCATCCGCTCGGGAACCCCGGGTGTGGCAGCACGAGATAAGAACCCTCCCGACACCAAAGCCATCAAGGCGAAGGAAGGGGTAAGCCTTCTCAAATGCTGTAGATAAACATGGATTAGTTTACTCATACTCACAGTTCGTTAAACTTATGTTCTGCGTTCTTTAGAGTCATATCGGAGACTGCTTTGCGCCGTATTCAGGGGTCCACGAACAACATTTCGGGCAATTCACTGACTCGCGACAGCGAGAAATAGCCCTGTACTTCATACTGCTTGCCAGGCGCCTGACCTCCCAGCAACTGAATGGTTTCCCGATAGATTCCCGTCAGGGTAGTTCCAGCGGCCGTGCGGCTTTGAAAATCGTCACCAGGAAGTAAGGGAAGCAGTGTTATGTCTCTCACAATATCGTATGACTCGATTCCCGCCGGGAGCTCACTGCTAAAGGACGCATCACGATTGTCGTGATCAGGATGATAGGTATGCAGGAAAGGATTGGCAGCATGATCTCCATGCGGGGTCGTCACACGGGTAGTTAAAGTGTCACCAAGCTGGATCAATCCGCTAAGACTCCAGCCAAGGTTGGATTCAGACCAAGGCAAATGGGCTGCACTGATACGCCGGGCATTCCCGAACTCTGCGGGATCCAGAGGCTTTTCTGAGTTGGATAGGACAATTTGGCCCTCGATCCCGGAGCCAACATAGACGCGCTGGAGAAGTCGAGCGGCCCCACTCGCAGGATTATGCACGATGAGACGCAGGGTTGTGGGTGATGCAACAGCTGTCAGGTTGGTTTCCACTCCGGTCACCTGATACCGACCTGATTCGTCGGCAAACAGTTCGCCGCTACTGTCCCTCAGGAAACTTTTGAGATACTGACCTACTTGAGTGATTGCTGCATTCCCCACCCACAGCCCCGTGGACGATGCCATTTCAGCGGAGATCCCCAGGTCAACCTGAGAAAAGCCCAAGGAATCGGTAAAGCGCAATATGCCCGCAAATAAATCTCCCGGAGTTCCAGCCATTGAGGATCGATCCAAACCGAGGACAACCTCCACTTCGCTTCCCTCCTGATCACGGCCATTGAGGGTCCATGTCTGCGTCTCCCCCACAGGCATGTTAGTATAGCCGTAGGTCAAGTCCGTGAAATCGATATTCCCACGCAGCAGGAGGGGAGGAACATCCACTGGCGCAGCCTGGCCAACCGGTGCAGCCTCAGACTCCACTAGGGACGCGCTAATCGTGAGCGCATTGGGCGATAGATTTCTCAATCGAAAAGACAGGGTGGATAGGGATGACCCGAACCGCAGGGAACCCATGGTGACGTTCGCAATTTCAAAGGGGCCAAAATAGCGATTGAAGACCTGCCCATTGCGAATCCAGAACGCCTCCCCCCTGCGCACTGGGGTTGTTTCCAATAACTGACCCACAATCGCTACAGGGTTGTTCTCCCCCAAGTCCCCACCCTTATACTGGAAAATCTCAGTCGACACCTCGTCCAAGGCAGTGGCGTTTTGTAGAAATTCGTAGAAGCGTGGAGGAGAGTCCGGAGAAGTAGCGAAGCCAATTAGATTCAGTCCATCCACCCGCCAGACCGACCTGGGCAGAACCGGCTTTCCTACCACCGACCATCTGTAGGTGCCAACAAAGGCGCTGTCTACGCGAACCAGGTAGGCCGTGTCCCCCCCGAGCATTTGCAAGCCAAGACCCGGATTCAACCGATCCCATTTCGTCCACTCAGAAACTTGGTTTACGGGAGCCAGAGGGTTATCAATGAACTGCTCGGTTCCAGCGGGATTCCATCGCCACACCTCCTGAATCGGATGGCTCGGGTCGGCCGCCAAAATGGAATCCAAAGACGCGTGCGTCGCATCAATGTGCAAAAAGACTGCGTTCCAACCTTGCTTCAGCTCAACCGTCTGAGTGATCCACTGAGCCTGTACACCGTTAACCAAAAGAAACAGAGATGCAGCGAGAAAACTACCTGCCCTCATGAAAGCGAAGGTCATTGCTTGGCTCCGAGAAACAGCAAGAACTCTTGAATACGACATAGAGTTGTTACCCGAAGCCGAGGAACATCCAGAACACCGGGCCGCTAATGTTGTTCACTGGGAATGCGATCGTCAAATAGCCAAAATCTTTTTTTTTCATAGCTTTATTCTATATCAATCAACCGTCCAATAGACGATTAGGCCGGCTTTCGACGCCTTTTATTAGACACCGCCGATCTGGTGAAGATACACTGGGCTTGCCCAAACTAAACATGAACACCCCAAGAAGTATGACAGTGCACAGAATGGTCAGCACTTGGATGATAGGAGTTTGTTGTTCTCTCTGGTTGCTATCTCCAATCCTCGCGAAAGCACAACCGGGGTGGCTCACCGATGGCCTTGTCGCTTACCTGCCCTTCGACAGGTCAGTGGACAATCAGAGCGCAAATCAACTCATCGTCGAAGCATTTCATATCAGGCCCATAGCCAACCGCTTCCATGTGCTCGGCGCAGCCATGCATTTCGATGAAGGCCTCGGTTCAGCCGTGGTGATTCGCGAAGCATCACCCGATGGCGGGTCACTCCCATCCGCGGGAGCAAATCGAAGTTTTTCTCTTTGGTATAGAATGGATGAAGGATTACCACGCGAACCATGGCGACCGATATCGCTGGTCTATTCAGGCAAACAGGATTTCCTGACCGATCAGGGTGGAAGGAGCCTCTCCATCGGCTTCACCAGCTATGGAGGATTCAAGGTGGATTTCAGCAGCCCGCAAAGTGGCGCTGGCGGCTACTTCGGTGCCGCGGATGCAGCCCTTTTTGAACCAATGTGGAGCCACTTGGTGGTTGTAGTTGAAACGAACACGGTAACGACTTTTCATAACGGACGGCAGATCACCTGGCAGGAGATGCCAGACCCCAACCTTCAAATAAACACGACGGAAGGAGATTTCTGGATCGGGGGCTTTTTCGATATGGCTTCGTTTCAAGGTGCCCTGGATGATATCCGCATTTACGACCGTGCTTTGTCCGAGTCGGAGGTTCTCCAGCTTCACGCCTACGAATCTCAGCAACCGGAAAACCTCTTCCTGACCAGCGGGTTAGTCGCCTACTATCCCTTCAGCGGTGATGCAACCGACCACAGCCTGAACCAGAATGATCTATCCGGCACACTGGAACCCGGATTAGATCTGAATGGCAATCTGCTGGCTGGTAAGTTTTCCCGGATTGAGAACATTCTCCAAAGCACTCTATCTCCCAACCCATTTAATGACCGCTTCTCTGTTTCGATGTGGGCCCAGTGGGAGTCGCCTTCCTCAGTGAGACAAAATGTCATCGAGATTGAGAGCCAAAGAATCGCGCAAGCAGGTGCAGTCGCGCTTGGCCGGAATGGTGCCGGCTTTCCACCCGATCAAGCTGGTGAGCTAGGTTTCCATGCTGACTACTGGCTGTCGGCAAACCAGGTCAACCGACAGGCCAACTTCGGACCAGACAGTGATCAACTCGTCCCTGACCTGACTTGGACGCACCTGACAGTGGTACGCGGGGAGACCTGGCAGCTTTTCGTCAACGGACTTCCGGCATACGAGTCAGATTATTTCCCGCTATCCCCGGACTTCAGCAGCGGGAGAATCACAATCGGGGGAAGCGCGAGCCTGACAGACGCAAGCGAGGCTCTGGCTGAGGCCACGCTCGACGAGATCCGCATCTACAATCGGGCTCTCACCTCCAACGAGGTAGCCGCACTCTATGCCTACGAAACAAGGCCCCGTCGTGCCGAGGCCAGAGCGGAAGTGGTGGATGGTCTCGTAACGAGGGTGATCATCACTGATCCCGGCAATGGGTACTCGACGACCCCGGCAATTATCCTGACAGGCGGTGGGGGTCAAGGCGCCGAAGCTCTGGCTGTAATCCAGAACGGAATTATTACCTCTATCGAGATAACCAACCCTGGGAGTGGATATACCTATCTTCCAAGTGTTCGTATTGCTGACGCTGCCAGGGACAACTGGCTACAGATCCGTTACACTAGGGTAGCTGTGACTCTGGGCATGACTCTAGGGCGGGTTTACCAACTGGAGTCATCCGCCAACATGGTGGATTGGCTGCCAGCAGGAAATCCCTTTGTGGCCGAGGAAGAGACCCTGGAACAGGAGTTTGTCATTGAGGAAACAGGCCGCTATTTCCGCCTCAAGGAAATTCCGTAGAGCCGTCGGAGGGGAGCCCTGCCCAAACCTAGGCGATCAAATCCTCGATCACGTGCCCGTGAACATCCGTAAGTCGCCGGTCAATACCGTTGTTCCTCACGGTCAACCTCTCGTGATCCAACCCCAACAGCCGCAGCACCGTGGCATGCACGTCGTAGACCTGGCTGTAATTGTTCCTGTCGGCAGGCTTGTAACCCCACTCATCACTGGAACCATAACTCACCCCCCCCTTGATGCCGCCACCGCACAACCAGTTGGTAAACACGAAAGGATTATGATCCCTCCCCTTGCCACCCTGCGCGCAGGGCATGCGACCAAACTCGGTGGTCCATAAGACAATGGTGTCCTCCAACAACCCCCGTTGCTTCAGGTCCTGAATCAGCGCCGACGCACCCCTCGCCATCCCCCGCGCCAGAGGCCCGTGGTCGCGCTCAAGGTCCTCGTGCGAATCCCAGTTTCGACGTGGAAATCCATTGTCGTTACCCGACCAGATCTGCACAAAACGAACTCCTCTCTCCAGGAGCCTCCGCGCCACCAGACACTTTCGGCTGAACACATCCGTCTCTTCCAAGGGGTTGATCTCCTTGTCAAAGGTCGTCTGCCCATGGTCCAGCCCATAGAGCTTCATGACATGCGCCGGCTCCTTGGAAATATCCAGCGCATCCGGTGCCGCCAGCTGCATCCGCGCCGCCAGCTCGTAACTCCGAATCCTCGCCTCCAACCTCCCATCCTCCCCGCGCAACGCAGCATGCTCCCCATTTAAATCCCCCATGACCCGTAGCGCCTCGATCTCGCTCTCCGGAGTAATGTAACTGCCCGCCGCCCCGGGAAATAAATCGCTGATCGGCGTAGGCCTGCCAGGATAAATCATCGTCCCACTGTGTTCACCGGATAAAAACGCCGCGTCCCAGTTCTTCGGCCCGTTCGACGCAAACCCCCGATGATCCGGCAGAACCACGAAGGTTGGCAGATTGTCGTTCAGACTGCCCAGCGCATAACTCACCCAACAACCCATCCCCGGAAACCCCGGCAGCTGAAAACCCGTGGCCTGTAAATAGGTGGCCTGGCTGTGCACCCCCGTCTTCCCCACGACATCATGCACGAATGCCATGTCGTCCGCACACACCCCCAGGTCCGCCACCACCTCGCTCAAATATTTCCCGCACTCGCCATACTGTTTCCACGACCAAGGCGATGCAAAAACACTCCCCGGCTCACTTTGAAACAACTCTATCTTCTCCCCCGCATCCCACTTCTCGCCATGCCGCTCAGCCAGCAACGGCTTGTAGTCAAACAAGTCAATGTGGCTCGCCGCCCCCGCCATGAATAGCTGCACCACCCGCTTGGCCTTCGGGGGGAAATGCAGCTGCCCCGGCCACGCACCGCTCCCCGCACCCGCCATCAGCGAATCCCCCCCCAGCATGGATGACAAGGCAATGCCCCCCAACCCACCCCCCGCACGCCAGAGAAAGTCCCGTCGTGTCATCCCCAACCTCGCCAGACCGGCCCGGTGCCACTTCGATGGATGCCGCTGATCAGACATAAATCAGTCCACAAAACTAAACTCATTAAGGTTGAAGAGAAGCCGACAATAATTCGCCAGGCCGTGTCGGCTGGCATAGGCCGCCAACACTGCTGCTTCCCGCTCCGTTGGTGCCCTGCCCAAAGCTAGCCAAACCCCCTCCCTCACCTGCTCTTCAATGCTGCCCTGACCCGCCTCCAGCCGTTCAGCCATGTATCGCGACATCGCCAATACCAGGCTGTTGTTCAGCAATGCCAGTGCCTGCAGGGGCGATAACGACTCACCTCGCCTGCCCACCTGCATCGAGGGATCAGCGCAATCCAACGTGCTCATGAATGGCTGCAACTGTGACCTCACCAGAAAGCGATACACGGAACGCCGATGCGTGGTCTCATCCTCCGGATCATACAAATGATATTGGTAATGAGGAGAATGCTCCGGCTTCTCCACCACAAAGTCCTCAAAGCCCGGACCAAACATCGTCGTGTCCAGCTTCCCGCTCGCCCACAAGACCGCATCCCGAATGGCCTCAGCCTCCAATCGCCGTCGATTCATCCTCCACAAGTAAACGTTCCCGGCATCCAGCCGCTCTGCCTCGCCCCAAGCCAGCCGCAACGCCTCCTCCTCCCCGGGCACCACCGATACCTGGCGATACGTCGCACTCATCACCATCAACCGCTGAATCCGCTTAATCGATTCACCGCCGTCCCGCAGTTCCACCGCCAGCCAGTCCAGCAGCTCCGGATGCGTCGGCAGCTGTCCCATGCGCCCGAAATCATTGGGAGTCTCCACAATCCCGCGGCCGAAATGATACTGCCACAACCGGTTGACCACGCTCCTCCACGTCAAGGGATTGTTCCGGTCGGTCAACCACTCCGCCAATGCTGCGCGACGATCCCCCTCCCCTGAATCTTCTCCCAACTCGAACCGGCCGCTAACCTGGGACACCGCAAGTACCGCACCCGGCCCCACCTCCACCCCCTGCTGCCGAACATCCCCACGTCGCAAAAGGTGAATCGTCCTCGGCTTGCCTCCCCGCCCTCCGGTCCCGCGAAAGGCCCCCTCACCAAAATGAACCGTACCCGCATAGACCACGCTCTCACCGGGCAAGTTCTGCAGCAGAGCTTCCACTTCCTCAAGGGCGTTGCGATTCCCCTCCTGCGCCCGAAGCAACTCCTCCGGAATCCGCTCCCGCAAAACCGCCTCACGACTGGCCTCTAAAGCGGCGATGGCCCCGCTCCGGTCCATCACCACGCCCGGATATATGCCATCTACCAGGTTCCCCTTCCCCCAACGATCAGGCGCCTCGATGGAATCCAAAGCCGTAACCACCGCCCCTCTCGCCACATTCTCTCCCCCAACTTCCTCCACCTCCAATTCCGCCAACGCGAAAATGTAATCCCCCTGCCGGGGCGCAAGCTTCGTCGCCACCACGCGGACATACCGGCCAACCTCTCCCCCCAAGTCATGCCGCTGCGGCACCACGCCGGGATTCGGCTGATCCTGCACCGAAAGATCCACCACCACCCGCGGTGGATTATCGCCCTCCCCCCGGACCTCAACCCGGTACCGCACCGGGAAGCCGAAGCCATCCCCAATGTTGTTAAAGCTGTCCCGGGCCCCCACCAAACCAATCCGCGCAATCGCCACCTCCCTCCCCAAATCGACCTCAACCCACTTCATGGTCCCCTCAATGGATTCGATCCCACTGTGATACCCGAATTCCGGCCGCTGGCCTTCACCCTCTTTCGCTTCCTGCAACTTCCGCAGCTCGCCCTCCACCAACAACAACGACTCTCCACCCAACTCCCTCACCCTGCCCTCCAGCTCATCCCGTATCACCTCCAGACTGCTCCTGCGCTCCCGTAATGCCCGACGTCGCGCACCCACCTCCGGATCCTTGTCATATCGCTTGTCCGCCCTGTCCAAGGCGGAAAAAACCGCCTGCAGACTGTAGTAGTCCTCCTGGGTAATCGGATCAAATTTGTGATTGTGACACTGCGCACAATGCACCGTCAGGCTCGTGAAGGTCCCCATGGTGTTGGCAACCATGTCGTCCCGATCCAAATGGCGGGCAATCTGCCCGTCCACCTTGTCCTCCGATACCTCCGCGTGCCCAATGAAATCCCAGGGTCCCGCGGCAATAAAACCCAACGCCTCCACACCATCCCGTGTCCCCGGATACAACACATCCCCCGCCACCTGCTCCCGCACAAAACGACCATAGGGCTTGTCCTCGTTAAATGCGCGAATCACATAGTCCCGATACGGCCACGCATTCGGACGCGGCTTGTCTTTGTCATACCCATGCGTATCCCCGTAATGGACCACATCCAGCCAGTGCCGAGCCCACCGCTCCCCATACTCCGGCCGCGCCAGCAGGCGATCTACCAACCGCTCATACGCATCCGCCCTCTCATCAGCCATAAACTCGCGCACCTCCTTCGGCGAAGGCGGAAGCCCGACCAAGTCGAAATACAACCTCCTGATCAGTGTCGCCCGGCCGGCTTCAGGCGACGGCCTTAGCCCCTTCTCAGCCAGCTTCGCACCCACAAAGGAATCAATCGGATTCCTGACCCAGCCGGCAAAGCCACCCTGAAAGGCCGGCACCTCCGGACGCTCCAACAAACTCAACGACCACCAATCCGGAGAATCCTCCACACTCGCTCCATCCACTCCATCCGGCCACTCCACCCCCTGATCAATCCAAGCCCGCAACACCCCCAACTCCTCATCGCTCACCCTCTCCCTGCCCGGCTTCGGCGGCGGCATCTCCATTCCCCGCACTAAACCGCCCACATATCGGATCATCGCGCTCCCACTACTGTCCCCCACCTCAATACAAGCCCCCCCATCCCCGCCAGCCAAAGCCAACGCTTTCACGTCCAACCGCAACCCCGCACTCTGCTTCTCCGGACCATGACACGCATAACAGTGCCGGCTCAGTATCGGACGCACATCCGCCACGTAATCCACCCGACGCTCTACCACCGGCGGAAGCAACAGGGAATCCGCGAACCCCACCCCGAAATCCTGTCCTGAAACCACACCTCCCAGGCCAAGACACAACAACAGCACGACCACTGCCTTTACCCCGCCAGTGCCACCCCAAAATGGAATCCTCGCAAACCTCACATCAACGCTCCTCCTCCACCACACTCCTCAGCTCCACCCTCAATCGCCCCACCACATCGCCGCGCTCCTCATAGTAGTTCAGGGTCTCACCCGGATCGTCCCCCAAATGATACAACTGTCCCTCCGGACCATCCTCACCACCACTCCTTCCCCTCCCCGAAAAGCCCCCCGACCCCCGCCCCTCAATCAACTTCCACGGCCCGGACCGAACCATCATCAATCCACTCGCAGACTGCATCACCACCGGTCCGCGGATCGCCTCGCCCTCAGGCTGATCCCCCAACAAGACCGGCAGGAAACTCACACTGTCCCGCCCCTGCCCTTCCGGCAACCGTTCGCCGGTCACCTCCGCCAAGGTCGCCAGCACATCGGTAAAACAGATCATCTGCCGCGAAACCTGCCCCCTCTTCACCCGCCCCGGCCACCGGACAATGAAAGGCATCCTGTGCCCCGCCTCCCACGCATCCCCTTTCATGCCCCGCCAACCACCCGCAGAATCATGCCCGAAACGCTCCACGTCCGCCTCATACCACACGGGACCATTGTCCGAGGTCAAAATCACCAGGGTATCGTCCGTCATCCCCGCCTCATCCAGGGCACCCAGCAGTCTCCCCACCATCCTGTCCACCATCACCACAAAATCTCCATACAACCCGGCCCCGCTCTTGCCGCGATCCTCCTCCGCAGGCAACCACGGCGTGTGTGGAGCCGGGAAAGCCACATACAAAAACAACGGCTTCTCTCCAGCCTCCGCCCCATGCCTTCGAATCACACCCTCCGCCTCCTCAGTAAAGCGCGGTAGCACCTCCGCCAAATCCAGCCCCGGCGCAATCCCTCCCTCCCGCCAAAACGCTCCCTGAATCGGCGACCAGCCATCCGTAGAACTCGCCCCTATCCTCCCGCTGGGCGGCTCCACCGCACGATCCCCACGGATGTAGAAATAGGGTGGAATATCCGTCGACGCCCGAATGCCAAAGAAACTCTCAAATCCACGATCCACCGGCCCACCCCGTAAAGCCCTGTCATACCCCTCCTCCGCAAAACCCAAATGCCACTTCCCCACCATCGCCGTGCGATACCCGCGCGACCTCAACATCGACGCCACGGTCACCTGCCCCTCCCGGATCAAAGGCTGACGCGGCCAAACCGACACATCCGTCCTCACAGGAAATTCGCCGGTCATCAGGCCATATCTCGAAGGATGACACAACGGCCCCGCCGCATGCGCATCCGTAAACCTCAACCCCTCTCTCGCCAGCCGATCCAAACTCGGAGTTGCGATCTTCGAACCCACATTAAAACAGCCCGCATCCCCATAACCCATGTCGTCCAACAGCACCAAAAGCACATGGGGATGACGGACAGCAAAGCAATCCCCCGTTGCTGCTAATCCCAAAACAAGGCACAGAAGGCATATAAGACGAGAAGTCATCGCAATTATTCAGGGCTGAGACGGCCGCATTAAACGAAGAACTCCGCCCCCATGCAATCCTCCGTTGGCCAGCAGCCCCTCACAGACCCTCAGCGGGCTCCGGCTGCCCAGTCGGGAACCGGAAGTCCAATCCCACCAGCCCCGCTGACACCGCCGGTGTTCAGCAGTTTCAGGGACTTGGCCGCCTGAGCCCACAGGGTCCCACGCACTGCTACTCGCCTCCATTGACGGTTGCAGAAACTCTGTGCAGGTGTGTTGGCGTCCGTTCCGAAGACAAAATGAGCGGCCCGGCCAAACGGCCGGGCCGCTCTCCCGAGGCGATGCAGTGCTCAGTCAAACACCAATCACCCAAGGAACCTGCCACACAAAGCTAAGCGCTACTTACCGACAACCCAGGAGAGACTCCCGTTTTGGGCAAGGTCTTGATCTCGGGCAGCACCAGGCGCCCGCCGGCCCGCGCCCGCAACTCATCCATCTCCAGGGAAACCTGCCCGCCCCGACGTTGATGCCACTCAGTAATCGTCTCCAATATGGCGTGGTCCACGTAGGCGAGGGACCCGAGGTGAAAATGCACCTCGGCCCTCTCATCAAGACTCTCCAGCAATTCCGCAAGCTTGGGCAGCTGGATGAATGTCGCCGCCCCCTTCAACCCGACGTCAATGCGAGCACCATCAGCACTCACCTGCTTGATGACCTCCAGGTGCGTGAGGGTGTAAAGCAATCGCATCAGTGCCAGGCCAAACCCAACCAGGACGCCCGTCAGCAGATCCGTCGCGACGATCGCCACCAGCGTGGAGGCGTAGATAACCACCTCTCCCCGTCCCACCTCCCAGAGCTTCCGGATGGCGGCAGGATTCACCAGCTTGAAACCGGTGTAGACCAGAATCGCCGCCAGCGAGGCGGTCGGCACCAGCCGGATAACAAAAGGCAGTAGAGCCACAAACAACAGGATCCATGCACCGTGCATGACCGCGGAATACCGGGTCTTCGCACCCGCCTCCAAGTTCGCAGAACTCCGCACAATCACCCCGGTGATCGGCAAAGCACCGAGCACACCGCAAAGCATGTTGCCAACTCCCTGCGCCAACAACTCCCGGTCATATTGTGTCCTCGGGCCATCATGCATGCGATCCACCGCGGTGGCGCACAGCAAGGTCTCCGCACTTGCAATCACCGCAAACCCAAGTATCGCCCCCCACAATTTGGGCTCCAGCCAGAGCTCACGATTACCCCACTCCGGAAAGTTGAAGCTGGAAAGCAGGTTCTCCGGAATGTTCACGTATTGAATCGGCAACCGCATCACCCCCGCAAGAATGGTTGCAAGAACCACCGCAACCAAGGGCCCCGGAATCGCCTTCAGCACAGCCGGCCGATACTTGTTCCAAAGGAGAATGCTAATGATCGAGACCAACCCTATCATCGCTGCCAGATGATGCACGGATCCGTCTACGGGAAAAATCCCCTTCATCAAGGCAGACGGAATGGTCAGCAGGTTCAGCCAGCCAGAGGATTTCGGACTGTCATCAACCATGACATGAAACTGGCTGGCGAAAATCAGCACGCCAATGCCCGCTAGCATGCCTTGGATGACCGCCGGGGATACCGCACGAAACCAACGTCCCAACTTCAGCCACCCCGACAACACCTGCAGAAGTCCGGCACCGACAACCACAATTCCCAAGGCTCCCAGTCCGAAGCGCTCTACAAATTGCCACACCAACACCGCCAGCCCGGCAGCAGGCCCGCTCACCTGTAGTGGCGCCCCCCCAATCATCCCCACTACCAACCCGCCAATAATCCCGCTCACCAACCCCAACGCTGGCGGAACCCCCGACGCAATCGCGATGCCCATGCACAACGGCAACGCCACCAGAAAAACGACGATGGAAGCCGAAAACTCGCGCCCCCATTCCACTCTTGTCTGCATCTTGCCCATCGCCAATTCACACCTCCTCTGAAAAGAATCAGGCCGCCGATGTCATCGCACCCCGAAGCACCGGAGACTTCACTTCCCGAATTCTCCCCGTCCCAATGTCAAAAACCCATCCGTGCAGCTTCAGCTGCCCCGCCTCCTCCGCCTCACGCACAAAACCCAAGGTCCTCAGGTTCGCCACCTGCAATGCCACGTTGGCCTCGGTAAGCCGCGCCAGACATTCCTTCCCGCCACGATCCATCCCCTCCACGGCCGACAACGCAGGTGAAGCCTCACTCACCCACGAGGAAACATGGGATAAATGCTCGCAAGCGCCGGGATTCAACAGCCCCTTCATCGCCCCGCAATCCGAATGCCCGCAAACCACAATGTGCTCCGTCCCCAGCCCCCGCACCGCAAACTCCAAACTCGCCAGCTCCGCATTCGGCCCCCCGTTCGCCAACGATACAATGTTGCCCGCATTCCGAATCACAAACAAATCTCCCGGCTCAGTCTGCGTGATCAAACACGGATCAATTCGCGAATCCGAACACGTCACCATCGTGACGTGCGGACGCTGCCCCGACGCCAACTCCGCAAACAACTCCGATTTTTCGGGAAGAACCCGCTCGCAAAACTCAGCGTTGCCCTTGATCAGCTTCTGATAGGTAGCAGATTTCATGATCTACCTAGTGTATCTACACTCTAGAAATCGCCTAATGGAATTAGTTGCGTCTCTTAGATAGATATTGTCTATATACGACTTCGACATGAACTGGCTCAATTACCACCACCTCCGCTACTTCTGGACGGTCGTCAAGGAAGGCGGCATCAACCGCGCCAGCCGCGCCCTAAACCTCACCCAACCCACCATCTCCAAACAACTCAAACTCCTCGAAGAACAAATCGGCGAACCCCTCTTCGAACGCCACTCCCGCAAACTCCAACTCACGGAATGCGGCCGGCTCGCCTTCGACTACGCCGAAGAAATCTTCCCCCTCGGACAGGAGTTTCTCGAAAACCTCAAGGGCGTCGGCGGCTCCAAACCCCGCCGCCTCCGCGTCGGAGCGTCCGACCTGCTGCCCAAGCTCGTCGTGCACCGTATTCTCGCCCCGGTCCTCACCACCCAGCAAAACGTCCACCTGATCTGCGACGAGGACACGACCGAAAGACTCCTCGCCGACCTGTCCATCCAACAGTTGGACCTCGTCCTGGCCGATGCCCCGATCAGCGGAGCAGCCCGTGTCAAGGCCTTCAACCATCTCCTCGGCCAATCCGATGTCTCCTTCTTCGCAACCCCCGCGCTCGCGAAATCCCTCCAAGGTCGCTTCCCCAGGAACCTCGACCACTGCCAGTTCCTCGCCCCCTCCAGCGATACGCTCATACGACGCTCCCTCGAACAATGGTTCACCCAACACAAGATCACCCCGCGCGTCATAGCTGAATTCCGCGATAGCGCCCTAATGAAGGTCTTTGGCCGTGAAGGATTCGGCGTCTTTCCCGGCCCGTCGGTCATCGCCGATGAAATCTGCCGCGAATACGGAGTCAAGGTGGTCGGTCAAACCCGCGACATCAAGGAGTCCTTCTACGCCATCACCGTTGAGCGGAAGGTCAAGCACCCCTCCGTCGTGCTGATCACCGAGAACGCCCGGCAAAACCTCTTCGCCTCCACCAACAACCCGGCCAAGTCTTCCTCTCAAAAGGCCAAATAGAAGACCGGCTCCAAGCCCATACTTCACCCACCGACCGCATCATTTATCCCCCCGCCACTGTCTCTCGCCCTCACCACCACGTTCACCATCCACCTGCCCTTACCCAAGCGGCATACACAACCAGCATCAAAACCCGAAAAACCCGTAGATGGAACTCAGGGCAAAGCACCATGGAAAAGGCCGTCACCGGTGTAAACAATTCGTCAATATCCATCCCCGCAACCCGGGCCTGCCCGCTTCATCCACGCTCTAGGATTCGCGACCCGCGTCACCCCCCAACTGCCGCTGAAGGCCACGGTTCTTGTCGCGTGAGGCTTTGGCCAAACTCGCCTTGAAACGCTGAACCCGCAGCTGCAGAGCGGAGTCGCTGATAGCCAGAATCTGCACCGCCAGCAGCCCTGCGTTCCGCGCACCACCAATCGCTACTGTCGCCACCGGAACACCCCCGGGCATCTGCACAATGGAAAGTAGGGAGTCCAACCCCTTAAGGGCCTTGCTCTCCACCGGCACCCCAATCACCGGCAGATGAGTATGGCTCGCCACCATGCCCGGCAAATGCGCAGCACCACCAGCCCCAGCTATGATAACCCGCAAGCCACGCTTCCCGGCAGTCTTCGCATACCGCGCCATGTCATCCGGGGTCCGATGGGCAGAAACCACCCTCACCTCGTGCGCCACCCCAAACTCCACGCAGGCGTCAGCCGCGGCTTTTAACGTAGGCCAGTCGGAATCACTGCCCATGATGATGCCGACAAGCGGCGCTGGTTTAATCCGTGATTGCTTCATTGTGGCTTCCCAAATCGAATCCGCGCCGCCGCCTCGGAGGCGGTGGCATAGGCTTCATCAAGTGTGGCTCCAATGGCCGTGACATGCCCCATTTTGCGCCCCGCTCCGCTCATCGCCTTGCCATAAATGTGAACATGCGCTCCAGCCAGACCAAGGGCGCGCTCAATGCCGTGCGGATGGCCGGCTCCCTTGGCAGCACCAAGCAGGTTGATCATCACCGCCGCAGGCGCAACCATCGCAGGCGAACCCAGCGGCCAGCCCAGAACCGCACGAACGTGATTCTCAAACTGCGAACAAAGACAGGCCTCAATAGTGTAGTGCCCCGAGTTGTGAACCCGTGGCGCAAGCTCGTTCACCACAATGGCACCCGCCCGGGTCAGAAACATCTCAACCCCAAAACTCCCCACCGCGGCAACAGCCTCCACCGCCCGCTGCGCCACCTCAGCAGCCCGCTGCGCCACCTCTCCCGGCACCGGGGCAGGCGCCCTGACAACATGACACACGTGATTGCGCTGCAGAGTCTCCACCACCGGATACGTCACAGACGCGCCGTCCCGACCGCGCGTCACCATCACCGCAAGCTCAGTGGCAAAGTCACAAAACTCCTCCACATACAACTCGCGCCCCTTCTCACCACCAAGGTTCTTCCAAGCCCCAGGAACGTCCGCAATCGAGCGCAGTGTGGCATTGCCCTTCCCGTCGTAGCCATTACGCCTCGCCTTGAGCAGGAGCGGCCAGCCCAGCCTCGCCGCAGCAGACTCCACTTCAGCAACACTGCTGGCCTTCTCAAACCGAGGCACCGGCAATCCGGCAGCCTCAAGGGTCTGTTTCTGGATCAGTTTGTCCTGCACCAGCGATATGGTGCGAGCCGATGGGTAAAGATGGTAGCCGGATTCTTCCAACGCACGAAGACTGCCCGCATCGACAAACTCGTTCTCCAAGGTCACCACATCCACCTGAGAAGCCAACTTCAGCAAGGCCTCAGGATTATCCCAGTCGCCAATAATGGAATGGGACGCGAGATTAGCCGCCGGACTGTAAT
>JBJOII010000025.1:0-38191 GCA_046047235.1 Verrucomicrobiota bacterium | reverse complement strand
ATATCCGGTATCCGATATCCGATATCCGATATCCGGGTTCCTCCAACTGCGGGCTTCAGCATTCGATCCCGATAGCGATTTCGATGACGTTTGGTTGGGTGCAATGACTGGGTAATTATCAGGAGGGCACGGAGAGCACGGAGGCGTGCTCGGTTGCACGCTCCGAAACACTGAAATTCGGAAACACCGGCAGGGTCTGAGGGGCGGGAAGGGCTGGGGGTGTTTTTGGGGATGCTCCTTGCAATTGGCGCGACAAGGACTAGGCTACGCGCTCCGTTATTAGCGGTGGCGGGATGATCATGCGTGAAGCGTAAGAGGCATTTCCGTCCGGGAATGTATGTTCAACAACCGGTTCACTGATATGGGCATTTTGTTAGTTGCAGGCAATTTGGGGGGGCAATTTTGATTACGCATCCCAGGATCATACAAGGTGGGATGGGTGTGGCTATTTCAGGTTGGGCGCTGGCGAAGGCTGTGGCGGGTGCCGGACAATTGGGAGTCGTTTCAGGGACTGCGTTGGCGGTGACTGTTGCGCGCCGTTTACAGTTGGGGGACGAGGGGGGGCATTTACGTCGGGCGTTTGACGCGTTTCCGGTGAGGGAGATTGCCGATCGGGTTTGGACTGAGTATTACCTGGAGGGTGGGAAGGCTGAGGGGGTGGCGTTCAAGGGGGTTCCGATGCCGACCTTGAATCCGGGGCGTCGTTTTGACGAATTGACGGTGGTGGCGAATTTTGTGGAGGTTTTTCTGGCGAAGGAGGGGCATACGGGGGTGGTGGGGATCAACTTGCTGGAGAAGATTCAACTGCCGACTTTGCCGGTGTTGTTTGGGGCGATGTTGGCGGGGGTGGACTACGTATTGATGGGGGCGGGTATACCCCGGTCGATTCCCGGGATGCTGGATGGTTTGGCTCGTGGGGAGACCGTACGGCTGCGGGTGGATGTTCAGGGAGCGGCAGCTGGACGGGCGTATGAGTCGGTGTTTGATCCCTCGGCATTTTTTGAGGGGCGACCGTTGCCTGAGCTGAAGCGGCCTCAATTTCTGGCGATTGTAAGTTCGGCGACCTTGGCGATGACCTTGGCGAAGAAGTCGAATGGTCGGGTGGACGGTTTCATTGTGGAGGGGAGCACGGCTGGGGGGCACAACGCGCCGCCGCGGGGGCAGATGCAGCTGGATGAGTTGGGGCAGCCGATTTATGGGCCGCGGGATGAGCCTGAGCTGGAGAAGATCAAGGCGTTGGGTTTGCCGTTTTGGCTGGCGGGATCGTATGGGCGGCCGGGTCGCTTGGCTGAGGCACTGGCCTTGGGTGCGACCGGGGTTCAGGTGGGGACGGCTTTTGCTTTTTGTGAGGAGTCGGGGTTGGATCTTGAGTTGAAGCGGAGGGTTGTGGGTTTGAGTGCTCAGCGCAAGGTGGGGATTTTCACGGATCCGTTGGCTTCGCCTACGGGGTTTCCGTTCAAGGTAGTGAGTTTGGAGGGGACGCTTTACGACGCGGAGCAGTATGAGGCTCGCACGCGGGTTTGTGATCTGGGTTATTTGCGGCAGATGTATGCGAAGGAGGACGGGACGGTAGGCTATCGCTGTGCTTCTGAGCCGTTGGAACACTATGAGCGCAAGGGGGGCAAGCTGGAGGATACCGTCGGGCGCAAGTGCATCTGCAACGCGTTGCCGGCGAACGTGGGTTTGGCCCAGGTACGGTCTGACCGGAGGGTAGAGGGGGTTTTGATCACGGCGGGTAATGATGTCGCGAATGTGGCGCAGTATTTGGAGGCGGGGCAGGATTCGTATACGGCGGCCGATGTGATCCGCGTGCTGCTGGCGGGGGTAGCTTAGCCGGGGGATGTCCGCGCGGGGTTCCGGTGGCGGGGCTGTACGTGGGGGATGGTTGGTGGAGTTGAGCTGCGGTGTGGCTCAGCTTCTTTGCGTCAAATTAGGTCGTCTTGCCGATTGCACAAGTGCACTTCATGGCGGATATTCCGCGAATTCAAATCCTTCCATTTAATCCTTCGAAACCAAACCTATGACAGCTACCTCAGCGGACGTATTCGGTGCATTTTCAACCAGCGGCCTTTTGCGGGAGGTGATCGGGGTTGAGCGCAGCTTTGACCGTGTTGTGGCGATTGAGGATTCGGGGCCCGGGGCCTTGGTTTTCATGGACAAGCCGGATCATGCGGATCTGGTTCGTGAGCGTCGGCCGTCGGTGGTGGTGACTGCGGCGAATTGCAAGGATCTGCTGGGGGGGCTGGAAGAGACCACGGTGTTGATTGCGGCGAACGTCAAGCTGGCGCATGCGCTGTTGAAGCAGCGGTTTGGCGGGCGCTGTTATGAGTCGGCGGGTTGGGGGCGTGTCGATCCCTCGGCAGTGGTGCATCCTGAGGCTCAGGTGGCCTCGACGGCGTGGGTTGAGCCGAGGGCGGTGATTGGCAAGGGGGCCAAGATTGGCGAGCGTGCGCGGGTGATGGCCGGGGCGGTGATTGAGCACGACGCGGTTATTGGGGCGGACACGATCATTCATCCCAATGCGGTGATTGGTTATGGTTGTGTGGTGGGGAACGAGGTTGTGGTGGGTTCGTGCACGGTGATTGGGAGTGAGGGGTATGGGTTTGCGCAGGACGCGAGGGGCAGGAGTCATCCGATTCCGCAGACAGGCAATGTGGTTTTGGAGGATCGGGTTCGGTTGGGGGCGAATTGCAGTGTGGATCGTGCGACGTATCACAGTACGCGGATTGGTGCGGGGACCAAGGTGGACAACCAGTGTCACATTGCACACAACGTTTCGATCGGGCAGGACTGTTTATTGACGGCGATGTTGTGTGTGGCGGGGTCGACACAGATTGGGGATCGGGTGATGGCCAGTGGGCAGACGGGGATTCTGGATCACGTGAAAGTGTGCAGTGACGTGGTGTTGGTGCATCGGGCGGGGGTATCGAAGGACATCACCAAGCCTGGGGTTTATGCGGGGGCCCCGGTGCAGCCGATGAAGGAGTATATGCGCAACACTGCGACGATGCGGAATCTGGCTGAGATGAGGCGGCGTTTGGCCGAGTTGGAAGCCGAAGTCAGGGGTGAGTGAGGTTGGTCTTCGGCCCTGGGGAGGCAGAAAGATGACTTAGATCAGCATGCGGGGTTTGGGGTTTGTCTGGTGCGCGGTGGCTTCAATGTTGGTCAGCGGTTCTCCTGCGGAGGACGTGGAGTAGTCCCTATTCTGGCCGGCTGGGGGTGGACAGTTTCAAAACACAAAAGAAACCATGAAAAATCGAATTCAAGTTGCTGTGCTTTGTCTTCTGGTGAGTGTCTTTCCCGATGTGGATTTGCGGGGGCAGGAGCAGGAGGGGATAGAGAGGGCGGTGAGTGCGATGATGGGGGAGGTGGACCGGGGAGTATTGTTGGAGCACTACCGGCATTTGCGTATGGAGATTGTGAAGGGACGGCTGGAGCAGGCGATGGTCCGGATGAAGATGGATCATGCGGACGATTCCGACAGGGCGGAGATCCAGAAGATGCTGGCGATGCAGAGTGAGCGGTTAGCGTTGCTGGGCGAGCACATTGAGCTGACTCGGCGCGAGTTGGTAGAGGTGGTGCGGTTGTCTGTTCAGGCTGGGGGGAAGGTTCCGGCCCCGGGGAAGAGCGGGATGCTTTTCGATGGGGTCTGGCGGGGCGAGGCTCCGGACGGGGACAGTATCCGCATGGAGATTGGTGGTGGGAGGGCCAGGTTTAATCGTCCCGGGGTGGATGAACATTGGTTCGACTGTGATTTTCGGGTTGAGCAGCGGGATGATGGCCTTTGGAACGTCACCCTGAGGATTGACAAGGGGAGTGAGGGTGAGGTGCTTGGGAAGGTCAGTCTGGGTTTGGCGAAGGTGGGTGAGGATGAACTCGTTTGGGCTTTGGGAGAGCCGGGCGAGGGGGAGCGGCCTGACTCCCTGGATAGGGCAGCTGCAGGGGCTCCTTTGTTGCGGATGAGGCGGGAATAGGGGCAGGGCCGATCCAGGGGCGGAGGTGCCGGGACTGATCCCGTCGGAGGGTCAGTGGTTTCGGTGTTGTTTCAGAGGCTGAGTAGTGGGGTGGGGACGAGGAAGGCGTGTTGTTCGAGGAGGCTGAGGGTTCCGTTCCAGGTGAGGTATTGGGTGAGGTAGACGAAGAACACGTAGAGGAAAGCGACGCCGACGAGGGCGAGTCGGCTGGAGTGGCGGAAGATCCAGTGTCGGGGGGTGGGGTGGTGGAGGGCGCGTCCGACGGCCCAGCCCGTGAGGAGTCGGGCCGGGAGGATGAAGATCACGAAGAGGAGTCCGGGGAGCCAGGCGAGTTCGCGTGGGGGGAGTTCGATCTTGAGGAGGTAGAGGGGCAGGGCGAAGAGGAGAGTGATGAGGAGGGCGAGCCAGAAGGCGATGGGGGCGCGTTGGAAGAGGTGTCGGATGGCGAGGGGATTAAGGAGGGCCGTGAAGCGGTTCTCGATGGCGAAGCGGGTTTGGAGGAATGGCAGGTAGAGGACGACGATGAGGAGGAGCAGGCCGCCGAGGAGGGAGAGGATGGCGCCGCCCTGGTTGGGGGCGAGTTGGGCGGCGAGGATGAGAGTGGCGACTGGGGGTAGGAGCCAGATAATGGATCCGGCGAAAGCGCGGGCTCCGAGCCAGAAGAAATAGGGCAGCCGGAGGTTTTTGAGGTAGGCGAGGACGGTGTCGCGCGTGGTGGCGTATTTCGAGGGTGATTGGATCCAGCGGAGGAAGCGCAGTGGGGCGGGCCAGAGGAAGTGGCGGAGTCGGCCCCCGCGCAGGCAGGCCCAAACGATGTGGAGGAGGGTGAGCAGGGCGAGGATGAGGAGGGCGACGCGCCAGTTGTGGGCTTTGGGGCTATTGGGGGCGATGAGTTCTGCGTCTTGAGCGAGGCTGGCGATGAGCCTGACTGGGAGGGTGACGAGCCAGGTGCCGATGACGAGGCTGCCGGCGATGGAGGCTTTACGGATGCCGACGAAGCCGGACCGGAGGCGGCCGGACTGGGCGACCTGGCCACTGGCGTGGACGAGGTAACCGAGGCTGAGGAAATTGAGGATGGGGACGGTGGAGAGCAGGGCGAGTCCGACGATGAGGGAGAGGCAGCCGAAGGCGGCATCGAGAGCGGAGCGGATTTGGCGGATGGCGCGGGTCCACCAGGCGGGGCGTGGTGTGGGGGAGGGTTGCGGGGGCAGGTCGCAGGGGGGGGTGATGGGGGCGACTTGGGTCATGGTGATGGTTGCAACAACCGGCTGGCGTGCTGTGTTATACTACCCGTCATGCAGATATACAGGTTTCAAATATTTGGGTGGGGCGAGGAGCCTGGTGGTGGGGGGAGGAGGTGCTGGTTATGAGGGGATGGTTGCGCAATCTGTTGTTTCTGGGGCTTTGTCTTGGGGGGCTGGCTTTGGTGTTGGTGCGGGTGCTGGAACCTGTGCGTGTGGTGCATCGTGGAGGGTTGGATGTGTCGGTTTGGGACGAGCCGGGTTTTCGGGCTGCGGTGGGTCGGGTGGATCGAGTGTTTGAGGAGGCGTGGGTTGGGGCTGGGGTGGAGACGGTATCTCGGGCTTCTGACCTGGTGTTAGCCCGGCGGTTATCGCTGGCCTTGGCGGGCACGGTGCCTTCCTTGGAGGAGGTGCGGGCGTTGGAGGCGCGGCCTGAGGCCGAGCGGCTGGCGTGGTGGGTGGAGCATCTTTTGGCGGATCGTCGGCATGCGGATTATTTGGCCGAGCGGTTTGCCCGGATGATGGTGGGGGTGGAGGATGGGCCGTTTATTGTGTATCGGCGGCATCGGTTGGTGAGTTGGTTGAGCGATCAGTTGATGCTGAACCGGCCGTATGACGACCTGGTGCGGGAGTTAATTACCGCGGAAGGTGTATGGACATTGAATCCGGCGGCGAACTTCTTGACCGTGACCGTGGATCAGAACAACGAGGAGGAGGGGCCGGATCAGGTGAAGTTGGCCGGGCGGGTGAGCAAGGCGTTTCTGGGGGTGCGGCTGGATTGTGTGGAATGTCACGACGACTTTTTGGGTGATCAGTGGAAGCAGGAGGATTTTCATCAGATGGCGGCGTTTTTTGCGGAGCCTGAGATGTCGATGACTGGGGTGCGGGACACTGTAGGGCGGGAGCATAGGGTGAGGTATCGCGGGGAGGTGGAGGAGCAGGGGGTGGAGGCGGGCGTGCCGTTTCATGGGGAGCTATTGCCGGGGGAGGGGCGGTTGCGGGAGCGTTTGGCGGGCTGGGTGACGCATCCTGAAAACCGGGCTTTTGCGCGGGCCGTAGTGAACCGGGTATGGGCGCTGATGTTAGGGAAACCCCTGTTGGAGCCGGTGGACAGCATTCCGTTGGAGGGGCCCTTTCCTGTCGGGATGGAAGAGTTGGCGGATGACCTGATCACCAGCGGTTTTGATTTGCGTCGGTTGATCCGGGTGATCGTGGCAAGCAGGGTTTATCAACTGGACAGTTGCTCCGGAGATGCGGGAGGTCCGGTGACGAAGGAGCAGGAAGAGGCGCTGGCCGCTTTCCCCCTGACGAGGCTGCGACCCGAGCAGATTGCGGGGAGCGTGTTGCAGTCCTCGAACTTGAAGACGGTCGATGCGAGTTCCCACGTGCTGGTGCGGGTGACGCGGTTCTTTCAGCAGAACGATTTTGTGCGGAGGTATGGAGATGCGGGGGAGAACGAGTTTGGTCAGGTGGGCGGGACGATTCCGCAGCGGTTGGTCTTGATGAACGGCGAGCTGGTGCATGAGCGGACGAAGGAGGATTTGGTGATGAATGCGGCGACGCGGATTGCGGCTTTGGCGCCGGATGCTGCGACGGCGGTGGAGACGGCGTATTTGGCGGTGTTGACGCGCAGGCCGACCCCGGTTGAGGCCGGGCATTTTCTGCAGGTATTTGAAGCGGGCGATGGGCAGAAGCGGTCGGAATTGATGGAGGACTTGTATTGGGTATTGATGAATTCGACCGAGTTTTCGTGGAACCACTGAGGTGATTGGAGGGCTGAATGAGTGATCTGTTTTTGAAGGCCGGGATGATGGGGGAAGGCAGTTGCCGGACTGCGTCGCATATCAGCCGTAGGACCTTGTTGAAGGCGGTGGGTGCGGCGGGGGTTTCGTCGTGGCTGACACCGTTGGCCGGCTGGTTGGCTCGGGCGGAGGAGGGGGCACCTTCGGGCAAGCCTGCGCGGTCGGTTATACTTTTGTGGCTGGCTGGCGGGCCGAGCCAGTTGGAGACCTTTGATCCGCATCCGGACAGCGGGATTGCCTTTGGGACCAGGGCGATTTCGACGGCCCTGAAGGGCGTGCAATTGGCGGCGGGTTTAGAGCAGATGGCGGCACAGTTGGGGGATATTGCCTTGGTGCGATCGGTGGTCAGCAAGGAGGCGGATCACGAGCGTGCGGTTTACAACATGAAGACGGGGTATCGGCCGAATCCGACGGTGGTGCATCCGTCGATCGGGGCGGTGGTTTGTCATGAGACTGAGGATGGCGGGGTTGATATTCCGCGTCATATCTCGATTTTGCCGGATCAATGGCCGTCGCGCGGGGGGTATATGGGGGCGCAGTATGATGCATTTCAGGTGCGCGATCCGCAGGGGCCGATTCAGGATGTGCACGCCCGGGTGGGGGCGGAGCGGGTTGAGCGGCGGATGGCGGATCTGGCGGTGGTGGAGGGGCAATTCCAGCGGGGCCGGCCGTTGGATCTGGATCAGTCGACGACCTTACATCAGCTGAGCATGGAGCGGGCGCTGCGCATCATGAGTTCGGATCAGCTCAGGGCGTTTGATGTGGGCGAGGCGTCGGCGCTGCAGCGTGCGGCTTATGGGGACACGCCGTTCGGTCGGGGGTGTCTGGCGGCCTTACGGCTGATTGAGGTGGGGGTGAGGTGTGTGGAGGTGACGTTGGGTGGATGGGATACGCACGTGAACAACCACGAGCTTCAGGGCAAGCGGGTGCGGGTTTTGGATCCGGCGTTTGCGACCCTCATCCGTGACCTGAAGGAGCGGGGGTTGCTGGATTCCACGGTGGTGTTGTGCGGGGGTGAGTTTGGTCGGACCCCGAAACTGAATGCGGTCGGGGGGCGGGATCATTGGCCGTATGGGTTTACCGTGGCGCTCGCCGGGGGCGGTATTCGGGGCGGGCAGGTTTTGGGGGCGACTGATCCTGAGGGGGTGAGCAGGGAGCCGGAGAATCCGGTTTCTGTGCAGGATTTGCATGCGACGATCCAGCATGTCCTCGGGATGGATCCGGGGAAAGAATTGATCACGCCGGTGGGACGGCCGTTGGCATTGAGTGACGGGCGAGTGCTGAGGGAATTGGTGGGGTAAGCGCCGCTGCGTGCCCCGTTCGCGGCACGCAGCGGCGCCAGTAGTTGGGAGCTGGAAGCGGGAAGCGCAGAGGGCTGAGCGCTGAGGGCTATTGCGGTCTGCGTGGCGGACCGCAGGGAGAGAGGAGGGAGGAGAGTGGAGAGGTGTGCCACTGTTTTCTCTTTACGGGCTCCTGGATACACGCGCCGGAGGCGCGTTCGATAGCGATTTCGATGAGGTTGGGGTGGGCGATGTGCGGGTAATCTGGAGCCAGGGATCACCGGGACTCCGTTGGTTCAGGGGGCGAAGGTGGCTTGGAGTCGGTAGTAGCTACAGGAGGGGCCGCTGGGGTTAAGCGTGTGGAGGAGGTTGATTTGGTAGACGTTCCCTAGATCGATTTGTTCCTGTTCGGATCCCAGCGGTTGCCAGGATCCGTCGGCTGGATCGTCGGTGGTGTGGACTGTGAGGATTATGTCGGTTGCGCTTTTGGATTGCTGATACGTGAGCAGGCAGGAGGACGGGCTGGTGGAGGGGTGGGGCTTAAGCGTGAGCCATGGGCCTGGATTTGGGGAAGTGGGGTCAGTGCCCACGGCATATTCGAGCGCGTTGGGGGCGCCATCCTGATCGGGGTCGGCACCGGGTGCGATCGTGTCGGGGTTTGTTTCACAGGGCCAGTGGGTGACGGTCCAGGTTTCGAATGGGCTGAGTGGCAGGATATGGAATGTGTAGGGGACGATGGCTGAAACGAGGTTCGTGCTTTGGTTGAGGGGGCGGGCGGTGCCCTGGAAGTAGAGTCGGTAGATTCCGTTGGTGGTGAAGCCCCAGTTGTAGTGTTCGTGGGCGCCGGCTGACGGGGTGAGGCGGTCGGTGTCGGTGAGTCCGTCCCGGGTATCCATACGGATGTCGAAGGAGCCGAAGCTGGTGGATTGCCAGAGGATGAAATCGCCGGGTCCTTCGATGGAGTGGAGCTGGATGGCGAGGGGGTTGCTGAATGTGCCTGCGGGGATTGTTTCAGTGGAGACTCCGAGGTAGGGGGCACTGTCGTAAGGGCTTTGGGGCAGGATCCACAGGGGGTCGCCTTCGGCGCCGAGGGGAGTGCCGGCGGGCAGGGTGAATCGGAGGTCTTCGGGGCAGACGACGATGGAGTCTTCAGGGTTTACCGTTGTGCCGAGGTCGTCGTTGGAGGCCAGCAGGCTGAGTGTTTGGCTGGGGGCGGCGAACTGGAGCGAGAGCAGGTCCACGTGTTCGTCGGTGAAGCGGATGCATTGCGCGGCGGGTGCGGTGGAGGTGGCGATGAGGCACAGAGCCAGCGAGAGGGGGTGGAGTATTTTCATGGAGTGATGGGTTCTGAGTGTTTGGCTGGCAGAGTGCGGTTTTTGTTGGGGGCGTGTCGTTTTCGGCGCGGCGGGGCGGGCAGGTCATGCTGCCGCCCCGCCGCGGTTTGGCTGGTTGTCGGGGGGATTACGGGGCTGGGCTTTCGTTGCCGGCTTCTTGAACCTCGAGTCGCAGGAACCGGGTTGCCGGGCTGCGGCTTACATCGAAGGACAGCAGCCGGCCTGTGCCCGTTATTGGGTTCTCAGTGAGGTTGATCCAAGAGTTGTCGCCGAGATTTAGGAGGGTTTGGAGTTGGTAATTATGGCCGGGCAATGACATCCAGCTGACAGAACAGGTTGCGTTGTCCTTGGGGGTGATTGTCAGGACTGGCTGGTCACTGACAGTGAACAGGTATTCGGCAGCATCGCTGGTTGTGGGTTGTCCATCTGCGGCGAGGGTTGCGGAAGCCTGGAGAGTGATGCGGTATTGGCCGGGTGCGGAGAAGGCCCAGTTGGCGTGGGCGTGACCGCCGGTTGCGAGCTGGATGTGATCCTCTTCAGTGATACCATCGGCTGAGTTCATACGGACGACGGGGTTTCCGAAGGGGTCGGTTTGGTAGAGTGCGAAATGGCCGGGGCCTGTGAGGTTCAGGAGGGTGAGCGTGACGGAGTCGTCCTGGAAGGTGCCGGGTTCGATTTCTTCGGTTCCGAGGCCGAGGAAGAGCAGGTCATGGTTGTCGGTTTCGGGGAGGATCCAGGAGGGGGTTCCCGGTTCGCCGAGGAAGGCGAAGGCGGAAGAGCCCGGGATGGGGTTCAGGGCATGGGGGCCAACTTCCAGCCAGACTGCGGACGGCTCGTATTCTGTATCTGAGGCGCCGTCGTGGACGTGCAGGTCCCAGCTGCCTTCGGCGAAGGCGATGCCGATATCCGCGTGGTCATGGGTGAGGGTGGGTGGTTCGGCGACTTGAGCTTGAAGGTAGAGGCTGCTGGCCAGCAGTGACAGGGCTGCGGTGAGTTTTTGGATGGATGGGTGTATGAGTTGTGAGTGTCTCATCAGGCTTGTTGGGTTGTTGGGTTTATTGTTTTCTGCTGGCGGTGTGGCGCGTTGTGAGCGGGCAAGGCGTGGTCTCCGGACTGTCTTGCCGGACCCCGGAGGTTGGCCTGTCCTGCGCGCCACACCGCAAAGTCTAAGGTTTGCGCCCCGGCTGCTTTAACGGGGTGGTTTGGCAAAATTGTTTGAGGCTTCGATCATTTTTCGCAGTTGTGCTTGCGGGATGAGTTGGACGTGGCCGTCCGCGAAGAGGTAATTGGCGCCGGAGCCATGTCGGTTGGGCTGGATGTCGGCGGTGACGTTGTCCCAGCCCTGGTGCCATTTTCGCGAGTGGGTGTGGTCGTTGTAAGGGCTGGTGCCGACGGCGTCGGATATTTCAAAGAGGACCATGGTTTCCGAGGGGCTGGGCAGGAGGTCGATACGGCGGTAGCTTTCCAGAATTGTGCCGAAGGGGTCCACGAGGTCGACGGCGGTGTATTCATTGAGCGTGTAGCTGGAGGCGCCGTTGGTGAGGCGCTGGTTCAGTTTTGGGTCGGCGGGGCAGAGGCGAATGCGGTCCACGTTTCCGAGGTTATCGGCGAGCTGATAGATCCAGGAGGCGTTGGTGGTTGTGCCGTGGGTTGTGGTTGGGCCGTAGCCGGAGCTGTCATCGACATACATGCGGAATGCGATGCCGATCTGGCGGAGGTTGCTCAGGCAGGAGGCTTGGCGGGCCTTTGCCTTGGCTTTGGCCAAGGCGGGTAGGAGGAGTCCGGCGAGGATGGCGATGATGGCGATGACGACGAGCAGCTCGATGAGCGTGAACGCGTTGGGGCGCGGCCTTTGGGGGGCGGGACACATAGGTTTGGCTGTTTCAGGTATCAGGCGAACAGGGGGTTGCCTGAGGGATGGATATCTGGAGGTTGGATTGTGCTCCGGTTGGAGCCCGGGGGCGGAACAGTGCGGTGTTGGTTTGGACCGCGTTCGTTCCGATGGGTAGGCGACCGACCTCAGGCCTGTGGGGGTGCGCGGCCCGGGGTGAGGCGGAGGTCGTTCACTGCGGGAGTGAACCAACCTGCGGGGGGAGGGTTGTAGTCCGTTACTGGTGGAAGGGAGAGGGGGACTTCGGTTGAGTGGAGCGCGATTTGGCCGTGCGCCAGCAGGGAGACGGCACACTCATGGCTGGCTTCTGGTTCATCATGGTCGTGGAACAGTTCGTGGAGCTGCGGGGACCAGGAGAGCAGGGTGACGAGGAGGAATGCGCCGAGAGCGAGGAGGGCGGTCAGGCACCAGATCGTATTCCCGTGGGGCCTGCGGGGTAGCAGGAACGGGCTTTTACTGCGTCGCTCTGGATGCTCTTGTTGCAACTTGTTTGCATTAAGCAAAATTCCGCGAGAGTCCGCAAGGCAAAAGTGCCCATGTTGGGGCGGGGTTGGCTTTTGTGTGGATAGCTACTGTGCTGCGCCTGAAGGAGCGGTGGATTATTTCCTGCGGGCTTTTGCCGTGGTTTTTCGGCAGTCCGGACAGATGCCGAAGAACTCGAGGCGATGCTCGATTTGGGTAAATCCGAATTGGCGCTGCAGCGTCTGCTGGAGTTCGTCGAGGATGCAGTCGTCGAGTTTAATGATGCGCTCGCACTGGCGGCAAATGAGGTGGTGGTGGTGGCCTTGGGTATTGTCATCCGCCAATTCGAAGCGGCTTGCTCCATCGGAGAGATCGATGCGGTGGACGAGTCCCATGGATTCGAACAGCTTCATGGAGCGATAGACTGTGGCGAGGTCACAGCTGGCATCCAGGACTGCGGCGGCGATTTCCTTGGGGGTGCTGGGGCGGGCGAGGCGGACGAGGGCTTCGAGGACGGCGCGTCGCGAGCTGGTGACGCGTCCGGCCTGCTGCCGCAGCCGGTCCATCCATTGGCTGGAGGGAGGGTGGCTTTCGCAGCAGCGGGATTGTTCTTGTGGCATCGGAAAGCCGAGCCTAGTGGCGTCGGTGCAGGGCGCCAAGGATCAACGTGGGCCTGCCGCTAGGGGGTTTTGGGTTCTTCGACTGAGGGGATGGAGAGCGGGGTGGAGCTGGAGGCGGAGGTTTGGAAGAAGTCGACTTTGCCGGTGGCGACATTGTAGATGGCGCCGACGATGGCGATTTTGCCTTCGGTGACCATGCGGTTGAGGGTGTAGCTGCGTTCGCGCATGATCCGGATGGTGCGCATGACATTGCGCTGGGACATTTCATCGGCGTAGGCGTCTCGTTCCCTTGGGGAGGGCCATTCTTCGGGTTTCTTGAGCCGGGAGGTATCCATGGATTGTTGGACTTCATGGACGAGGCCGTCGAGGTTGGCGCAAGCGGTGGCTTCGCTGGCCTTTTGGGAGGAGGCGAGGAGGTCCAGAGCGGCGTTGACGGCACCGCAGTGGGTATGGCCGAGGACGACGATGAGTTTGGAGCCGACGACTGAGCAGGCGTATTCGATGCTGCCGAGGAGTTCTGTAGTGGCGATATTGCCGGCTACGCGGGCGCTGAAGATATCGCCGAGGCCGAGGTCGAAGATGACTTCGGCGGGGGCGCGGGAGTCGCTACAGCCGAGTATGGCAGCGATGGGGAATTGTCCGCTGGAGGTGGCATCCTTGACGCGGTGGTGATCGCGGGAGAGGAGCTGGTTATTGAGGAAGCGGGCGTTACCTTCCTGGAGGATTTGGAGGACCTGGCTGGGGGTGAGGGCGGATTGGAGTTCGCGGTTGGAGTAATCGACGAACTGGATGGTGTCCTGGAGTTGGGGGTAGCGTTGTTTGAAGCCCTTGAAGCTGACCTGGATACCGAGTGCCTTGCTGGTGGTATCGCGGAAGTCGGTGATGAGGTCCACGACATCGGCGTCGATGTAGTCGGTATTTTCGGCATCGATGAGGATATGACCGCCGCGGGGGGTGCTGCGCAGGGTGCGTTCGAGGGAGGCGCGGCTGAGGAAGCTGACCTGGTTGGCGAGGACGAGGTGCATGACATCGCCGCCGATGTGTTTTTCGCTGATACGGCGGAGGGGGCGGCGCATATTGCTGTGGAGGATGAAGCCGATGGCGATATTGAGGCCGATGATGACGCCGATGAGGAGGTCGGTGAAGACGATGGCGATGATGGTGAAGATGAAGGGGAGGAACTGGTTTTTGCCTTCGCTCCACATTTGTTTGATGAGTTTGGGGCTGGCGAGTTTGAGGCCGGTCATGAGGAGGATGGCGGCGAGGGCGGCGAGGGGGATTTGGTTGAGGAGGGTTGGCATGAGCATGACGCAGACGAGGAGGAGGATGCCATGCCAGACGGCGCTGAGTTTGGATTCTGCCTTGGCGTTGATATTGACGGAGGAGCGAACGATGACGCTGGTGACGGGGAGGGCGCCGATGAGGCCGCAAGTGATATTGCCGATACCTTGGGCGACGAGCTCGCGGTTGGGTGGGGAGAGACGTTGTTTGGGGTCGAGTTTATCGACTGCTTCGAGGTTCAGGAGCGTTTCGAGGGAAGCGACGATAGCGATGGTGAAGGCGGCGATATAGACGGCTGAGTTACTGAGGATTTTCCAGTCGGGGGTTGTGAGGGAAGTGTTCAGGAAGTCTGCTGCGCCGGTGGTGACGGGGACGGCGACCAGGTGGCTGGCTTCGATGACGAGGGGGCCGCCGATGGCGCGGAAGAGGTAAGTGAAGCCGATACCGCCGAGGACGACGACGAGGGGTGCGGGCACCGGGGATTGTTTGAGCGCTTTGGTTTTGTCCCAGAGGATGATGATGGCGATGGAGGCGAGGCCGACGATGATGGCGCCGGGGTGGAGGTCGAGAGCGGCCGTGAGGAGTTCGGAGAACGTATTTTCGCCGTCGGCCTGCTGGAACGATTTTTCGCCCATGGGATCGGTGTCGTGGCCGAGGAGGTGGGGGATTTGTTTGAGGATGAGGATGACGCCGATGGCGGCGAGGAGGCCTTTGATGACGCTGAGGGGGAAGAAATTGGCGATGATGCCGGCGCGGAAGACGCCCATGACGACCTGGATGATACCGGCGATGACGACGGCGGCGAGGAAGGCCTGGAAACTGCCTAGGGAGGCGATTTGGGCGGCGACGACGGCGGTGAGGCCTGCGGCGGGACCGCTGACACTGGTGTGGGATCCGCTGATCAGGCCGACCAGGATGCCGCCTACGATGCCGGCGAGGATGCCGGCGATTGGGGGAGCACTGGAAGCGAGGGCGACGCCGAGGCAGAGGGGGAGGGCGACGAGGAAGACGACCAGACCGGCGATGAGGTCTTTTTGGAGATTGACGGGATTATTCTGGGTCATGGTTGGAGTTGCCCGGGCCTATCTGCTCCTTGTGGACGAGAGGCGAGCATGGCGAATTTGCCCGATAATTCGGGATCGTCAAGTTGTGGTTGGGAGAATGTGCCGGGTAGTCTGGGCATGGGGGGCAGCACGGGGACCCCGGAGTCAGATGGTGCCACTAGTTGGTTGTGGCGGTCTCGAGTGCTTTGTTCAGGTTGCCGAAGCCTTCGTTCCATTCGTCGAGGCGGGTGACGTGGTTTTGTTTGGCGACGGATAGGAAGTCGTCATGGGCTTGTTGGATCGTATTGGGCATAGGCCAGGGCAGGTTGTTTTCCGTGGCTTCCTTGCGCCAGGGTAACCAGCACATCATGAAGGCGTATTGGACGGGGAGTTTGGCGCACTGGACGCGGAAGAGGAGGTCGGGTTGGTTGCGGACGGATCGTTCGGCCTGATTGAGAAGTTCGAGGGCGCGGGTCATGGTGACGAGTGTGAGGAATTTGGATTTGTCATTGGTGGGCCAGCTGACGCGGACGGGTGAGGCGGCGATATCGGCGAAGCAGCCGAGTTTGTCTTCGGCCGCGGCGGCGGCGTCGTGGATGAGCGTGAGGTAGTCGTGGATGGGTTGGGCTGCGGGGCCGAAGTAACCCTGGAGAAACTCACGGATGAGAGCGTCGGGATTGAGGTTGGGGTTCCAGAGGAGTTTGGCGAGGACCCAGGCGCGGAGTTCGGCCATTTCGGCGCCGTTTGTGGTATAGGCACCTTGCTCGAAGATGCCTTTGACGTTGTGGTCCACGAAGAAGCGTACGTTGGGGCCGAGGACGCGGAGGTTGGGGTGAGGCAGGAGGTGGTGACGGAAGTTCGTGACGTAGTCCCAGATGTAGAGCCGGTTACTGATTTTGGACCAGCCGATGATGTCGTCGCGAAAGTCCTGATTGCGTTCGTGGCTGAGGGGGACGCTGAAGGAGCATTCGATGCTGCAGAGTTGGACGATGACGTTATGGCGGGGTTTGGTGAGGAGTGGTGGTTTGCGGGTGTATTGGTAGGCGAGAGTGCTGATGGCGATGTGGGGGAACTCGGGTTCGATGGCTTCCGCCACGGCGTTGACGAAGCGGATCATGGATCCGGCGGGGGAGCCTTCCTGGGTGTCGATGGTTTTGCAGGATTCGCAGGTGCAGTGGCCGAACCAGTCGTTTTGGGAGACTGAGGCGATGGTGGCGGCGGGGTTGGCGTGCAGGCGGGTTTTGAGGTTCTTGATGAGTTCCTCGCGCATGGTTTGGTTGCTGAGGCAGAGCTGGGAATGGTCGGCGGTGCGTTTGCCGTTGAGTTCGCTGAACCATTCCGGGTGTTGCTCGAAGTATTGGGCGGGGGGGATGAGGCTGTTGAAGGTGTGAACGAAACCTTCGTAGATCTGTTTGCCGCCGCGGGATTCGTCGCAACGGACGGAGTTGCCGTTGCTTTTGTTACGGGCGGCCCAGTCGGCGTCGTGGGCATCGAACCAGAACGGTTCGCGATATTCGAGGGTCGGGGTGTAGCGGATGTTGAGAGTGTCGATGTTGACCGATGGGTTCCGGGGGATCGTGGATGCGGAGGAGGTCCACCAGCGGCAGCCGAGTTGGTCTTCGAGGAAGGAGTAGACGGCGTAGAGCGTGCCGCGGGGGCCTTGTCCGGCAAGCGTCAGGTGATGCCCGGTCGTTTCGATGGCGATGCCGTCGGTGCCGAGGTCAGCGATGGAGAAGCTGCTATTGGCGAGGCGGGCGGCGGTGGTGCCGACGAGGATGTGGTTGGGCGCGGCGGGGTTTGCAGGGAGGTTGGTGCTGATGGTGAACGTGGCACCGGTGATATCGTGGAGGAAGCGTGCGAGTTCGCGGGCGGCGTGCTGTTCGGGGGGCAGGGCGTCGGGGGCGATGACGATGTCGGCACGGGCCTGGCCCTCGTGGGAAAGTTGGATCCCGGCGGAGGCAGTGGGTGAAGTGAGGAGGAGGGTGGAGGTCGCGATGACCACGAGGGATGTGTAAAGAGAGTTCATACTGCAGGCCTTGCGCGGGGTTGTGCGGTTGATTGGAACAGAAGCAGGGGGTTCTGGAAATGGTAAACCGTGGGGGTGGGGGTTCTTCGAAGGCGGGCTTTGCGGCAGAGAGGTTGGTTAAGCAGAAAGATGAGGAGGCAGAAAAATTGCCGGTAGAGAGATTGGAGGCGGAGAGATGGGGGAGGGGATTTGTTTGTGATCTTCGCGTTTCGAGGGCTTAAGGGAGGGTAGGGATGGGGAGGGGGAGTTTGCTGGAGTTGGGGGTTTGGAAGAAGTCGACCTTGCCGGAGGTGACGTCGTAGATGGCACCGACGATGGCGATTTGGTTGGTGGTGACGAGGTGTTTTAGGGAGCGGCTGCGGTGGAGGATATTATGGACGGTGCGGACGACATTACGGCGGGACATTTCGTCGGCGTAGGCGGCTTGTTCTGAGGGGGACGACCATTGGTCGGGGCGTTTGATTCGGGAGCGGTCCATGGATTGTTGGACTTCGTTGACGAGGCCGTCGAGGTTGTCGCAGGGGGTGGCTTCGCTGGCTTTGCGGGTGGTGGCGAGGAGGTCGATGGCGGCGTTGATGGCGCCGCAGTGGGTATGGCCGAGGACGACCAGGAGTTTGGATCCGACGACGGCGCAGGCGTATTCGATACTGCCGAGGAGTTCGGTGGTGGCGATGTTACCGGCGACGCGGGCGGAGAAGACATCGCCGAGGCCGAGGTCAAAGATGACTTCGGCTGGTGCGCGGGAATCGCAGCAGCCGAGGACGGCGGCCATGGGGAACTGACCGGCGGAGGTGGCATCCTTGACGCGGTGATGGTCGCGGGAGAGGGGTTGGTTGGTGAGGAAGCGCTGGTTGCCTTCCTGGAGCAGTTGGAGGACGCGGGCCGGGGTGAGGGAGGTTTGGATTTCCCGGCTGGTGTAGTCGGTAAACTGGATGGTGTCTTCGAGCTGGGGGTAGCGTCCGGAGAAGCCCTTGAAACTGAGAGTGAACCCCAGCGCTTTGCTGGTGGTATCGCGAAAGTCGGTGAGGAGGTCGAGGACATCGGCGTCGATGTAGTCGGTATTGTCTGCATTGAGGAGGACATGGCCGCCGGGGGGGGTGTTACGGAGGGTGCGTTCGAGGGAGGCGCGACTGAGGAAGCTCATTTGGTTGGCGAGCGTGATGTGGATGACATCGCCGCCGACGTGTTTTTCGATGGCGCAGCGGATGGGGCGTTGGATGTTGCTATGGAGGATGAAGCCGATGGCGGTGGCGAGGCCGATGAGGGCACCGATCATGAGGTCGGTGGCGACGATGGCGATGGTGGTGATGGCGAAGGGGAGGAACTGGGTATGTCCTTCGTGCCACATTTGCTTGAGGAGTTTGGGGCTGGCGAGTTTGAGGCCGGCGGCGATGAGGATGGCGGCGATGGCGGTGAGGGGGACGAGGTTGAGGATTTGGGGGAGGAGAGAGACGGCCGCGAGGAGGAGGATACCGTGGGTGATGGTGCTGAGTTTGGTGGTGGCGCGGGCGTTGAGGCTGACGGTGGAGCGGGCGATGACGCTGGTCATGGGGAGTGCGCCGAGGAGGCCGGCGGTGACATTGCCGACCCCTTGGGCGAGGAGTTCGCGGTTGGGGGGTGTGAGGCGTTGTTTGGGGTCGAGTTTATCGATGGCTTCGATATTGAGGAGAGTTTCGAGGGAGGCGACGAGGGCGATGGTGAGGGCGGAGAAGTAGATGGTGGGGTTATGGAGCATGGCCCATTGGGGGGAGGAGAGGGATTTTTGGAGGAAGTTGAGGGGGCCGGTGCTGGTGGGGATGGTGACGAAGTGGGGTGGGTTGAGGGTGAGGACTGGGCTGAGGAGGGGGAGGAGGAGGCTAAGGATGATGGAGCTCAGGAGCACGACGACGGGTGCGGGGATGGCTGAGGTTTTGAGTTGGTTGATTTTTTCCCAGGCGAGGAGGAGCAGGACTGAGGTGATGCCGATGATGGTGACGCCGGGGTGGGGGTGAAGGAAGGCGGAGAGGAGGTCGGCTAGAGTGCTGGTGCCGTTGGGTTGGTAGAATGATTTTTCGCCCAGGGGACCGGCGTTGTGTCCGAGGAGAGGGGGAATTTGTTTAAGGATGAGGATGAGGCCGATGGCGGTGAGCAGGCTTTTGATGACGCTGAGTGGGAAGAACGTGGCGATGGAACCGGCGCGGCAGGCACCGAGGGTGATTTGGATCAGGCCGGCCAGCGTGACGGCGACGAGGAAGGCTTCGAAGCTGCCGAGCTGGCTGATTTGGGTGGCGACGACTGCGGTGAGGCCTGCTGCGGGTCCGGTGACACTGGTGTGGGAGCCGCTGAGGATGCCGACGAGGATGCCGCCGAGGATACCCGACAGGATTCCGGCGACGGGGGAAACTCCGGATGCGAGGGCGATTCCGACGCAGAGGGGGAGGGCGACGAGCGAGACGACAAAACCGGCGGTCAGGTCTTTTTGGACAGTCGCGAGCATCGTTAGGGCTGGGCGGTGATCGCAGGCTGCGCGGTGGCGGACCATGGACCACCGGGGGCGAGGCGGCAAGCGGGAATGGTTGGGGTGTGACTGCGTGTTGTATGTGGAGGCGTTGATTTCCGGGGTGAATGGCGTGGCGGGCTCGTGTCTGCGCAGGGCGTGGCAGAAGATTGCCCCTCTGAGGAGGGTTAGCGGGTGGTGGGGTGGAGTCGGATGAAGGTTTGGTCGGGGAAGACGACCGAGTAGGAATTCGTGAAGAGGTTGCGGCCGGGGTAGTAATCGGTGGTGATGATTTGGGCGCCGGATTGGAGGGCGGTATCGCGTCGGGTGGTATTGTTGTCGCGGGCTTCGAGGGTGCCGCTATCGGCGCGGGTGCGGACGATATAGCCTTGGGCGGAGAGGCGGTTGATTTCGTTGGAGGAGGTGATGGGGTTATTGAGGATGAGGAAGGCGGAGTCGGGGTGGCCGGGGGGGTAGCTGGAGAAGAGGGTGCGGGTTGAGGGGGTGCAGGCCTGATTGTATGTGTTGAGCGTGGTCGTTCCGGCATCGAGAATGAAGACGAACTTGCCGCGGGTCTGGCCGATGTTGGGCCAGCCGTTTTGGGTGATGGCCTGGTTGAGGGAGGTTGCGGCGCCTTGTGTGGTGGTGGGGGTGAGGAGGTGTTCCGGGCCGAGGTGGGTGAGGATCTCCTGGTTGAGATCGCGGGCGGCGGTTTCCGTGAAGGGGAGGGCATTGACGCCGCCGGGGACGTAGGCCTTGTCTTCCTTGATGTTCATGGTGATGAAGACCGGGGCGTGCTGTGGGTTGAGTTCCGACCAGGTTTTGAGGGTTTGGAGGCAGTCGGCGAGGGTGGCGTGATGGGAGCGGAAATCGATATCCGGGGCGTGCAGTATTTTGTAGCCGGGTGCGAGCAGGGGGGTGCGGTCAAACGGGGGGTGCTTATCGCCGAGGAGTTTCAGGGCGAGTGGGTTGGCGTAGCGGCCGCCTTCCGGATCGTGGAGGACATCGATTTCGAGGTTGCGGAGGCCGCGGTTAAGCTGGTCGGGTAGGGGTTCGTGTTCGTAGTGGAGTTCCTTGGCGGCGGCAGGGGCAACGGCGGCGATCATCTGTTCCACTTCGGGGGCGGGAAGGAGTTTGTAGCTATTGTGGCTGCCGATGACCTGGATGTGGTTGAGGGGGGTGGAGTCGGGGATGGCGAGGTCGGGCTGGAGGTTGGCGGTCGTGGCTGCGTGGAGGTTGAGAGCGGCGAGGCTGAGAAGGGGGATAAGCAGGATGAGTTTACGACGCATGGCGTGGAGGTTTTAGCGAGTTGGTTGGGTTCTTACCAGTCTGGCGGGTAGGGCTTGTCGGGTGGTTGGGGCTTGATAGGGTTCGGGCCTATGAAATCAGGACTGGAGGTTGGGCAGGTGGGCGAGCTGGTGTGGGTGGTGGATCCCGGGATGACGATCACGTTGGGCGGGATGGCGGAGGCGACCGTATTTTCGACGCCGAACATGATCATGTTGATGGAGCGGGCGGCGCGTGAGGCGTTGCGGCCGTATTTGGAGGATGGGGAGGAGAGTGTGGGGGCGGAGGTGCAGGTGGAGCATTTGGCGCCGGCGTTATTGGGGGAGACCGTGCGTGGGGTGGCGCGCGTGATTGCGGTGGAGGGGAGGCGGGTGAGTTTTGCGGTGCAGGCCTTTGCGGGGGAGCGGGAGTTGGGGCGGGGGACGCATCGGAGGGCGGTGATTCGGGTGGGGAGGTTGTTGGAGAACTTGTCCAAGCTGCGGAGGGAGGAGGGGGTGGGTTCTGGAGAGATGGAGAAGGGAGGGGGCATGCCGGAGTTTTCCACCCTGAAGGTGGAGTTGGGAGGGGGGGTAGCCCGGGTGCGACTGAACCGGCCCGGGCAGTTGAATGCGATCAACGTGCGGATGACGGAGGATATGGAGCGTTTGGTGGGGTGGTTAGCGGGGGTGGGGGACGAAGTGCGGGTGGTGTTGGTGACAGGTGAAGGGGATGCGTTTAGTGCGGGAGACGACGTGAAGGAGTTGCCTGGATTGAGCGTGGAAGAGGCGCGTCGGTTGAGTTTGCGTCAGGCGAACATGTATCTGGCTTTTGAGCGGCTGCCGCAGGTGATGGTGGCGGTGGTGAACGGGGCGGCGATGGGGGGCGGGTGTGTGTTGGCCAATGCGTGTGATGTACGTTTGGCGTCGACGGCGGCGAGGTTTGGGATGCCTGAGATTCGTTTGGGTTGGCCTCCGGGGTATGGGGTGGCGCAGTTGACGGCTTTGGTGGGGAAGGCGCGGGCGTTGGAGATGTGCATGCTGGGGGAGGGGATATCGGCGAACCGGGCGTTGGAGTGGGGTTTAGTGAACGAGGTGGTGCCGGGGGCGATGTTGGAGCGTCGGGCCGGGGATTTGGCGGCGGCGTTGTTGCGGATGCCGGTGGAGGCGTTACGCGAGACAAAGCGGTTGGTGCATGCGGATGAGGGGGCGCTGCCAAAGTTGACGCATCGGGCGGATACCGAGGCTTACATCCGGTGTTTTGCGTTGCCTGATGCGAAGGAGGGGATGACGGCTTTTGCGGAGAAACGGGAGGCGCGGTTTGCGCGTCCTGCCGGGGCGCGGGACGCGAGGAGAGAGTAGGGTGGAGGGGGGAGATAGGCGCTTCGCGTGAGGGGGGAGTCGGGAGACGGGAGACGGGAGACGGGAGTCGGGAGTCGGGAGACGTGGCTTTCCGCCTTCGCCGGGGCTATGGCGGACAGGCTGGCCTAGGGTTGGTTGGACCAGGGGGAGGTGAGTTGGGTGGGGAGGGTGCCTTGGAGGCGGAGGGTGCGGAGGCTGAGGGCGTCGTTTCGTTTTGCCAGGCGGACGCCGTGTTCATCGGTCATGAGGGGGCAGTGGTAGAAGGCGGGTATGGGCCATTGGAGGGCTTGGTAGAGGAGGATTTGGCGTGCGGTGGAGAGGAGGAGATCTTCGCCTCGGACGACTTCGGTGATTCCCATCAAGTGGTCGTCGGTGGTTACCGCGAGTTGGTAGGAGGGGATGTTGTCGTGTCGCCAGACGAGGAAGTCACCGAAGTCTTTACCGGCGATGAATTCCTGGGGGCCGAGGTTTGCGTCGGTGAAGCGGACGGGTTGGAGGTGGGGGACTATGAAGCGCCAGCCGCGGACCGGTTTATTGGGATGGGGGTTTTTGTTGTTGGGGCGGCAGGTTCCGGGGTAGAGGGGTTCTTCGTCGGAGGCATGGGGTGCGGAGAGGGCGTTGAGGATCTCGCGTCGGGAGCAGGAGCAGGGGTAGACGAGGTTGAGTTGTTGGAGTTGGAGGAAGGTTTGCTGGTAGAGGTGGAGGCGTTGGCTTTGGTGGTAGCTGGCGTGGGGGCCGTCGATGTCGGGGCCTTCCTGCCATTGGAGGCCGAGCCATTTGAGGTCTTCGAACATGGCTTCGACGAACTGGGGTTGGCAGCGTTGGTCGTCGAGGTCTTCGTTACGGAGGAGGAGCGTGCCTTGGTTTTGTTGGCAGCGTTGTTGGGCGATCCAGAACGTGCGGGCGTGGCCGAGGTGGAGGTAGCCGGTGGGGGAGGGGGCGATGCGGCCGCGGTAGGGTTGGGTTGGGTGGGGGGTCATGGCTGCCACTGGCGGAAAGAGGGCAGGGGGAAGGAGAGGAGTTGTTGGATTTTCGAGCAATTAAGCGAGGTGTCGGCGGGGCGGGGGCTTCCGGTGAAGTCGTGGATGGAGGCGGGTTGGATGGGGCAGTGGAGGTGGGGTTGGGTGTTGGCGATGATTTGGCCGATGTCGAGGCGGGAGAGGCGTTCTGAGCCGGCGAGGTGGAAGATGCCGGTGGCTTGCTGGAGGACCAGTTCCCAGGTGGCGCGGGCGGTGACGGAGGCGTCGATGGGGGTGCGGAATTCGTCGGTGAAGAGTTTTGGGGTTCGGCCGTTTTTCCAGGCGAGGATGAGGTTTTCGGAGAACGAGCTTTTTCCGGAGGGTGAGGAGCCGGCGCTGAGGGAGGTACGGATGACCGTGTGGTTGGGGTTGGAGAGGACGTGGTGTTCGGCGTTGGCTTTGGTTTGGCCGTAGACGAGGAGCGGGTTGGTGGGGTGGGGTTCGGCGTATTGGCCTTGTTGGCCGTCGAAGACGAGGTCGGTGGAGAAGAAGAAGAAGGGGATATTGTGGGCGAGGTTGGCGAGGTGCCGGGTGACTTGGGTATTGGCGAGTTGTGCGGCTGCGGGGTTGTGTTGGCAGTCGGGGCTGCGGCTCATGGCGGCGCAGTGGATGATGAGCTGGGGAGATTCCTGGTGGAAGAGGTGAGTGACGGCGTCGAAGTGAGTGAGGTCGACGTCCTGTCGGGTGAGGGGGCGGGGGGAGAGATTGGGTGCGTGAATGTGGGCGGAGGCGAGGAGTTGGTGGCCGATGAGTCCGGCGGCTCCGGTGATCCAGCAGAGGGGTTTCACGACAGCGTTTGGGCGAAGTGGTAGGCGATGATATGGAGGCGATTTTTGAGGTAGAAGCCGTGGGCGGCGTGGCGTTGGACGCCGCTATCGAGGTGGATTTGTTCGCAGTTCAGTTTTTTGGCTTCGCGGGTGAGCCATTTGAGGAGGCGATCGCCGAGGCCCTGGTTGCGGTGATCGGGCAGCGTGACGAGGTCGTCGACGTAGAGGTATTTGCCCCATTTGAGGCTCTGGAGGATGCGGTAGCCGGCGGCGGCGAGGACGCGTTCATTTTGTTCCAGGGCGATGAGCTGGTAGCCCTGTTGGTTTTGGAGGCGCACACGGCTGAGGCATTCCCTCGTGGTGAGGTTGGTGCGCAGTTCGAGGAGGACGGGGATACAGCGTTTCCAGTCGGCTTCGGTTTCTGCGCGTCGGATGCGGGTGGTGACGCGGGGGGGCATGGTGGGTGGTTTAATCGATGAGGCGACGGGTGATATCGTGATAGGCATCGATCCGCCGGTCACGGAGGAAGGGCCAGTGTGTGCGGGTGGTATCGGAGGCTTTGAGGTCGACTGGGACGAGGAGGGTTTCTTCCTTGTCTTGAGAGGCTTTCTGGAGGATTTCGCCGGATGTTCCGGCGACGAAGGATTGTCCCCAGAACTGGATGCCGTCACCGCCGACGGGGGTTTCATGTCCGATGCGATTTACGGCGGCGACGTAGCAGCCATTGGCGACGGCGTGAGCGCGCTGGATGGTTTCCCAGGCTTGGTGTTGTTTTTCGCCGTGGGAGCTTTTTTCGGCGGGGTGCCAACCGATGGCGGTGGGGTAGAAGAGGATTTGGGCGCCCTGGAGGGCGGTGAGGCGCGCGGCTTCGGGGTACCATTGGTCCCAGCAGATGAGGACGCCGATGCGGCCGAAGCGGGTGGACCAGGCGCGAAAGCCGAGGTCGCCGGGGGTGAAGTAGAATTTCTCGTAGTAGAGGGGGTCGTCGGGGATGTGCATTTTGCGATAAATCCCGAGGAGGGATCCATCGGCATCGATGATGGCGGCGGTATTGTGGTAGAGGCCTGGGGCACGTTTTTCGAAGAGGGAAGCGACGATCACGGTGCCGTATTGGCGGGCGATTTTCTGGAAGGCCTGGGTGGAGGGGCCGGGGATGGGTTCGGCGAGGTTGAAGTTATCGTAGTCTTCGCTTTGGCAGAAGTATTGGGAGCGGAAGAGTTCCTGGGTGCAGATGATTTTTGCACCGTTGCGCGCGGCGTCGCGGGTGGCTTTTAGCGTGCGGTTGAGGTTGTCGCGGGGATCTTCCGTGCAGCGGGTTTGGATGAGGCCGAGCGTGACCGTGTTGTTATCCTGCTTGGTTTTGCGGCGGCGCGGGGGTGATTGAGTCATGTGGAGGGGGAGGGGCGGGTTAGTTTCGGGATCCGGCGGGGGTGGGATTAATGGAGAAGCCGGTGCCGAGCGCTTCGTAGGATGCGCCGCCGGGTGGGACGGTGAAGAGTTCGCGCATGAACTTGCCGAGTGTTTCGTTGGTGGGGCCGTAGCCGCGGTTGTAGATGTAGTGTTCGAGGTCGTAGAGGAGGTCGTCGGCCGAGGCGTAGCGGTCGTCGGGGTTACGGGCGAGGGTGCGTTGGAGTATGGTGTTGAGTCGTTCGTCGATTCGCTGGTCGAGTTCGCGGAAGTCGGGGAGGTCGAGCGTCATGACGCGATCGCGTGATTCATCCGAGGTTGCGCCTTTGAAGATATTGTAACCGAGGAGGAGGTGGCCGAGGACGATACCGGCGGAGAAGAGGTCGGAGCGTTTATCGGTGATTTGGAAGTTGGCCTGTTCGGGGCTCATGTAGTCGGCTTTTCCGGCGACGACTTCGCCTTCCTGGTCCTGGAGGAATCCGCGGGCTTTGGCGATGCCGAAGTCGGTGAGTTTCACGTCGCCTTCGAAGGCGATCATGATGTTTTTGAAGCTGACGTCGCGGTGGACGATATTGAGGGTATTTCCGTCGCGGTCGGTTTTGCTATGGGCGTAGGCGAGTCCGCGGGCGATTCGGCTGACGATGAAGACGGCGAGTTCGAGTGGGAGGACGCGGCCATTTTCGGCGAGGCGTTTGCTGAATTGTTCGAGGTTCACGCCACGGACGTATTCCATGACGATGTAGTAGAGGCTTTCTGAGGTGCCGAAGTGGTAGGTTTGGACGATGTTGGTATGGATGAGGTCGGCGACGAGGCGGGCTTCGCCGACGAAATTCTCGAGGAAGAGTTTTTGTCGGGCGAAGTTTTCGCGGATGACCTTGATTGCGACGCGTTTGATGAAGTTGGAAGCGCCGAGTTGTTCGGCTTCATAGACGATGCCCATGCCGCCTTCGAATAGTTTTCGAACGATGCGGTATTGGAAGTCGCTCTTCAGGAAGGAGAGTTGATCCATTGCGGTGATGTTGTTGGAAAGGCGGGTTGTGTCAAGCTTGTGGGGTTATGGGTTTTGGTGGGAAAAGCGTGTTTTTACTGGCGACTTTTACCTTGCGCGGGTGGGAGCTATGGCGTTAATTCGCGGAAGGATCGGTTCCCTGAGCTACCTCCGGATACAACATTTAACTTAGGACTATTTTATGTCGAAACCATTGAGCAAGACCCAGATTGCGGCTGCGTTGGCTGAGCAGGTTGGGGTAACGAAGAAGCAGGCGACGGACTTATTGGATGCGTTGGCCCAGATGGCTTATGACAATGCGAAGAGCACATTTACGGTGCCTGGCATTGGCAAGCTGGTGTTGGTGGATCGTGCGTCGCGGACGGGGCGGAATCCTGCGACGGGCGAGCCCATTGAGATTCCGGCGAAGCGTGTGGTGAAGTTCCGTGTGGCGAAGGCCTGCAAGGACGCGATTCTCGGCGACGAATAAGCGGTTGTTGGATTTGTTGAGGCACTCTGGCGATGTCGGGGTGCCTCTTTTTTTTACGATGAAGATGGCGATTGTGGGGTGTGGGGCGGTGGGGAGTTATTATGGGGCGCGGCTGTGTCGGGCCGGGCATGAGGTGCATTGTTTATTGCGGTCGGACTATGAGGTGGTGGAGCGGGACGGGATACGGGTGGAGAGTGTGGACGGGGATTTTACGGTTTGGCCGTATGCTGAGCGTGAGGCGAGTGAGATTGGGCCAGTGGACGTGGTGTGGGTTGCGTTGAAGACGACGGCCAACGGGATTTTGTCGGAGGTGTTGCCGCCGTTGATGGGGGAGGAGACGGTGGTGGTGAGTTTGGAGAACGGGTTGGGTGATGAGGAGCAGGTGGCTGCGGTGGTGGGTGGGGAGCGGGTGTTGGGCGGGTTATGTTTTGTGTGTTTGAACCGGATTGCGCCGGGTGTGGTTTCTCACATGGCGCATGGTTTGATTGTGCTGGGTGAGCATGGTCGGCGGCCGATGGAGCGGACGGAGCGGTTGGCTGAGTGTTTGCGGCGGGCGGGGGTGCCGTGTCGGGTGACGGAGGATTTGGGGAAGGCGCATTGGGAGAAGCTGGTTTGGAACATTCCATTCAACGGGCTGGGGGTGGCGGCGGCTGCGGGGTGGGATGCGGTTCAATCGGGTGTATTGACCCCGGGGGTGGAGTTGGGGGATGTATGGCCGACTGACCGGCTGTTGGCAGACGGTCGATGGGAGGGATTGGTGCGTGAGCTGATGGGGGAGGTCTTGTTGGGGGCGCGGTCGCAGGGGTATGAGATTGAGCAGGCATTTGCGGATGAACAGGTGAGCCGCACGCGCGAGATGGGGGCTTATTTGGCGTCGACGTTGCTGGATTATCAGCAGGGTAAGGCGCTGGAGGTGGAGAGTGTGTTTTTGGAGCCGCTACGGCGGGCGAAAGCAGCGGGGTGTGCGGTGCCTCGGCTGGAGGCTTTGTGTGGGGTGTTGGAGACGATGAATCCGGCGGCCGGGTGAGGGAGGTTGGGATGAGCCGTTTCTTTTTACCGGCGGTTTTGTTTGAGGGGGCGTTGGTGGTGACGGCGGTTGTATCGGGTTGGCTGGTGGGGTTGGATCCGTGGACGAGCTGGAATTGGGGGTTGCGGGGGTGGGTTTGGGGGGTGATAGGGGTGATGCCGCCGCTGGTGATGTTGGCGTGGGTGATGTGGTCGGGGTGGGGGCCGGTGCGGGAGATGCGGGAGCGGATGGAGCCGATTTTGCGTGGAGTCTTTGCGGGGTGGCGGTGGTGGGAGTTGGTGCTGTTGTCGATGGTGGCGGGGTTGGGTGAGGAGGTGATGTTTCGGGGGATCGTTCAGGCTTGGCTCGAGGTTCAGGTTGGCTGGTGGGGGGGCTTGGTGTTGGCGGCGATTCTATTTGGGTTCATGCATCCGATCACGCGCTTGTATGTGGTATTGGCGGCGGTGATGGGTGTTTGGTTTGGATTGGTGTGGGTATGGGGTGGGAGCCTATGGGCGCCGGTGTTGGCGCATGGTCTGTATGATGCGATTGCCTTGATGGTCTGCGTGCGTGGATTGCGTGGGGGCAGATGGGAGGCGGTGGATGGGGCTGGATGAGATTCAGGCGCGGAACTGGAGGTCGACCATGAGGTCGGCGGCGATCCGTTCCAGCTCGGCGTTGAGTTTGGGGATATCGCAATCGGTGGGCAGCTGAAGTCGGGCCTGGGCGCGGAAGAGGCATTCGCCGGTCATGGGGGCGCTTTCGCATGAGGTTTCGAGTTCTTCCACGTTGACGCCATTACGGGCGAGGGCGCCACAGATTTGCTGGATGATGCCGGGGCGGTCCTGGCCGACCAGTTCGAGAGTAGTGGTGGCGGCTGGCGGTGTTGCGGCGATGGCGGAGTCGTTATGGAAGGCGATGGCGATGCCGGATTGGCTGAGGTTTTGGAGGGCTTGGGCGAGGTTGGATTCCTGATCCTGTGGGACGGCGATGCGAACGATGCCGGCGAATTGCCCGCCGAGGTGGGCCATGCGGCTTTCGAGCCAGTTGCCTTGGTGGCGTGTGACGATGGAGGCTAACTGGTCGACGAGGCCGGGTTGATCCGGTGCGAGAATCGTGAGGACGAGGAGATTGTTCATGGCTGGCAGTTAAGCGTGGTGGGGGCGAATGGCAAGGATTTCGGGAAGCGTAGGGCGGTAAGCGGTAAGCGCAAAGAGGGAAGCGGTAAGCGCAAAGAGGGAAGGGGTAAGAGGTAAGCGGGAAGCGCGGAGGGCGGAGGGCGCCGCGGGTCTTTGGTCGCTTGCGAGGATATCCGATCTTGGATATCCGGTATCCAATATCCGATATTCGGGTTCCTCCAATGTCCAACTTCAGCATTCGATCCCGATCCCGATAGCGATTTCGATTTGGAGGCGCTTGGTTGGGTGCAATAACTGGGCATTGAACAGGAGGTTACGGAGGGCTTGTGCGGCGCGCGGGTCGGCGCCGCAGGGAGAGGGGAGAGAGTAGAGGGGAGAGAGGCCTTGCCCCCGACCCCCGACCCCCGACTCCTGACTCCTGACTTCCGGGGATGGCTGTCGTTGAAAAGTGGGGGTTCTGGTTTTAGGTTGTGATCTTGTGATACAGGGACTGTGATATGGAGCCGGAGGAATCAGAGAGACTGGTGCAGGAGTTGAGTGCTCGGGACGAGTTGGCTTTGTTGCGTTTGGCACGGCGGGTTGTGGAGGTGGTGGTGAGTGGGGGGCGGGCGGAGTTTGCGCGGGAGGAATGGAGTGAGGCGTTGAAGAGGCGGGCGGCGTGCTTTGTGACGTTGAGGTCGCGTGGCGAATTGCGGGGTTGTATTGGGCAGTTGGTGGCGAGGGAACCCTTGTGGCGGGCGGTGGTGGAGAATGCGGAGAGTGCGGCGATGCGGGATCATCGGTTTTCACCGGTACGGGAAGAGGAGTTGGGGGATTTGGAGATTGAGTTGAGTGTTTTGAGTGAGCCGGTGGCTTTGGAGTTTTCGACACCGCGGGACTTGTTGGATCGGCTGCGGCCGGGGGTGGACGGGGTGGTGTTACGGATTGGGGGCAGGGTGAGCACGTTTTTGCCGCAGGTATGGGATGAGTTGAGGGACAAGGAGGATTTCATGTCGCATTTATCGAGGAAGGCCGGGTTTGGGGGTGATGCGTGGCGTGGGGAGGGGGTGGAGGTTTCGGTGTATCAGGTTTGTCATTTTGCTGAGCGATGAAGATTGCGATTACTGGAGCATCGGGTTTGGTGGGCGGGGTGGTGGTGCAGCGTTTGCAGCATGCGGGGCACCAGGTGGTGCGGATGGTGCGATTGGCTGCGCAGGCTTCGGTGGGGGACTGGCTTTGGAACGGGGAGACGGGTGCGGTGGATGCGCGGTTTGAGGAGGGGATGGATATCTTGATTCACTTGGCGGGGGAGAACATTGCGACGGGGCGCTGGACTGAGGAGCGCAAGAGGATGATCAGGGAAAGCCGGGTGAAGGGGGTGAGGACCTTGGCGGCGGCGATTGGGAGGGCGAAGGTGCGTCCACGGGTGGTGGTTAGTGCCTCGGCGACGGGTTTTTATGGTGATCGAGGGGATGAGGTTTGCACGGAAGATTCCGAGGTCGGGGTGGGCTTTTTGCCGGAGGTATGTCGCGACTGGGAAGGGGGGTGGGAGTCGGTGGAGCGGATGGGGGTTCGGGTGGTGAAGTTACGGATTGGGATGGTATTGACCTCGGCTGGGGGTGCGTTGGGGAAGATGCTTCCGTTATTCAGGTGGGGGTTGGGGGGTGTCTTGGGGTCAGGCCGCCAGTATTGGAGCTGGGTGCATCTGGATGATTTGGTGAACGTGGTGATGCGGTCGATGGAGGATGAGAGTCTGGTGGGGGCGGTGAATGTGGTGGCGCCGCAAGCGGTGACGAACCGGGAGTTTACGCGGGAGTTGGCGGGGGTTTTGGGGCGGCCGGCGTGGATGCCGGCGCCGGCCTTCGGGCTGCGGCTGCTGTTGGGTGAGATGGCAGATGGAATTTTGCTTTGCAGTGCCAGGGTGCGGCCTCACAGGTTGGAAGCGGCGGGTTACCGGTTCCTGTTTCCGGAATTGAAAGCTGCTTTGGGTGCGGTTAGCGCAGGGCGTTGATTTCGAGGATGCCGCCGGAGAAGTCGGGTTGGAGCTGGACTTCGATCCGCAGGGCGGTGGTGGTGACGGGGTTGAAGCGGGTGGTATTGGGCTGGTTGGCAGTGACGGGGTCAGTTTGGGGATTAGGGACTGGCTGCCACTGGTTATTTTGGAGGGAGAGGATTTTCCATGAGACGGGGATACGGCATTGGCCTGTGCCGGTGTCATCGAACCAGTAGACTTGGATTCCGGAGAGGGTTTGGCGGCGTTCGAGGGTCCACTCGATCCACTCGGAAGTGCCGCGATGGGGCCACCAGGTAAAGCGGGGTATGGACTGGTCCGAAGAGGAGGAGGGGAGCTCCTGGTCGAGCAGGGCTTCGAGGCTATCGTTTTCGTTGCAGTGGGAGGCTTTGACGGGTGCTGGTTTTGGCATGGTCCAGGTGTTGGCGTTTGGGCCGTAGCCGACGACTGGGAAAGCGGAGATGCGGAGTCGGGCGGCTCCCATGGGGATGAGCGTGATGCGTTCGGGTTTAGCGCTGGTGCGGACGGGGCTGGCTTGGACTTCGTGGATGAGACCGCGACTGTCGAGGGTCCATTCCGGGATGAGGGCACCACGGGCGCGGAGTTCTATGGGTGACTGGGTGGCGTCGAAGGGCTGGTTATCCTTGGGCCAGGGGCGACGGATGACCTTGAAGGATTTTGCTGCGTCTTTTTCGGGCAGGACGAGTCCGTAGTTCCATGGTGAATTCGGGAAGATATCCCATGCGGGCCAGTCGTCGGTACCGCCTTCGCGAACGTAACGCTCTTCGATCTTGAGGGAGTAGGTCAGGGGGCCGTGATTGACCGAGACCGTGTTGTTGTCCGGCCATGATTGGAGGGACACCTGCATGGGGAATTGCAGTTCGATTTCGTCGCCGGATTTCCAGATGCGTTCGATTTGCACGTAGGCACCGGGGCGGGCGTTGGTATTGAGTCGGCGTCCATTGAGGCGGATGACGGGTTCTGCGCACCAGCCGGGGATGCGGAGGAGGAGGGGGAAGTTGACGGGGGTGGGGGTTTGCAGTTTGAGGCGCGCGGATTCCTCGAAGGGGTAGTGCGTTTCCACGGTCCAGGAGACTGTGGTGCCGTCGCCTACGTCGGCTTGGACGGTGCAGGGGGCGTAGAGGACGGCGGCGAGGCCGTTGGCGGGTGTGGCGTACCAGAGGTGTTGGACGTAATAGGGCCAGGCGTGGCCGGCGTTATGCTGGCAGCAGCGGTGGTCGTGGGGATTCATGTGGTACATGGGGCCGCCGTTCTGGATGCCCGGGGATTTGCTGGTGTGGTCACTTTGGGGCTGGTTGGGGGCGGTGAGGTAGCGGAGTGCTTTCAGGTCGGCGGTCATGGAGGCGGGCATACTATTGAACGTGGCGTTTTCGCATCGGTCTGCCCAGAGCAGGTCGCCGGTGATGGCGAGGAGGATTTCGTCGGAGAGCATTTCCTCGGCGATGCCGCAGGTTTCGATGGCTTGACGCGGGCCGGTGTATCCGGCGCGGCAGTTTTCATCGCCGCCGAACATGCCGCCGGGGACTTGTCCGTAGGCGAGGCGCATGTTTGTCCAGTTGTTGTAGGTGGCTTGCAGGTCACTTGGGAGGTTGGATTGCTGGTAGAACGTGGCGGGTTCGCGGAAGCCTTGGGCCATGTTGACGTTGTGCCAGTTGATGACGCCTTCGTCCCAGCGTGCGGCGTGGCGGTGGACCTTTTGGGCGAGTTGGAGGAGTTCCGTTTCGCCGGTGCGGTTATAGAGCCAGTAGAGGTTATGGATTTGGTCGCCGGCCCGCATTTTGGGCCAATAACCGACGAGGAACCGGTCATCCGGCACCTGCATGAGGTAATGGGCGTATTGAGTCATGAGGTCGATGACGCGGGGATCGTTGGTTTGCTCGTAATAGGACTGGAGGCAGAAGAGCATGATCATGTTGGGCCAGAGGTCGTCTCTGCCGCGGAGGTCGGTGGCGAGTCCGGTGCGTTCCTCGCCTGGGCCGAACCAGCCGTCGGGTTGGCGGCTATTGAAGGCGGCTTCGATCCAGATGCGAGCTTCCTTGATTTGGTCTGCGCGATTGAGCAGGACGGCGCAATCCTGGAAGCCTTTGAGCCAGTAGACGGGTTCTTCCCATCCGAATTCGCCGCGGCCGTTGGGGTCGAGCCACGCGTTGCCGTCCTTTTTGAGGAACCGGCTGATGTTGGGGAGTTGGCCGTGGAAGCCGTCGGCCTGGAGTTCGAGTATGCGGTGGGTCCAGCCTGTGGGGCGGATGTTGCCGATGGGGAGTTTGATGAGCGGGGAGGGGAGGAGTGGGGGGCGATTGCCGACGTAGAGCGTATTGGGGGAGGAGGTATCGGGTCGATCGAGGATGGTGATGGTTGGGGGCGGTGAGCCGGCGGAGAGAGGGTCGAGTTGCAGGGAGAGGATGAGGATGCAGGGTGCCAGCTGCGTTTGCAGGCGGGTGGAGGTCATGGGTGGGGTTATAGCGGAGTGGCTGGGGTTGCACAAGTTAGCTTATGGTGTGCGGTTTTCAGAATAGACTTTATTGCTGGATCAGGGTTGGTGGGATGCGGGATTTATCGTGTGGGCTGTTTTCTAACAGTTTCTGGAGGTGTGGCTTATGAATAATAGGTCTGTCCCTTTGTGGGATTTGACACAGATCAAGGAGTGGGTGAGGGGGGGCGAGTAGGATTGTCGTGATGCGTGGAGCGAGGATAGCGAGAGAGTGGAAGACGATACGGGTGATGTTAGGGATGTATTGTCGGGGTCGGCATGGGGGAGGAGGGGAGCTTTGTGAGGAATGCGGCGGTTTGGCTGAGTATGCGGAGGTTCGGTTGGGGCGTTGTTGTTTTGGGGAGGAGAAGCCGACGTGTTTGGGGTGTCCGGTGCATTGTTATGCTGAGCGGAGGCGGGAGCAGATACGGGCGGTAATGCGGTATGCGGGGCCGCGGATGGTGTGGAGGCATCCGTGGTTAAGTCTGTGTCACGTGATGGACGGCTGGTTTTGGCGTCGGTGAGCGGGGCGCCGGGTGTTGGTGTTGGTGTTCGGGTGGGGTGGTGACATTCTGCTTGCAGGGTTGTTGGGCAGGTTGGATAAGGGGCGGACCTATGAAACGCATTTCACTTTTTACGCTATGTTTTTGTTTGGGGGTTGGGGTTACGGCATCGGGTGCTGAGAATCCTTTTGTGGGGCGCTGGGCGCTGACGATTCCGGGTGGTGGGGCTGGGTGGTTGGGGGTGACTGAAGAGGGTGGTTATTATGATGCCTCTATTTTGTGGGGAGGTGGGAGTGTGGTGCCGACCGCGAGTGTATTTTTCAACGACGACCAGATGTTTGTGTTGCGGTTGAATGAGGTGAGGCGTCGGGATGCGGATGGCAAGGTGGTGAGGACGCAGCAGTTTCCGGAGGTACTGACGGCGCGGGTGTATGGGGACAGTCTGGAGCTGACGCGGATGGTGGCGAATTCGAACGGGCAGGGGTTACGGACGGAGCAGTTTTCCGGCAGGCGGATTCCGGCTTTGCCGCCGGCGCCTGACTTGGGGAAGGTGAAGTTTGGTGAGCCGGTGACATTGTTTAACGGCAAGGATCTGAGTGGTTGGCGTTTGACGGATCCGGGGCAGAAGAACGGGTGGTTTGTGAAGGATGGTATTTTGATGAACGACCCGAAGCAGGAGGAGGGCAAGCCTCACGTTTCCTATGGCAATCTGCGGACGGACAAGGAGTTTGAGGATTTCAACCTGAAGCTGGAGATGCGGTTGATTCCGGACGGGAACAGCGGGGTTTATCTGCGGGGTATTTACGAGGTGCAGGTGGCGGACTCGTATGGCAAGCCGTTGGACTCGCATCATATGGGCGGCATCTACAGTCGGATTACCCCGACGGTGAATGCGGAGAAGCCGGCGGGTGAATGGCAGACGTATGACATTACGCTGGTGGATCGTCACGTGACGGTGGTGCTGAATGGCAAGAAGATCATTGATAACCAGCCGTTATTGGGTTGCACGGGCGGGGCCTTGACGTCGGATGAGTTCCGGCCGGGTCCGTTGTATTTGCAGGGTGACCACACGGGGGTGAGCTACCGCAACCTGGTGTTGCGTCCGGTGCTGAAGTAAGGCGGAAGTTCCATGAGGTTGTGAAGGCCCGCGCATTGACGTGCGCGGGCCTTTCGGATTTAGAGGCTGAGGGCGGGCAGGGGAAGTTTTGGAGTGAGGCGATGAGGCGAGTAATCCCAGTTGAACTGATGGGCTGGCTGTTATTGGGGTTATTTTGTTCGCGGGTGATGGCGGCCGGGCCGGTACCGATGCGTTTGGATTTATATCCGCGTGGTGGGGTTGCGGAGCTGACGTTTTTGAGTCGGGTGATGGGGGTTTACCAGTATGGTTCGCAGGAGCTGTGGCCTTATGTATCGGCGATGGGCGGGTGGGGTGGGGTGATGGTCTTGGGGGACGAGGGGGAGTGGAGGGGTGTGGGGTTGAGCATGGAGGTGGACGGGGTGTTGTATGGGGTGGAGGGGGAGGGGCGGGGGAGGCAGAGAGTGGGTGCGGAGATGGCGCGTCGGGTGGGGCAGGTGGAGCGGGGGCGCTATGTGGCGCAGTTGGAGCACGGGGTGGTTTGGCAGGCGGTGGAGGGGGAGGTGGGGTTGGAGGAGGAGAGGCGGGTGCGGTTTGTGATTGAGCCTGGAAAGCGTGAAGTGGCGATGGAGTGGGTCTCGGAGTTTCGTGGGGGCAGGGAGAAGGGGGAGGTGGTTTTGAGCATGGGGGCGGGGGAGGGTTTGCGGGTGCAGTTGGTTCCGGGTTTTTCGGGGGTGGTATTGAAGGGGAGTGGGGGGCAGGTTTGGGAGGGGGCGGGTCGAGGTGAGGGAGAGTGGGTGGTGGTGAGGGGGGAGCTGGATGGTCGGGTTATGAGCCTGGTGTTTTTTGGTGGGGCAGGGCGGGATGGGGTTTTGGTTTGGGAAGCGAGGGGTGAACAGGGTTTGAGGTTATGTTTGCGTCCTGGTGCGGGTGTGGTGCCGGAGCGGTTGGCGAGGGGGGACCGGTGGACTTTGAAGTATTGGATGGTCTTACGATTGGGGGATGTGACAGCGGAGCAGGTGGGGTTGATGCGGCGGGAGGCGGCTTCAGGTGGCGGGGAGTGAGCGGTTTCTTATTTCCGGAGTGATCCATTCGGGTTGGCATTGGTGACTGGCGGGGTCGAGTCCGGAGTCGGAGGGGGATGGGCCGATCCAGGTTGTGGTGCGGCCTGACAGGATGAGTTCGTTCGTGGAGGGTGAGTATTGGAGCAGGGCGAAGAGCGGATCGGCGTAGGGGGCGACTCGTTCGAGGGATGGTCGTTGGGCGTGGATGGCGGGAGCGAAGCGTTTCTTGGCGTAGGCGTCCCCCATCCAGTAGTAGGAGGCGGAGTTGATGTGGGTATAGGGGATGGAGTCGATCCATTGGCTGTGATCGATATGCCAATGGCCATTGAAGCAGGCGGCTACTTTACGTTTGCCGTCGGGGGATTGGGCGGTTGCGAGGATGTTGCGGATTTCCTGTTGGTTTTTGATGCAGGCGGGGTGTGCGAGGGACTGGTGGGAGAAGATGAGCGTGGGGAGGTTGGAGGCTGTGAGTTGTTGGCGGAGCCATTCTTTTTGGTCATTGGCGATATAGCTGGGGTAGCCGCCGGGGTGGTTTGGGGGTGTGTCATTGGCGTCGAGGACGATGCATTTCCAGCCGTTCAGATCGAAAGTGTAGTGACGATGGGGTAGTCCGAGGTATTGGACCGTATGTTCGCGGGAGAATCCGCCATCCATGTCATGGTTGCCGAGGACGTGGAGTCCGGGGCCGGGGAAGGAGTTCCAGATATCGAGGAGGTGGCGGTTGTCGGGTTTAGGGATACAGAAATCCCCGAGTTGGATTATGGCGGAGCACTGTTCTTCCTTGGCCCATTGGACGAATGCGGACAACCGATTGGGGGCATCATGAATGATGTCCTGGTGGAGGTCGGCGATGATGCCGATTTTGAGTGGCCGGAGTGTTTTTGGGTTGCCGAGGGCGACTTGAGTGAGGGGGAGCGTGAGGCTGCCTGCCAGCAGGGGCAGGAATTGACGGCGGGGGAAGCGGGGGGTGGGCATGGATGTTTGGAGTTGGGGGTGGGTTTTAGTTTTCGTCGAGGCAGGATTTCAGGGATTGCCAGGAGGTTTTGCGAATTTGTCGGGTGGTTTCGGTCAGGTGGGAGAGTTGGGTTTGAGCGGTGTGTTGGAGGTGTTGATGGAGTTGGCCGAGGAGGAAGGTGCTGGGAGGGGGGAGAGAGTGTGGGGTTGAGTGGGCCCAGGAGGTGAGGAGGTTTTGGGAAGTGATGGCGTCCTGGTAGAGTCCGAGCTGGTCTTGGAGGTGGATGAGCGAAGCCCGGAGTGCTTTGGCTTTGGGGTTGGAGGTGATGGCGGCGAATTCCATGGCATAGCGGAGGCGTTTGGCGTGGATTCGGAGGCGATGGATTTTTGCGGGGGTCGAGTCCGGTTTGGCTTTTCGGCTGGCCTTGAGGAGTTTTTGGTGGAGCGGCTGGATCAGTTTCGCGAGGGAGATTCCTGGTGGTGGCGGGGACGGGGGGAGGGTGGAGTCTTGTGCTTTCAGGTTCTGGAGGAGGGATTGGCAGCGCGGGGACTGCAGGGCTTTCTGCATATGGCGGCGGGCGTTGTTTCCGGCGCGGTTGAGTTGTTGCTTGAGCTTGCGGTGTGGTTGAGGGGGCGCGGTGTTTTCGAGGAATGTGAGAGTTTGTTGGGTGAGGATATCGGCATCCCGGGCGGGGCCCAGATTTTGGGCGAGCCATTTGAGTTCCGGTTGCAACTGGAGGGTTGTGTTTGGCAGCAGAGGTTTGAGGAGTCGGATGGCGGCGCGGAGGCGTCGGCATGCGACACGGACCTGATGGACGGCCTCGGGGTTTTTTTGGAGGCGGGCAACGGGGATGTGGGTGAGGAGGCAGGTGGTTTCCCTGCGGAGGATTTCCTGAGCCAGCTTGAGGAGTGGGGCGCGGTTTTTTTTGCGCGTTTTCATCTTGGCGAGAGGACGCCGCAATGTAGTCCAACCGGGGATTGGAGCGCAAAGGGATAGCTGGGGAAGTTGATTCTTCCAGCCGGTTTTGGCTGGGCTGGTGAGGCTTAGTAGGAGAGGCGGAAGTAGCGGGTGGAGTCGGTGCGGACCGTGGCGGACCAGGTGTCATTGGTGCGGCTGGCTCCGGCGATGGTGGACCAATTCATGGAGGTGGGGGAGAGGGAGGGGGTGGCTTGGAGGGTAAAGGTGAGGGCTGAGGCTGGCCAGGAGACGTTGATGTGGCCTTGGAGTGCGGGGTGGGGGGTGG
>JBJOII010000024.1:0-45325 GCA_046047235.1 Verrucomicrobiota bacterium | reverse complement strand
CCGCATCGCCCAATTCCTCCTCCAATAACCCCATCTCCTATCTCCCATATCCCATCTCCCATATCTCATCTCCCATCTCCTATATCCAATATCCTATATCCTACATCCAATCTACGAACTCCCATCTCCCACCACCCCCTCTCGCGCGAAGCGCCTGTCCCCCAGCTCCCAGCTTCCAACTCCCATATCCCGGATTCGGCAACGCCGAATCCCCTCCCCACTCTCCTCTCTCCTCTCTCCCCTCTCCTAAAAAAAGATCCCACGCCGCAAAGCATGGGATCCACAAAGCTAATGAGCGGCCGCGCTTAGCTGGACGCCCCCTTCGCCCGTGCCCAACGACGCTTCTGCGCTGCAGCAATCTTCGCCCGCGCCGCCGCACTCATCTGACGCTTTGGCTTCACCTCGACCTCACCACCACCCCCACCACCGCTACCCAGGATCGCGGCAAGCTGCTTCTCCAGGTCGTCGATCCGCTCACGAATCGTCGCAGCCTGGCGTAGTTGTTTGGCTGTAAGTCCTTTCAATGAAATAACAGGCATAGGCGCCAACTAAAACCAGTTACCCCCATTAGTCAAGCGATGCAGCCCCCCGCTACTCTGGACAAACAATCCCCTCACTCCAGTTACTACCCTCACTAACCCACCCGCTGTCACCACACACAAACCCGACCGTAGTTGATTTCAACGACACCACCCTGCACTAACTTCTGTACCCACACCTACGGTCTACAACCTCCGATATCCCGCCTCCTATCCACAATCTACAACCCGCCAACTCCTGGCCGCACCGCAGCCACATCCCTCACCACCCGCCGCGCATTCCCTCTCGTTGGCTCCGGCGTGTCCGCCGTCGTATACGGCAGCAAAGCCTCAATCACAGCCGGATCACCCGTCCTCCCCAGCAACTCAATCACCATCGACCGCGTGGGCTCCGGAGCCGATGGCAGCGCCGTCACCAAAGCCCCCACACAAACACCCCGCTCCTCAAACCGACCCATCGCCATCACCAGCGCTCCGTGCGCCACCTCCCGTTCCCGCTCCAGCTCCGCCTGCACCAAACACGAAACCAAAGTCGTCCACGATCTCGGCGTCGCACATGCACCCAACGCCTCAACCGCCGCAACTCGCACTTCCACATCCTCGTGCGAAACAAAAGGTACCAAAACACTCTGAACCTCGCTCGCCCCCCGTAAACCCAACACCCGAATCACACACAAAGCCTTCGCCGCATCCGCGCGGATTAACTCAGCCGACAACACCACATCCGCCTCGCGAGGCATGGACTGCATCGCCTCCATCGCTGTCTCCCTCATCTCCCTATCGCCCCACATCGCAGTCCGGATCAAAAGACCCACAGCACTATGATCCGGGTACTTCGCAACCGCTCTTAAAGCAGATACACGAACCTCCCCCTCCCCCGCCTCCGCCAACTTCAACAAAGCCGGCAAAGCCAACGGATCTCCCCTCTCACCCATCACCTCCGCCAGCAACGCTTGCTGCGGCATCTCGAGCTTGGGCAGCAACTTCACCATCGCACGCGTCACCTCTTCCCCCGAAAGCTCCCGCACTAACTCCACACCCGCCTCATAAAGCGCCCGATCAGAATTCCGAATTAACCCGGTCAGTAAACGCATCCCCGACCCCGGATCACTCAGAATCACCCCTCGCGTCGCCAATACCCTAATCTCATCGGACACCCCCGCCTTCCGCACCCGATCAAACCCCCGCCTCGCCAGCTTCTTCTCCCCCCGTTCCAACAACAAAAACCCATTGCTCAAAATCCCCTCCGCAACCACCACCCGCTCCTCCCCCTCCAATTTCCTAAACACCCTCAATAGCACATCCAACGAATCCCCCGACCCCATCCCGCTCAACACACCAACCGCCTCCCTCACAACCACCGGGTCCCTGCTCTCCAACCCCTCCTCCAACTCCAACAAAGAAACCGCCCCAGCCTCCACCACGCCACAAAGACACAAGGACCCCAGCAAAACCAATAACCCCAAGCCATAAACCAGCAAACGCATGCCCCACACTCCGCCCTCAGAAATCAAAGGTCAAAGATCAACACACGCCAGCTTCTCGCCCCCCCCATCTTTCTGCCCTACCCATGTTTTTGCCCTGAGATCCGCTCCCCTGTCGCGGATCTCATTCCAGCGCCTCACGGCGCTCACCCCCAGCCCCACCGTCCCCGACGGACCTTCAGAGCTTCCGTGTTTCAAATCGCCCGTCAGGAGTCAGGAGCCGGGAATCAGCACCCCACCCCATCCCACCATCCACTCCTATTCGCGCCCATTCGTGTCCATTCGCGTCCCTCACCTCCAATCCCAATCAGCGTCCATTCGCGGTCGGAAAGCGGCCCCTTCACATGCATCACCTTTTCATCTCCCAATCTGACCCCCGACCCCCGACCCCCGAACCATTAACCATTAACCATTAACCATTAACCATTAACCATTAACCATTAACCATTAACCATTATCCATTATCCATTAACCATTATCCCATATCCCATATCCCGTCTCCCACCTCCCGTCTCCCACCTCCCATCTCCGATATCCCATCTCCCGTCTCCCTGCGGCGCGCCGCAACGCTTACCGCTCCCCGCTCCCGCTCAGCCGCAACAAAACACCCGATCTACGCCCCACCTTGCCCGCATACGACCTCGCACCCAGGGCCACATCCTGCTGACGCCACACATCCCGCACCCGCCTTGCCCCGCCAATCCCCAGATCGGCAAAGTCCACCGCCACCTCGGCATCAAACTCGCCGCTATTAAACACACCCAACGCCACCGAACCATCCACCATCCGCTTCACCATACAAAAGACCTCCGGATCCACCACCACCGGCCGCGCACACTCACCCAGTTCATCCTGGTTAATGGCAATCACCTCCGGATTGCACAATACGTTCAAGGTAAACGGATCCAGACTCTCCAAGTCCCCGCTGTAAAACAACGGACACGCCATCAACGACCAAAGCGACATAAACGCATACTGCTCACCCGGCGATAACGGACACGGCCTCGGTTCACCCATCCCAAAGGCGCTGCCAATATTCCCGATCTGGATGTAGTCCGGATCATTCCACGCCCCCGGACGGTTAAACTCCCGATGACCCGCGTTCGCCAGCGCCACCTCAAAAATCCGGCCCAGCTCAAAACCCAAATCACCCGAGGTCCGCCACGAATGCCCTCCCACCTCCGCACCCCATTCCCACACCTCACCCATGCCATACTGACAAAGGTTCAATACAATATCCCGATGCTGCTGCTTCAATAATTCGCCCATCAGGATATACGGCTTCTTCAAGGACTCCCGCGACTGATCCACCCCCGACACGTTCCCATACGAGCACCAGTCATACTTCAGCAAATCAAAACCCCAATCAGCAAACCGAGCGGCATCCGCCGCCTCATGCCCATACGAACCCGAGAAACCCGCACACGTAAGCGGCCCTGGCGACGTGTAAATCCCCGCCTTCAAACCATACCCGTGAATGTGCTCCGTCAAACCGCGCATGTCCGGAAAATGCCGGTTCGACAAAATGTCCCCCCGCTCATCTCTCAACGGCCCCACCCGCTTCGGATCCTTGTTCTCCGGCGCATTCATCCAGCAATCATCAATGCTCACATAGCTGTAGCCCACGTCCGCCATCCCCTTCTCCACCATGATGTCTGCCGCACGCCGCATCATCGCATCCGTGATCCGATCATAATGCGCATACCAATGGTTCCATCCCATCGGTGGCGTCAATGCCAGTCCCGCCCCCACCTCCAAACGCAACTCCCGCGACACCGACCCATGCCCGTTCTCCGCCCGCAGCACCAACCGATACGCGCCATCCTCCGGAGCCGTTCCACTCAAAATCCCGTTCGCCGCATCCAACCGTAGAGATGAAGGAAGTCCGTCCACGCTAAATTGTATCGGCCGCTCACCCGTCGTAGGAATCCGATACAAAAGCGGATTCCCCGCCCTCGCACCATACACCGCCGGACCGTGAATCCTGGGTTCCAGCGGTGCCGACGGAGTTAACAACACCCGCTCCTCCTCCGGTCCCCGAACAACCACCGGCGCCTTCCCCTCAAACACCAATGCCGCCTCAGCCCAGTCCGCATGATCAAACGACACACCATCCCCGGCATCCGTTACCAAGAGCAACAACTGCCTCGCCCCCGACAAATCCACATCCACCTCCTTCGCCTCATCCCCGCGCCGCATGACCCCGCTACGCCATACCCGCCTCCCATCCACCCCCACTTGAAACTCAATCGAAGACGCATCACTCGTCGTCGCATCATCCACCCCCACCTTCGCTCGAAACCGCACCACCCTCCCATCCAACTCAACCCATACCACGCTGGCCGCATGCGTCCCCAACCCCCGCCCATATTGAACCCCGCCAATCGACAACACCTTCTCCGTCACCGACCGATCCCCCTGCGGCTTCCCCCAGCCCTGCCGCACCTCCCCCAAATCCAAGTCCCCCAGAAACACCGTCCCCCCCATCACCTCACAAGTCAGGAGAACCAAAACGAATAGGGAAAACGCACCCACACCGGAAATTAACGAGCGCATGCCCCATACCCTGCACCCAACCCCTGAATTCAGCGACAACTTTGAACCGAAGCCCCACATCTTTCTGCCCGCAATATTTTTGCCCACTTCCTTCTCCTCTTCTAATCTTCCTGCATCTTGCACGCCTCCCCAGACCTCGCTGCGGCCTTTAACCCATGCTTGTGATGGCTCCTACCTAAACCCCTGCCATGCGCCCCACTCTGACCATCCCCTTGCTCGCTGTCTCCCTCGCCGCATCGTGTTGCTCCCTCGCCGCAGACCTCCACACCAACTTCACCCACCCCCCCGCATCCAACCGCATCCTGAAAATCATCCACGGTTGGCCCGATGACCCGGCCCAGCAAGACCAGTGGCGCAGCAACCTCCTCCAGCAAAACTTCGGCGGCGTGGTCTGCAATGTCTCGTTCCAAAACTACCTCCAGGATGAAACCCACTGGAAAGCCTTCACCCGCGCCGTGGACCACGCGCTGGCCGATGGCATGACGCTCTGGCTATACGACGAACGCGGCTACCCGAGCGCCACCGCCGGCGGACTCGTCCTGCAGGACCACCCTGAATGGGAAGCTCGCGGACTCCTCCTCGCCAACCAAACCTGCACCGCTCCGACCAGCACCAACCTCGAACTCCCACCTGGCGAGCTCCAGTTCGCCCACGCCTACCCCATCAATACCTCCGGCATACCCGACCTCACGCAACCCACCAACCTCGTCAACCACGTCACTCACCGCCAACTCGCCTGGACCCCTCCCTCCGGCAACTGGCACATCCTCGCCGTTACGCAAAGTGCCCTCTACGACGGCACCCACGCGGCCATGAATCTCGACGCCAAAATCCCTTACCCCAGCCTCCTCTCGCCCGAGCCCACGCAACGCTTCATCGAACTCACCCACGCCGCCTACGCCAAACACTTCCCCCAACCGCTCGGCCAATACTTCGTCTCCACGTTCACCGACGAACCCTCCCTCATGAGCCACTTCCTCCGGCCCATGCCCTACAGCGTCCTCCCCTGGGACCCCACTCTCGCCACAACCTACGCCGCCACCACCGGCCACCCCCTCCTGCAAGACCTCCCCGCCATCGCCCTCGACACCTCCCCGAACGCCTCCCGCGCCCGCTACCAATTCTGGCAACTCGTCGGCCAACAGGTCTCAAAAAACTTCTTCGGCGCCATCCAAACCTGGTGCCACACCCAGGACATCCTCTCCGGCGGACACCTGCTCATGGAGGAAAGCCTCACCTCCCAAGTCCCCCTCTACGGCGACCACTTCGCCTGCCTGCGTCGACTCGACGCCCCCAGCATCGATTGCCTCACCAGCCTCCCCCCTGAAGTCCCCTGGCGCATCGCCCGTATCGCCCTCAGCGCCGCCATTCTCGAAACCAACCAGCTCACCATGTGCGAAATCTCCGACCATTCCCAAGTCTATCGACCCGCCGGAGATACCCGCCCCAAAGTCACGGTCTCGGAAGCCCAGATCCGTGGCACGTTGAACCGCCTCATGGCCGGAGGCATCAACACGTTCACGAGCTATTACTCCTACACCGGACTCAACAACAACGCCCTCCAACGCCTCAACAACTGGGTCGGACGCTGCACGCTCCTCCTCCAACAAGGTGAACCCGATGCCCCCATCGCCGTCCTCCTCCCCACGGAAAGTCTCTGGCCCCGCATCACCCCTTCCCGCGGTCCCATCACCACCTCCGCCGAAGCCAGCGAAATCGAAAAACTCTTCGATACCACCTGCGATCAACTCTTTACCGCCCGACACGACTTCCTCTGCATCGACACCCAAGCTCTCCTCGAATCTGAAATCCAAAACGGCACCCTCTCCCACCACCAGCAACGCTGGCCCATCCTCGTCCTCCCCGGCATCGACACGCTCCCTACTCCCGCCTGGCAACGCATCCAAAGCTTCGTCCACCAAGGCGGCGTCCTCATCGCCCTGGGCCATACACCCCGCAATACCAACACCCAATTCCCCTCCCCAGAAATACTTCACCTCAGCCGAAACCTCTTCGGACCCACAACCTCCACACCCTCCGTCCAACACCACCCCTCCGGCGGACTCGGCATCTACCTCCCCCCCGGCTCAGAAGGCTTCCTCCACGATGTCCTCGAACCCATCCTCTCCCCACCCCTGAAAATCCAATCCTCCGAAACCACTCTCCGACTCACCTCCCGCAAAACCCCCACCGGCACCTCACTCTCGCCCCCTACAGCGCCACTTTCCTCTGCGGCAACCACCCCCCGACCACACCCCTAATCAACACCTCCAAAAAACCCCTCTCCCAACTCCAACTCACCCCGCTCCAACTCCAGCCACCCACCATCGGCCGTGGCGAATTCGTCCAGGAAACCATCACCACCAACACCTCCCCAGCCTGGACCGCCACCGCCACACTCACCCAAAGCCAGGTCGATACGTTCCTCTTCCTCATGTTCCCCCTCCCACCCGAACAAACCGACTGGTCACTCTCCTCCTGCCTCGCCCTCCCCACAACCACCCCGGAAAATCAACACACCGCCTCCCAGCTGCTCGTGATCCTCAAGGAAAAATCAGGGGCCGAATACCTCGCCTCCACCGGACGTTCCCTCGGAGCCCCCGGCCAACGCACCACCCACCTCTTCTGGAACCAATTCCAACTCGCCGGCTGGTCCACCGATACCAACCACCAGCTCGACCTCAACCAACTCGCCGAACTGCGCGTCGGTTGGGGAGGCTACTACGGAACAGAAAACGAAACGGTCGAATTCACCCTCCAACAACCCGCCCTCGGCTCCAAAACGAACAGGAACTAATCCCGCGTCCGACGCTGCGCATACCGCCCATCCGAACGTTCACGATTCGCAAACATCGGATCCCGATACCGCCCCGTCTTGTTCGTCTGGTTCAAATACAACCCCACCAGCTTCCCCCGCTCAGGCGGAGCAAACCGCTCCCGCCCGGGCCGTGAACCCAACGATCTCAACCACTTTTTCAATCGCTGCCACATCGCTCCGCCCATTACCCGACATCATCCCACCCTTGCCAAGCCCGAAATCCCCCTGCCCCCCAGCCGGTGTTTCGGTGTTTCCGAGTCTCGGTGTTTCAGAAAAATCAGTACAACTACCAGGAGCTCGGACTACCCATCCCTTGCACCAACCCTCGCAAAGGCAAGGCCCCGCTGCCTGTCCGCCGTAGCTCGCAGAGCGGAGAAGGGTGTGTCGTCCGCCAAGTCATTGCACCCTCCCGGCTCCCGGATTTGGCGCAGCCAAATCCCTACCGCCTCTCCCGTATCGCCCGCAACTGACGCAGCGCCGCCAAATCCCGCTCACGTCCTGTGGCTTCCTTGGCCGCGATCAGCGCGTCCAACTTCAAGAACCGAAACTCCCCATACGAAAACCGCGCCACCTCACTTGCCGCCCGAACCGCCGCAAAAGCCCCCACCCCGGCCACCTCGCTCAGGCAATCCAACAACCCCAAATCGGTCTGCAGATACAGATTTCGCAATTCCCCATACCGATCCCGCGTCGCTTCCAACGGAATCCTCCCCGGTGTCATCCGATGCACCGGATGCAAATCACTCACCGCAGCCTCAATCCGATGCACATTCTCCGCCCCAAACGGACAGCAAACATCCAGGTCAAACGTGGCCAACGGAGCACCGTGATACACCACGCAAACACCTCCAATCACCACAAACTCCAGCCCGCTCGCCGCCAACCGCTCCAGCAATACCCGGTCATTCTGCGCCATGTTGCGACCCCGCCTTTCTCACCTCCGCCATAAAATCAATCACCTGCTGCAGCTCCGCCAACCGCTCCTCCGGACTCAACCGCAACGAAGCCTCCACCAACGACATATCCTCCCCCGCAGCATGCGCCGCCCGCCACGCAGGCCCCGCATCCGCCGGCATCACATATCGCCCGTCCAACTGATCCATCATCTCACCACTCATCAACACCACCAATCTGCCCTCCCCCCACCATGTGGCAAGCCAAGTTTCCCCAGCCGGCGCCCACCTCTGGCCCGCGTTTCGGTGTTTCAGTGTTTTCCTTCTTCGCTCGCCATGTCTCACATGGCCCCGAGAGCTTCCGGCTTCGAGCGGCTTTGCCGCACTACGCCGTGACAAGTCGAAGGACAGGCAGCCCTCAGCGCTTACCGCTTCCCGCTTTGCACCTCGCGCGCAGCGCCTGTCCCCCAGCTCCCAGCTACTAGCTACCAGCTCCCGTGCCGCGCACGCGGCACAACCCTCTCCCGTGTCATGAGCTAGGCCACAACACGCACCGCCCCCCGCATCACCTCCAACCGCAACGGCAACTCCCCCACCACATCCCCGTCCAACTCCACCGGAACCCGCCCCTCCGATCGCACCTCCACCACCCTCGCCCCACCCTCCACCGACCCCGCCACCCCGCCAAATCGACCCACCATCAACCGCCCCCCCACCCGCAACGCCGTCCCCCAACTCGCCCGCGGAAATACCCGATACCCCACCTTGCCATCCGACAAACCTGCCGACGGAAACAGCCTGAACGGCCCACCGTAACAGGCACCATTCCCGAACAAAACCAGCTCACCCCGCTGTTCCCGACCATCCCCCGTCACCACCAGCTCCGGATGCCGCTCGCCCAGCGCCTTCACCCCCGCCACCACATACGCCAGAAAACCCGCCCGCTTCTTCAACCCCCAATCCACCAGCTCCACCGCCCGCGCATCCAACCCCGCACCCGCCACCTGAACAAAGAGCCGACTCTCCCTCCCACCACTCACCCCATACTCCGCCCGCACCACATCCACCCGACGCACCTGCCCCCGACGTAACACCTCCCAGGCCGACCTCACCCGCAAAGGAATCTTCAACTCCCGCGCAAATACATTCGCCGTTCCCAAAGGAATCACCCCCAACGCCACCCGCTCAAAACCTCCTTCCGCATTCCCAATCCCGTTCACCACCTCGTTCACCGTCCCGTCCCCACCCGCCGCCACCACCACCTCAAAACCCTCCTCCACCGCCTCCCGCGCCAAACCACGCGCCGCCCCAGGCCCCGTCGTCGGCTTAAATACACACCCCCCAGCCAAATCCCCCAACGCCCCCCGAAACCGCCGCGCCTTGTCCCCCTTCGCCACCGGATTGAAAATCACACAGGTCCGGGAAAAATCATTCTCCATTGGAACATCAGAATCCATTTCGGTGAACAAAACACTGTTGAAGGGCAACCGAATTGTCACGAAGCAACCGTCAACCCCTGCTCATCCCCCAGCCCAAACCTACCCCCTGAACGCCCGACCACGAATGCCATCAATCAATAAGTACCAGAGAAACAGAGAATTAAACTTGAGATACCGACTGAACAACCGCCGAGGCTCGGAACACATCCGATACAACCACGTCAACCCCCGACGCTGCATCCAAAGCGGCGCATCAGTCTTCGTGCCTGCGTTCACGTCAAACGCAAACCCCACAGCCATCACAACCCCCCGCTTCAACAAACCACGATGCCGGTTGATCCAATCCTGCTGCTTCGGCGTCCCCAACCCGACCCAGACGAAATCCGGGGCCAGAAGATTGATCTCTTCCAAAATCCCCGGCTCATCCGCCGCTGAAAAATACCCATTCCGACTGCCCACAATCCTGCGACCGGGTTCCATCCGCAGCGCAGCCTCCTTCAACTTGCTCAAACACTCCTCATTGCCCCCCAGGAAATAATGCGTCGTCTGAGTCGGCATGGTCTCCAAGGCCACACGCATGAACGTCGGCCCATACACCCGGTCCCTCAGCCCTGCCCCCCGCGCATTCAAACACCAAATCAAAGGCATCCCGTCGGGTATGAAATAATCGAAACACGCCGTCATCTCCCGGAAACCACGATCGTGCCGACGCATGGTCACAATATGCGTGTTCGTGAAATCTACCGCAGTCACGCCGTCCCTCCCCGCTAGCCCGACACAATGGTCTACGAGCCCTGAATAACTCGTCGCCGTCAGCTTCGTGCCCAGAACATACCGAAACGGCAAGGAATCATCCCCGGCATCACCAGCACAACATGAATCTGACACACCACTCATGCCAAACAACGACGCCTCACGCCGCCATTAAACGGTCCTCACCATCCGCTCAAAAATATCATCCAGGGAACGCGTAATCCTCCACGCCGGATAGTGCGACTGCAGCTTGGACAAATCACTGATGTAACAAATGTGATCCCCCTTCCTCGCCTCGTCCCGATACTCGTAGTTCACCTTCTTCCCCAGCAACGCTTCCAGCTTCGCTATACACTCCAAAATAGATGCGCTGTTCCCCCGACCGCCCCCAAGGTTGTAAACCTCACCCGGACGCGGTGCCGCAGCAAACGCCGAAAACGCGGATAACACATCCTCGCTATGAATCTGGTCCCGCACCTGCTTCCCCTTGTAACCCAGCACCGTATACTTCTCCCCGGATTTCGCCACCTTCACCAGATAAGAAAGAAACCCGTGCAGCTGAACCCCTGAATGATGCTCCCCCGTCAAACAACCACCCCGAAACACCCCCACGTTCATCCCGAAATACCGGCCATACTCCTGAGCCACCACATCCGCCGCCGTCTTGCTCGCCCCAAATAAACTGTGCAATGTCCGGTCAATCCGACAGTCCTCCCGAACCCCGTTGTAATCCTCCTCGTTCGCATAATCCCAACGCGTCGGCAGCTCCTTCAACGGAATCTCGTTCGGCGCATCCCCATACACCTTGTTCGTCGACATGAAGATAAACACGGCCTCCGGATTCGTCTGCCGCGTCGCCTCCAAAAGGTTCAAGGTCCCCACCGCATTCACATCAAAATCCACGAACGGAATATCCCTCGCCTTGTCATGCGAAGGCTGGGCCGCACAGTGAATGATCTGGTCAAACCGCTCCCGTTTGAACAAATCCACAATCTTCTCCCGGTCCCGGATGTCCAGTGACTCATGACGGAACCGCTTCGTGCCCTGCCGCAACCGCTCCAAATTCCACAACGTATCCCCACCAGGCCCGAAAAACTCACGGCGCATATTGTTGTCCACCCCCACAACCTCGTGCCCCTCACGGTCATAACGCACCACCGCCTCCGAACCAATCAACCCGCTGGATCCTGTTACGAGAATTTTCACCGCCGCGACGTTAAAGCGTTCCCCACCTCGCTGCACCATCTTTTTGATTCAACCCAGCGTCCCCTTACGCCCCGCGCCACAGCCGAAAAGTCCTTCACTTGCCCAAGGAGAGTTGCGACTATCCGGCGCGATTTCGCTTAACCCATGGCTAAACCCACCAATTCCAAAAGCATGCTCGAGGAACTCCGGGAGTGCTGGCTGTCCCTGCCGGACAAGCCCCTCCTGCTCGTACTGCTGGCCGCCTGGTTCGCCCTCTTCCATTTCCTCGGTAACTCCACTTTCGGCTACATCAAGGCAGATTCCCTCTTCTCCTGGATGCACTATGTCTTTACCACCTCCCCCGACGACGACCTCTGCCTCTACATCCCCCTCGTCGTCCTCGGCCTCTTGATTTGGAAAAGACAAGAGCTCACCGACACACCTAAAAAGCCCTGGTGGCCTGCGATCGGCCTAGTCCTCCTGGCCCTCCTCCTCCATGTCGCTGGCTATGCTGTCCAGCAAGCGCGCATATCCATTCTCGCCTGGGCCCTGGGCATCTACGCCATCACCGGACTCCTCTGGGGACCCACCTGGCTCAAAAACACCTTCTTCCCCATGTTCCTGCTCGGATTCATGATCCCCATCGCCTCCGTCTCCGATGGCCTGACTCTCCCGCTACGCCTGCTGGCCACCAAGGTCTCCGTTGCCCTGGCCCACCATGGCTTCGGTATCCCGGTTTTCGAAAACGGCGCCCAAATCCTCGGCCCCGAAGGCACAGCCCTCTATGAAGTCGCCCCCGCCTGCAGCGGCATCCGCAGCCTCATCTCCATGACCATCCTGATGATTATCTTCGGTTTCGTGATCTTCAAGTCCTGGTGGCGCCGGTTCATACTCCTCGCCTGCGCCATGCCCGTGGCCCTCCTCGGCAATATCACCCGGCTCACTATCGTCATCATCGTGGGGGAAGCCTTCGGCCAGGACAAGGCCCTCGCCGTGGAGACCAACCTCGGCTTCATCACCTTCGCCCTCGGCGTGCTCTGCATGCTCCTCGTCAGCTACTGGCTGGATGAAGGCAAACCCAAAAAGCCCGTTCCTTCAGGGAACATCGCCACGGAATAACCTGCATGAAGCACCAGTCCGCACTCATCCCCGGCATCCTCACCCTGATCCTGATCGGAGTGACAGCGACCACGCTGGCCCGCATGCAGCAATCCCACAAACTCGGCAACCCGGGCCTCATCATGACGGATGAACTTGTCTTCGACGAGGACGGCAACGTGGTCAACACCAATACCGTCGACCTCCCCGTCGCGGTCCTCGACTATACGTCCGAAACCCGGCCGGTAGCCGCCGCCGAACTCTCCTGGCTTCCCGCCGATACAACTTACGCCCGCCGCTACTACAAATCCCCCTCCGCCCCCGACCTCCTGCTCACGGTGGTGCTCATGGGCCAGGACCGGGGAAGTATCCACCGCCCGCAGATTTGCCTCACCGGACAGGGTTGGACGATCGAAAAATCCGAACTGATGGAAGTTCCACTGAAAAACGATGCCAGCACCAAGCTACCCGTCATGCGACTGACCGCCTCTAAAACGGTGGCACAAGATGGCCGGAAACGAACTTACAAAGCGGTCTATGTTTACTGGTTCGTTGCCGAAGGCCACCTCACCGCACGCCACGGTGAACGTATGTGGTGGATGGCAAAGGAACTTCTGACCTCCGGAGTGCTGCAACGCTGGGCCTACGTCAGCTGCCTTAGCATTTGCAACCCCGGACAAGAGGAGGCCATCTATAATCATATCTCGGGCTTTCTAAGCGCCGCCGTGCCCACATTCCAACCCCATCCCCCCGGCCCAAACTAACAGCCTCCTGCAGCCAGGTATCACCCGAGGCCACGCAAACCGCTTGCACAACGACACTCCCGTCCAGTTGTATTCCCCAGTGATGCCTTCTGTAGTCAGGTGCTACACAAATGCCTCCGCCAGGCTGGGCCAGCTGGTGGAAGATCGCCTGCAAACAGACTGCGGCCACCTCAGGCCAAATCGCATCGTCATCAAACCGAACTGGGTGCTCCACGAAACCCAAGCGGACTTTCCCATCAATGCCCTGGTAACCGATCCCAAGATCATCCAGGCCACCGTCGAGGCCTGCCTAAAGCTCTTTCCTGATGCCCACTCGATCCTGATCGCTGATTGCCCCCTGCAATGGGCTGACTGGCCGCTCATGTGCCAACAATCCGGCCTGCAGCCCTTCATGGAATCCCTTACCAGTAACTCCAAGGTCCAGTTCCACGACCTGCGCCGCGAAGTCTTCACCAAAACCGCACAGGGCTTCCTCAAGCCAATCCAGGTCCCGCACGGCGATCCGGCAGGCTACCGTCAAGTTAGCCTGGGAAACCACAGCCATCTCGAACCACTCGCAGACCAATCACGGAAGTTCGCCGTCAACGACTACAACTCTACCGTCACCTCAAGTAATCACAGCCCCGGCAACCATAATTACCTCGTCAGCCAGAGCATTCTAGACGCTGACCTGCTCATCAACCTGCCGAAGTGGAAAACCCATCAGAAGGGCGGCATCACCATCGCACTGAAGAATCTCGTAGGGATCAATGGCGACAAATCTTTTCTGCCCCACTTCCGGCGGGGAGCCCCCAGCTGGGGGGGAGACGAATACCCCGATGAACACCGATGGCTCTACTATTGCCAAACCACGCTGCGCGATTACACCCAGAAACGCTCCCCGTTACTTTTCAACCTGCTCAAACCCGGCTGGGAAGTGCTCAAACGCCTCCGCGGCATTGAAACCCGCTACACCGCACCGCAGTTGTCCGACAGGAAGTTCTATGCCGCCGGAGGCGCCTGGTTTGGCAACGACACGCTTTGGCGAATGATTTATGACCTCAACCTTGTAGCACAATGCACCTCCCGGACAGGACAGCTCCATCCCCGGCCCCAACGCGATTACTACTGCATCGTCGACGGCCTGACCAGCGGTGAGGGGAATGGCCCGCTGCAGCCACTCCCACGCCAGACCGATTGGCTCGTCTTCGGCTCCGACCCCTTTGCCATCGATACAACCCTCACCCATTGCATGGGCTTCGATATCGACCACATACCATCGGTCTCACAACGACAGGCCTACCTTGGACCCCATTGGGGCCGGTTTGATAAGCACTCGCTTCAAGTGGCCTTGGATGAAACCCTGACAACACTCGACATACTGGACGTCAACTTCCACTTCACACCACCCCCCGGCTGGAGAAACCACATTGAACGTTGATTGGCTCAGTCGAATTCCCACACCCGCACGCCGAGGCCTCTACTTCGGCCTGCAACGCCTCATCGGCTCCAGGATCGGAAGCGTGTGGAAAGACTTCCGCCGATGGGAACAACTCCAGAGCAGCCAGCTCACCGCCGAAATAGAACAAAAGCTGGCCCACCAGCTCCATGCCGCCGTTCAACAATGCGCCTATTACAGATCACTGCGGATCCCCACCAGAAACCCCAGTGAACCCGCCACACAATGGCTGCACCGATTCCCCAAGCTGTCCCGGCAAACCGTCCGGGAACGTTTCAGTGACCTCATAGCAGATTCACTTCGACCAGCCGTCTCCGGACCGGATGCCCTCTCCCCACGCCAATACAACTGGGCCATCGTAAAAACCGGAGGCAGCACCGGCATACCCACCACCGTCATCCACGACCGGCAAGGTCGGGATTGGGGGCGCGCCACACGCCTATACTCGCTTCAACTCGCAGGCTTTCCCCTCGGTACTCCTTACTTCCGGCTGTGGGGCTCCGAACTCGACCTGCTGAACAAAACCGCCAGCCTCCAGCAGCGAATCCTCTCCGCCATCCACGCCGAAACACTTCTCAACGCCTTCAGGGCCAGGACCACAAACCTGCAGGCCTACTACGACACCATGCGGCAACGGCCCGATATCCAGTTCCTAATGGCTTATGTCGATGCCGCCTCCGGACTCGCACACCATATCACAGAGAACAACCTGCAAGCCCTCAGCATCAAGAAGATCATGGCCTGCGCAGGCACAGTCACCCAAGACCACCGCAGGGAACTCCAGCACGCTTTCGGCGCCGAGGTCATTGATAAATACGGCTCACGCGAATGTTGCGACATCGCCTCAGAGTGTTCCCACCACACCGGCCTCCATGTCTTCTCACCGAACGTCTTTCTCGAAATCGTGGACGAGGAGAACAAGCCATGTCCACCAGGGACGACCGGCAACATCCTGGTGACCCTGCTCAATAACCCGGGATTCCCAATGATCCGCTACGAAATCGGCGACCTCGCAGCCTGGGCTCCCAGCCAAACCCCCTGCCCTTGCGGGTCTCCCTTTCCACGCATCACCTCCCTCCAAGGCCGCCAGGATGAAATGCTAACAACCGAGGACGGCACCAAACTGACCTCAGTCTTCGTCAGGCACTTCGTCGGTGTCATCCTCAACCGCCACCTCATATGGGAATGGCAGCTCGAACAAATCGCTCAAGGCCACTTCGTGTTTCGCTACATCCCCACCCAACGACAGGGACTCACCGATAACCTCCAGGAACTCAAGAGGAGTTTCCTGCGCGCCTTCGGCGCCACTAGCCATGTCGAACTTCATGAGGTGGAAGAAATCCCACCCACAGCCTCAGGCAAACACCGGTGGATCCTCAACCGCTGCCCGGTCAGCCCAAGGGCATAACCCCTCAGTTCCCCATGCCCCCACCTCCTGCCCAACATCGCACACTCACCATCATCCAGGTCTTTAACCGCTATATCCAGGCGAGCGGAGAGGAACGCTCAGTGGCCAGAATCGCCGACGACCTCGAGTCCGGAGGTCATCGCGTCCATCGATTCTGGAAATCCAGCGCAGACTGGAAAAAGCCCGACGCACCAGCGCGTTGGAAACAACCTCTCCTCCTCTGGCAAAACACCCCCGTCCTCGCCGAACTGGAACAACTCCAACACGAATCGCAAGCCGACCTTTGGCTGCTCCATAACGTGATACCTGTCGTCTCCATCGGCATCTACCGCGTCGCATCCCAGCTGCGCACCCCCATCATCCAGTGGCTCCACAACTATCGCCCAACCAGCCCGGGCGGTGAACTCTCCATCCAGGGCACCCCACTCCACCCCAGGGACCCTTGGCGCACTTGGAAGGAGTGCCTCGCTGGAACCTGGCACGGCCGCATCCTCACAACCTGGCTGGCCCTCGGCTACCGAAGGCTCAAAGCCCAAGGCCACTTCGAATCTGTCCGGGCCTGGGTAGCGGTCAGCGAACAAATGCGCAGCGTCTTTCAGGAATGCAATTGGTTCCCTGACCGCCTTCACGCAGTCCGTCACTCGTGGCACTCCCAGCCCGTCATTGCTCCCCAACCCGACCAAGGCCACTTCCTGTTCCTCGGCAGAATGGTCGAGGCCAAGGGCGTCAGGTTCATCGTGGATCTATGGCGCCACCCCCAGCTTCGAGGGAAACGCCTCATCATGGCCGGTGAAGGCCCACTGGTCGACGAACTTAGGAACACATCGCCCCCCGGTGTGGAGTGGGTCGGATTCGTCAATGGCGAAGAAAAGGACCGCCTGCTAAGAACCTGCAGGGCCGTAGTCTTCCCCAGCCTCTGGCAGGAGCCTCTCAGCACCGTGGCTTACGAAGCCTATGAACGATGCCGCCCCATCCTCGCCAGCAAAGGCGGCGGCATGACCGAAATCGTCATGGACCGATCCACCGGAAGACTCCTCCAGCCCGGAAACCAGGACGAGTGGCTCCAGGCCATCCACACGCTCTCACCGGAGGAAGCCGCAACTTGGGGAGAGCAAGGGCGCAACTGGCTGGTTCAAAACGTCGGCGCCGACCAATGGGTCCAGGCATTCAATCACGTAGCCCAACTCAGCATCCGCTGATAACCCTCCCCACCCCTGACTCCACCAAACGGAGAAACAGCCGCCTAACCCGGCTGCTCAACCTGCTTCGCTTCAAGTCGCTGTAACCTCCTGGCCTTGTAATAGAACCGCCGCGCTTGATCGTTTGGCCAGTTCTTCTGCTGAAGCGATCGCAGCAACCACTTCTGTGCTTCCCGGTATTCCCCAGTCTCAATGTGATGCCACCCTCGCAGGATACTCAGGTAATAGTTGTTGGGATCCAAGTCCCGGGCAGCTTCAAAAAAGGACAGCGCTTCATCCCGGCGTCCAAGCCAATCCAGACACATCCCAGTACGAATCACCGGATAGGGATCATAAGGGTTGATCTCAGCCGCCAACCGGTAATGACGCATGGCCTCCTCCGCGCTCTGTTCGTAACCGTCATACCCCTGCCAGCTGATCTGGCGATAAGCCTCACCCAGTGTGTAGCGCACCTCAAAGTTGTCCGGCCCGAAATCCAATGCCCGGCGTAAAGCCTCTAATCTCAACTCCGTTTGCTGGCGCTGCCCATCCGCCTCACCCAACGCAATAGCCTCCCTCATCGCGGGATACCAGGCGAGCCCCCGCACCACTACAACCATCCCAATAAACAATCCCAGCCAGACTCTCGCCACCCCCCCCAGCCGAATCCCCTCCCGTCCCCGCCCTCGCTCGGGATACCGGTGCACCAAAGCCATCATACCCATCACCACCATGGCAATCGCCGGGATCTGCATGTCAAAGTCAAATAATGAATGCGCCAGCAACGCCACCAACCCGCTCACCGCACCGGCTGCAGTCGACCAACGGTCACTCGTCTGGTCCGCGTCCAAATCGTTCCGCCTCCTCCTCGAGACCCGCAAAACCCTGAAACCACGGTAAAAGGTATAACCAAAAATCACCGCTATCCCCCCAAACCCCAAGACACCCCAATCAACCAGGGTGTTCAGAAAGTCGTTGTGCGCATAAAGCGGTCGTGCCTGAACAGAAGTCTCACGGTAGGCAGGAAATCGATAGTCAAAATGACCCGGTCCCACCCCCACCCAGAAATGGTCCCTCCACATCCGCTCCGCCGACCGCCAGAGCGAAAGCCGAAGTTCAACCGAATCACCCACGTGATACTTCTCAATCCCAGATTCAATCCTTTCCCGCATGGCCCACTCCCGCCCCAAGGCCAGGATACCAACTCCCAACACCAGCGCAGATAGAACCAGAACCCTCACCACATGCTGCCTATGCCAAAGGTGCAGCAGAATAAGAAAACCAAAGCCAGCCGCAGCTCCAACATACCCGCCCCGAGAAAGCGATACCCCAAGGCCGCATACCATCAGGATCGCACAGTATCCCAACCATAAACGCCACACAAAACCCGCCCGCCCGCCAATCGCCCTCGCTGTCGCCAACGGAATCAAAACACCCAGGAAACCAGCCAGACTGTTGGGACAAATAAACGTGCCCGACCCTCGACCGGCATAGCTCCCGGGGCGCGTATACCACCAGACCGCATCCGTCTTCGTGACAAACTGGTAGATGGCATAAGCCGCCACCCCCCCCCCAACCACAGTCAATACCCCAACAAACAGGGAAACATCTTCCTCCCGCCTCAAATGATTCAGCAGGACGACAAAGAACACAGCATAAACGGTAATCCGTCGTAACTCGACCGCAGCAGGATAACTCAGCTCAGCACTCCAAACACGAAATACCGCGTAGCCCGTAAAACCCAGGACCATCCAGCAAACCACAGGCCACGTAAAATCCCTGCCCCTCAGCACCACAAGCCGCCCCCCCCATAGGACCAAAGCCAACAATACCAGAAGCTCAACAACCAGAAGATCCATCGAACGAACCGCCCCCGTCGCCAGAACCGCAAAGCAAAGCGCAGCCACGAGCACCCATTGGGTAGCCCTCTTCAAAAAGCTGGCCATGTCGCCGAACATATCACCATCAGGTCCCAATCACGGAAAGCCCTGCACCAAATCGGGGCCTTTATACCCCTCTAATGTACGCCGGTCCATACGGAAGGACCCCCAGGATTGCACTCCCCATATCTAACATTGTCATATCACCCAGACTCCTCAACAATTCGGGGCCGTTTGTCATGTTCAGCATCATCACACCAAGCTTCCGACAGCTCGAGTGGCTCAAACTCTGCGCAGCTTCTATCGCCGACCAAACCGGTGTAGAACACGAGCACATCGTTCAGGACGCCGGCACCGGCGCCCCGCTCGAAGAGTGGGCAGCCCAACAGTCTCAGCTGAAGCTCTTTGTCGAGAAGGACAGCGGAATGTACGACGCGGTCAATCGAGGCCTTAAGCGGAGCCAAGGCGACCTCTGCGCCTACCTCAACTGCGATGAACAATACCTCCCGGGCACGCTTGCTCGAGTCAAGGCAGTCTTCGACGCAAGACCCGAACTCGAAGTCCTGTTCGGCGATGCCCATGTGGTCGACCCAAAAGGCCATTACATCTGTACCCGGCGAGCCCTCCTTCCCACCCTCAACCATTCCCTCGTCTCCGGCAACCTCGCCATCCTGACATGCGCAACCTTCTTCCGCCGACGACTCCTCGACCAACATAAGCTCTTCTTCAGCACCGACTGGCGCATCGCGGGCGACGCTGTTTGGATTCACGACATGCTCTCCAGACAGATCTCCATGAGCCTGTGTAATTTCGCTACCTCCACTTTCACAGACACCGGCGAGAACCTCGCCCTTCATCCCGAAGCCCTCAACGAACTCCACCGCCGGATCGCCATAGCCCCAGTCTGGGCCCGCCATTTCCGCCCCGGAATCACCCTCTGGTTCCGCATGAGAAAGCTCCTCCACGGCCACTACCTGCCACGGCGCCTGTCCTACTCCATCTTCACTCACTACTCACCCAACCAGCGCATCACGTTTGATGTCCCCCGCTCAACAGGAGTATGGAAAACCAGGCTCAGCCTACCTCCTGACCCTCCTTCAGCCAGAGACTGATCCCCCGCCCCCAAGCCCGCCGCCCCCGCGATCACACAATGCATCTAGACACCAGGATGACCAAACGCTATCTAACCCGCGCCTAAACATTGAGCACCTCCCGCCCAAGCCGTAGACAGTTCTTCCTGATTCTGGTGGCCTCCGTCACAGCAGCCTCCATCGCAAGCCACATCGCAGTCGCCTGGCTGGGCCTTAGCACCAGCAACAGCTCGAGCTACCACCACGGAAACGCTTTCACCCCACCCCCCATCAACGCGCTCGGCTCCTCACTCACATTCTACGGCATCAACTGGGAAACCGTCTCGGAGTCCACCCGCCGCCCGGTCAACGGAACCACAGGCCCCGCAGCCTCCCCCGCCGAACTGGACATCATTGCCCCCGCTTTCGGCCCAGGGGACCTAACGGTGATCGGAGTCAGTGCCTTCGATATGAACGAGAGGTCTCTCTCGGACTTCCGGGCAGACACGGTCCCGTTCCTCCAGACTATCTCTGACCTCCGTGCCTCCGGGACAAACTGGGAATTAACCAAGCGCACACTCAGCCAATACCCAAGAAAATTCGTCAGGCTCGCCTTCCCCTCCGCCGGCCGGTCCCTCGGCGTCATGGTAGGGGTCAGATCGAAAATCCGCGCAGGCTTCAACCTGCTCAGAACAGCCCAAACCCACCAAAACAACCCCGCCCAACCCTCCATCGGGTCCAGTTTCGAAGTCGATGAAACCATTGCCAGCTGGAAATCTGACCGCCTGCTGAGAAATGTAGCGCTGATGAAAGCCCGACTCAGGGGAGGTCAACACTCGTTCTCTGGAACAAAGAGCATTGCGCTCGACCGACTCCTCAGTCGCGCATCTCAAAACGGCCCCGCCCTGCTCATGGTCATGCCCCTCTCACCGGCATACCGGGCCGAACTCCTGACAGCAGAGGATGCAGCAGCCTTCGAGGCCCGCCTACGGAGGATTCAGCAAGATCACCCCTCCGTATCCCTGCTCCGCCTGGACCAAATGCAAGACCTGTCCAGCAATGAACTCTACTGGGACCTGGTACACCTCAATACCCGGGGCAAACGGCTGGCCACCGCCGCCCTGCTCGCCCAAATCCAGCCTGCCCTGACTACCCCATGATCTTCACTTCCTTTGAGTTCGTCCTCTTCTTCTGCATCGTTGTCGGCGTCAGATCTCTCCTGCGAAATGAGAGCCTGGAAAAATGGTTTCTGTTGAGTGCCAGCTACCTTTTCTACATGAGCTGGAACCCCGCCTATATCCTGCTCATCCTGCTCATCAGCACAACCGACTTCCTGGTCGGACATTGCCTCGCTAAAACCGAAAGCCAGACATCAAAACGCCGGCTCGTCGCCACCAGCCTGATCATCAATCTCGGCGTGCTGGCCTTTTTCAAATACGCCACATTCGCCTACGAAAACCTGCGCGCCTGCCTCAGCCTGGGGGGGATCTCAATCCCCCCAGCCAATATCCACGTGACTCTGCCCGTTGGAATCTCATTCTTCACATTCCAAAGCCTCAGCTATGTCCTTGATATCTATCGAGGCAAGCTTTCCCCATGTCGTCACTGGCGCGATTACCTCCTCTACGTAGCCTTCTTCCCGCAACTCGTCGCAGGCCCCATCGTCCGCGCTAGCGAATTCCTGCCCCAACTCCTGACCCGTGTCAGGGGCTCACTCAGGGACATTGAAACAGGGCTCGCCTACATCGCACTTGGAGCCGTTAAAAAGCTGGTCATCTCCGACCAGATCTCCCAGCACGTCGACGTCGTCTTTGCCACCCCTTCCTCCTATGATGCCTTTAGCCTCCTGCAGGGGCTTTTGGGCTATGCCATCCAGATTTATTGCGACTTCTCAGGCTACACTGATATCGCCATCGGTTGCGCCCGCACCATGGGCTACCGGTTCAATGAGAATTTCCGCATGCCCTACAGCTCGGTCAATATCACCGAGTTCTGGAGACGATGGCATATCTCACTGTCGAGCTGGCTGCGCGACTACCTCTATATCTCCCTCGGAGGCAACCGTCGGGGCCGCAACCGAACCTACTTCAACCTCATGATCACAATGCTGCTGGGGGGGCTCTGGCACGGAGCCAGCTGGAACTTCGTCATCTGGGGCGGGATACACGGAAGCGCTCTGGCCATCCATAAGCTCTTTATGGAATACCGCAACAAGCCCGACCGGCCTCAGGAAGCCAATGCCTGGTACCGCACGATCCCGTCTCGCATCCTGACACTAATCGTAGTGCTCATGGGTTGGGTCTTCTTCCGGGCCCAAACGCTGCCCGATGCCGTCGCCTACCTTCAAAAAATCGCCCTGTGGAACCAGGACGGCACACGTTTTTTCTCCCCCTATATCTGGCCTGCGCTTCTCGCAGTTGTTCTAGTCCACTTGATTGCCCGTAAAGATGTCAACTGGGCCGAAAGCCTTGTCGACCGCCCTGCCTGGATCCGATGCACCGCCTACGCAGGCCTGCTCACCCTCATCGTCTGCCTCGGCGCCACCGACGCAGCACCCTTCATCTATTTTCAGTTCTAGATCCCTTGAAACCCCGGTCTTCTGGCAACTGGGAAAAATCCAACCCTTCAGCCGGACCCAGGGCGAGGCAAGCCTTGAAAGGGATCGGACCGAAACCAGGTCTCCCAACATGTCTGGTCGCTACTCTCCCACCTGCTCGAACTGCTTAGCGTTCAGGCTACTCTGTCATCGGCCCAAGAAGGCCTTTACCTCGCCTAACTTGAGGTGGAGTGGGACACGCATCAAACGCGCGAACCCATAAAACAAGATCGCGTAGACACCGTAGAAACCAGCCCCTGAAAGCAGCAAACGTAAAAAGAGGCCAAGCCCGGCAAGACGTGGAAGCGCCAGCCAAAGACAAAAAGCAGCAGCCATGCTCGCCAGCGCAGGGAGCCGAACTGACGACGCCCAGTCTTTTAAACACAGCGGTGAACGCCTGTAGGTGTAAAGCAGCATGGGTATCTGTGTCAGCGTAATCGCAATACTAAACCCATACGCTACCCCCACCGGCCCCCATCTCAACCCTATAAAAAAGGCAGAAATATTCGCTGCAGCGCTAAACACAGCCACCCGAACCTGACGGTTAACTTGACCCAGGGGCACGAAAACCCATCCCAACGCAACATTGAAGGTACCGCAGAATGCTGCAGGCGCTAACGCCCTGAATATAGGCACTGCGTCCACCCATTTCGCCCCCAACACAGCAAGAACCACATCGTCTGTCGCCACTGCACAAAAAGCCACCAGCGGCATTCCCATCGCGGCAAGCAGCAGCAAACCCTTGCGGTAATAGGCAGCAAACCGCTCGGGTTCCTGCTGCAACCGACTCAGAGCAGGAACAGCAACCCTCCCCACTGGCCCGTTCAATTGCGTAATCGGCAGTAACAAGAGGTTGTACGCCCGTGAATACAAACCCAACGCGCTCTTCCCCCAAACCGCGCCAATGAGAATATTGTCCAGATTCCGAACAAAGAAGTTGATGAAACTAAATGCGGCCATGTTACCACCGAAAGCCAACATCGCCCCAGTACCCGCACCACGCCTCGGCAAACCCGGAACCCAACCCGCCGCTGACCATATCAAAACCATCAAGGCAGCGGCATTGGCAACGTGCATAATCCCCAACGACCAGTAACCCGCACCCCAAGCCGCAAACGCCACCCCAACTCCAATCGAGACCGCCTGCGAAGCAATAGTAATCCAGGCAAGGGTGCCAAAGCGCATCTGTCGGGTCAGCAGAGCCTTGTGCTGAACACTCAGACCAGTCAGTACCAGCGGTAAAGCCAACAGAATCGTCAGTGGGGCCAGTGAAGGCTCAGAGTAGAACCAGGCTACTACCGGAGATGCCATAACAACCAATAAGGCCAGCAAAACACCCAGCATCACGTTGAACCAAAACAGGTTGCTGACCTGCCTATGGCTGATTTCAACCCGCTGGACCGTTGCCATGGACAACCCCGCATCCGCAAACACCGCCGCAAAACCCACCAACGGCATCACCATGGCCAGCAAGCCAAAATCACCCGGGCTCAGGATCCTCGCTAAAACCGCCGTCGACAGGATCTGCAAGACTAGCTGCATCCCTTGTGCACCAACGGTAGCCACCGCCCCCCGAGCACTCCTGCGCCCAAGGTTCGACATCAGATGCGCCGTGGAAAAGTGATCCCCAGCCGTAGCAGACCCCTCTGCCCCCTCGGCCACCCTATCCTGGGGAGCTCCGACTGCTGGTTTCTTTTCAGTCGGCATGGTCGTTCAAGAATCCGAGAAACAGCAAACCCTGTGGGGCCTGTCGCATCACAGTCAAATCAAGCAGTTGCCAAGAAACCCCTAAAGCGGTCACGTTAAAAAGAATTCAATGGCCCAAAAGCCCCCCACTCAAGACGGCTTCCGAATCGAGAAAATGTATTGGAAGGTGACGAATTCCCGCAACCTCGGCACCAACCCAAAGACACCCTTCACCAGCTTGTCCCAACGGGTCTGCCTCCCCTCAAAAAGGCGATAGTTCCGAGATAGAATCGCGAACTTTGATCCTTCAGGCGCTAACCGCCGCAAATCCTCCCGCATGAAGAATCGGCGGTGGGTGCCGTCATACAGCCCCCGCTCGCGAATCGGCCAGCTCAAACGGATCCAGTTAGTGAGTAGTGTCCAATGTGCAATGTTCGGGAGTGAGATAATGATCACCCCGCCCGGCGCCAGATGCCCGTAAAGCACCTCCACAACCCTCCATGGATCCCAAGTATGCTCCAGAACATCACCAGCTATAATGGTGTCAAACTGTAAACCCTCAAGTGCCGCCTCAAATTCCCCCGTCCGATCCAAATCCAGGACATAACCCGCCTCAAGTTCCGGAAGAGCGTCCTTCAAAGCGTCAGGATTGATTTCAATCCCCCAACATCGACACTCGGGAAAACGTTGCTTTAGCTCACGAACCAATGCACCCCGGTTGCAGCCAACATCCAGAACTCTCGAAGCACCAAGAACGTGACCTAGAATATCCGGGCGACTCCCCTCATACGAAGCCACGTTCTTTCTGTCAGCATAAAGGTTCGCTTGCGCTTTCATCACATGCACGCCAATCAGTGTTCCGTATCAATGGACTTGAGCAGGGGCTCCAGCCTCTCGCTGATCGCCTTGGTTGAAGCCTGTTGCAGATAATATTCCCGAGCCCGCTGCCCACGCGCTCTCCGCTCCAAAGGAGATTGTATCGCCTCCTGCAGTGCACTACGGATGGCCTGCAAATCACCAGGCGGAACAACCCACCCCCGAGGGTTGGAATCTCGCGCTCCCAGAATCTCAGCACAGTCCGCCACGTCAGAGGCAATCACCGCCTTCTCCATCGCCATCGCCTCCAGCATCTTGGCGGGCAGTTGCGCTTCAGCATAAGGCAGCCGCTTCTGAAAGACAGGCACGATGTCTCCAGCGGTTAAAAAGTGCGGCATGCGGTCGTTGGGCAAAAACCCGACGAGAAAGCACCGATCCCCGAGTTCCTGCTTCGCCCGGCGAAACATGGGATGCTCCCGATCACCGCAAAGAACTAAACCCACACTTTCCCCCAACCCACCTATAGCTTCCAAAAGAAGGTCCAGGCCCTTGTGCGGCCAAGGCGTGCCCGCAAAAACCACCAAGGGCATCACAGGGGGCAACCCAAACATCTCCCGGCACCTCGCCGGATCAAGGTCCTGCCGTCCCGGATCAAAAACCAGCTCATCAGGCCCATGCAGTATCCGAGTACCTCCATAACGCCGCTGTATCCGGCGCGTCGAAACTGTAATTTGATCACATCGCCTCACGAATGGATGGAGTAAAACCCCGTACTTGGGAGCAGTGGCAGAGCGAAAGCCTCGAAGGTAAGTGCGAAACCTGCCGGAAAGGGTCTCACTACCCGATGGCGCCCAGACATCGTCATCCTCAACGTCCAGAAAGACCGGCCTTCCACCCCTGGCGATCAGCGCAGGAAACAAACTGGTGAGCAAAGGTTTGCATGCGTAAAGCAAATCACCCCCAGCCCGCCCTGCAAGCACCCTCGCCTTCCGTACAACATCCCAAACCTCCCCAGTGCTGCGTTCAAAAAGAAACGGCAATCGATCACGATACGGCAGGTAAACTTCCTCCCCTGAAATCATAAATCCCAAAACCTCTACCTCATGACCAAGTCGCCGTGCGGCCTCAGCAAGTGGAAAGGCACGTCCCACAGGATTGCTCGCAAGGTCATGGACAAAAAAACTAATCTTCATGAACGCACGAAGTCCTTCCAACACTCTGGTAGTCAGGCCCAAGCAACAAGTTGGAAAGAGCCCCGCCAGTCCGAAACCGAATAGGGGTTATAATGATACCAGGGCCACAGGTCAACCACAGCCGCTCAAGACCACCTGTTGCCTGTTGGCTCATAAGTTTTGACACCAGGAGCCCAATTCGCGTCGACCTGAAATCCCCAGCCAATAACAGCAGGAGCTTGACACCGCAAAAGCCCGCCACCAACTTCCGCGTGTGAATGCCAGAATTTCAGGGTCCAATATGGACAGTTTTGACCGTAACCCTCTTCGGCAGGCCCGCTCAGAATGGTCACACCGCTAGAGCCCGATCGTAGACCCCTGATAAAGAGCGGAACGACTGCATGAACCAGCGCGTACAAACACTCCTCATCACTTTTTCGATCCTTCTTATCGGCTTCGTCGCCTTCTGGCGAATGCAGACAGCTCTGGCCTGGGGCATCATCCCGGCCATCCTCGCCGTCCCTTGGATGCTTGGAGATCCCAAACGGCTCCTCGCAGGGTATTGGGTCTGGGCCACAATCTGTGAATACGCTTACCAGATTACCCGCATCGGCGCAGTCCGATACGGGGATGAAGCCCTGCTAGGATGTATTGTCATCGCAATGGTCTTTCAGCACGCCCTGAACCGGGCATCTTACCCCGATGTCCGGGCAATGACTCGCGTCTTCACCGGTCTGGTCATTCTCTTCATCCTGTCTTTTGCCGTGAACCGAGGCTCCTACATCGATGCAGCGGTAACTACAGTCCAATACCTCCGACCGTTCGTCCTCGGGTTCTTCGCTTATGCAGCATTGAAACCCCAGGACCTTCCTTCCGTGGCTAAATTCTTCATCCTGACTCTGCTCATTCAACTGGTCATGAATGTCGCCTGGCTGCTAGGCATCAATCCCCTGCCTCACCCGGGAATCTACGTCGGCATCGACTTCGCCGTCGGCACCATGGGCACTAGCCTATTCGTCGGCTACACCGCATGTCTGGGAATTGCGCTCTGTGTGGCTATTTTCCTGGTGTTCGGCTACCCCACTTACCTCCTCCTGTCGGCAGTCCTCACAGCATCCCTCCTCGTTACGAATACCGCGCACGCCTACGCGTTCCTCGGAGTCATGCTGCTGATAATAGGACTGCTCTATTCCAAGGGCACCCCGATGCGAATCCTCGGAATCACCTTTGCTGTCATCCCGCTGCTCGCCATCATTACTCTCGTCCAAGTTCTCTCCCCCAACACGCTCAAGCTGGATTCCTACCTGCGAAGGGGAAGCGACCTGTTCACAGGCCGCAAAATGGAGGCTTACCGCAGCCACTTGGTTGACCTACCCCAGGAACCTTCCATCCCCTTCTTTTTGCTCGGCACCGGCCCCGGCTCTCTGGGCACAACTCTCGCCGACGAACGAGGCTACCTTGCCGCCAAATACCACGGCTGGACGTTCACTGGCACGGACGCCCTCGAAGTCCAAACCCGGAGCATCATCATGCATACCAAGACTGGATTTCTTGCGATCTGGTCCGACCTGGGCCCGATCGCATTTCTGCTCTACTGGGGATCCCACTTCTATGCCTTGCTCAGGGTGACCAGCCATTACCGAAAATCGCGCTACAACCTCCCCTGGCAAAGAGCATTTGCTCTCTCTTTCCCAGGGGTCATGACGCTCTATCTACTCGTCGCATTCATGACTGATGTCGTCCATACGGCCCTGTGGGGCTGTGTACCCTGGATCTGGGCTAGCTTCGTGTGGACCCCGCAGGAGGCACCCGAAACTGCGCCCGATGAAGTCATTGATGAAGAGGAACTACAGCCAGACTCAACCAAGCTCAACCCTATCCTTTCACTGCGTTAACCCCTCCACCCCCAGCAAGGACCTGATCTCCAAATCACCAGCACAACTCAGCCGCGAAAACTCCCCTAGCCGCAATACCCCAAAAGGACGGCTCCGTAATAGCTGCACAACCCCGGAGCATTGATCCTTCTCTGGATGCAACGCCATGCACCAGGAAGGACATCGCAATGAGACCCAAGCGCCAGAAACTCCTGTTCATCCACCACACCTCCGTGGTCGGCGGAGCATCCTGGAGCCTCTACCAAATCATCGCAGCTCTCCGATCAGACTACGAAATCGTTGTCGCCCTCGCTAAAGCAGGCCCCCTCCAGACTCGTCTGGAACAGGAACTCGGCGTACGCGTCATCCTGGATAAACGCATCCGGGGCTTCACCACCGCGTTCGGCGGCAACCAAAGCCTGCTTTCCAGGGCAAATCTCAAGGGACTCACAGGCTGGTTCAACAGCATCACAGCTGCGCGCGAAATCTGTGCCCGTGAACGGCCAGATATCGTCCACTTGAATACCTTCGTGCTCTTCCACACCGCCATCGGCTGCAAGGAAGCCGGAGTCCCGCGCGTCGTCATGCACGTCCGCGAACCGCTCCTGTTTAAACCAGGAGGTTGGCGCGAACAATTGATGCAGCGAACGACCCGGAACCATATCGATGCTGTGATGGCCATCTCCCGAGCAAACGCACTGGAGGTCGGACTCCCCGAACGCACCACCCTAGTCCATAACTGGCCCGATTTTACGGGCAGGAACGGATCAGTTGATTTCGAAAAGGACTTCAGGCTAAGACCCGACCAACGACTCATCCTGGCCCTAGGGGAAAGGCATCGCCACAAAGGCTCCCTGACTGCAGCCCTCGCCATGGAAGATGTCCGTGACCCCAAAGCCGTGCTGATCATACTCGGCGGCCACCCACAAGGGGGCACACTCAAGCGGACCGTTCGTAACACTCTGAACGCTCTCCACATTCCAACTTATGGCCTGCAAATTGACTGGGCCGCCGCTGCAAACCCCAACAAAGTCCAGCTGGCCCCCGTAAACCTGAACGTCCAGCCCCTAATCGAACGGGCCGAGTTTATACTTTGCCCCTTCATTCGACCCCATTTCGCCAAGGCTACAATCGAAGCCGGCGCCCTCGGCAAAACCTCCATCGTAAGCGCCGGTTCCCCACAGGACGAAAGCGTCGTCCCCGGCCATACCGGACTCATCGTCCCCCCCGGGGACCAGAAGGCCCTCGCGGCAGCCATAAACCACCTCCTCGAGAATCCAAAACTCACCCGACAACTCGGCAAACAAGCACGCGACTTTGTTTCAGAACACTACAATAGGGAAAAGAGCCTGGCTCTAATTCGACACGTCTATCAGGGCTAAGGCGCAACACGACCGTCAGTTGCAACGGGAATTCAGCTGCCTCGTTTCCCCCCTCCCCTCTACCTGCGGCGCGCACCCACGCGCCGCAACGACCCTCAGCGCTTACCTCTTTCCTCTTACCGCTTCGCACCTCGCGCGCAGCGCCTGTCCCCCAGCTCCCAGCTCCCGTGCCGCCCACGCTTGCCACGTTCTACGTGGCGGCACGCCCCTCTCCTCTCTTCTCTCTCCCGTCAGAAAAAGAGCCACCACACCAGCACCAGCATCGGCACCATGAACGGCAGGCTATACCGGAATACATAGCCCAAAAACGTCGGCGTATTCACCCGCTGCTGCTCAGCAATGCTCTTCACCATGAAGTTGGGTCCGTTCCCGATATAGGTGTTGGCCCCGAAAAACACCGCCCCGACGCTGATCGCCGTCAGCACCTTCAAGGCCAGTGGGTTCCCCAGCAGGATCGCCACCTGCACATGCTCCTCCGTGGTCTCCACCGGGGCCGGCAACTGCCCCAACCAGCCCGACAACACCCCGACCGTGGCCCGCACCGACTCCGACCCCGCCCCCGCCAATCCCGCTGCCTCGGTCCCATGCAGCCGCAAATGCTCGGTCACCTGAGCCACCAGTTCCGGCGTCGCAAAAGCCCCAAACTCCGTGCTCAGAAAACTCAAATAGGTCGGGGCGTTATCCAGAAAACTCGAAAGCACACCCGTCCCCCAATAAAAGGTCGTCGTCGCCGGCTCCCCAAAAGCCCCCGCATGCAACCGCAAATACTCCAGCGCCGGAATCATGGTCGCGAAAATCCCCGCAAACAAAATCGCCACCTCCTGAATCGGATGAAAGTTGAAGTCGTTCGACCGATGCAACTCCGCCCGGGTCGTAAAATAAGACCCGATCGCCGCCCCCAACATCAACGCCTCCCGCAGAAACCGCGGATGCTCAATGAAGACAGCCCCCAGAATCACTCCCAGAAACAGAAGATTGTGCAGCCCGCGAAAACACCAGACATCCGGCGGCTCAGCCAAACGATCCCGCACCGGCTTCGGCGCCCGCATATAATTCCGCCGGTCCACCACGTAAAACATCACCAGCAATACCCCCACGCCCACCGCCCACATCGGCCAGCAATGCTCCATCACCCACCAAAACGGAATCCCCTTCAAATACCCCAAAAACAACGGCGGATCCCCGATCGGCGTCAAACACCCCCCCACGTTCGAAACCAGAAAGATAAAAAACACCACGTGATGCGTCGTAATCCGATACTTGTTCAACCGGATATAAGGCCGAATCAACAACATCGAGGCCCCGGTCGTCCCCAGAACATTCGCCAAAATCGCCCCCGCCAACAAAAACACCACGTTCGCCTGAGGCGTCGCCTCTCCTTTCACGGTAATGTGAATCCCACCGCTCACCACATACAACGACCCCACCAGCGCAATAAAACTCACATACTCGTTCAAGGTATGCAGCACCGGACCCGTCGACCCCAAAACCCCCAGATAATAAGCCAAGGTCACCGCCCCCAAACCCAAGGCCACCTTCGGATAATGCCGCACCCACCAGCCGTTAAAGAACAACGGCGCCAAGGCAATCAGCCCCAGCAGCAATACAAAAGGGCCAACCATCCATGGCGAAGGCTCTGTTAGGGGCGAGGTGTGCACAGGGGGGCGAGTAAGCCAAGACCAACAATTACCGGCAACGCCAAAACCGCAGATTGCTAAAATGTAACTTGCCACACTGCCAGCATAAGAACCAATTGCATCCTCCCCTCAAAAGTATGCATCACCGCACTTGTCGTTCCCGCTGCGGGTGATACAGTTTTTGCGTGATGGGCGCAGAGCGTCAGGACCGTAAACCAACCCTCAAAATGGTGGCCTGCCCGGGATGTGGAGCCAAAGTCTTCATCCCCGGCGATCTGGCACCGTTAAGCACCACCCCCTGTACCAAGTGCGGACGCGAACTCATGATGCCCATGCAGTTGCGCCAGTTCGAACTGCGCGACGCCATCGCCTCAGGCGGTATGGGAACCGTCTACCGTGCCTGGGATTGCATGCTCGAACGCGAAGTCGCCGTCAAACTCATGAAAAGTGAGTTCGCCGAAGACCCCGCCTCCTTCGAAAGCTTCCTCCGCGAAGCCCGAGCCGCCGCCGCCCTAAACCATACCAATATCATCCATATCTATACGTTCGATGAATGGGGCAGCCTCCGCTACCTCGTCATGGAACTCGCTGACCGAGGCTCCCTCGACGGCCGCATCGAACACGAAGGCCGCGTCCCCGAACTCCACGTCCTCGACGTCGGTATCAAAGTCGCCTCCGCCCTCGACCTCGCCCTCAAACACAAACTCCTCCACCGCGATATCAAACCCGGCAACATCCTCTTCAATGCCGAAGGTGAACCCAAACTCGTCGACTTCGGCCTCGCCCGCAGCACTGACGCCGAGGACGAAAACGATACCGGCGTCTGGGGCACCCCCTACTACATCGCTCCCGAAAAAATCCGGCAGGAAAAGGAGGACTTCCTCTCCGACATGTATAGCCTCGCCGGCACCCTCTACCACGCCATCACCGGCCACGTCCCCTTCGAAGCCCCCACCGTCGACGAAGTCGTCGCCGCCCATATCCACACCGCCGTCACGCCCCCCAACCACGTGGTCCAGGACATCAGTCAGGCCACCAGCGACGCCATCGTCGCCGCCCTCGCCAAAGACCCGGCCCAACGCTTCCAAAGCTACGACGAATTCATCATGGCCCTCACCGCCGCCCGTAGCATGCTCCTCGTCAACCAGTTCAAACCCGGCAAACCCAGCGGCACAGTCGGCACCCTTACCGGCTGGCTCCGCCGCTAACCCCCAAGATTTCCCTTTTGGCTCCTCTACAATCCAGCTATACCAGCCCACATTTAACTCAAAGACCCCAACCCATGGCCAACCCCTCCTCCTCATCCAGCAACGCCCAGAACGTCCTTAACTCCGATGTCGACCTGCGCGGCACGCTTAAATGCTCAGGAAACGTCTTCTTCGACGGCAAACTCGACGGCGACCTCTTCACCGACGGCAGCCTCGAGCTCGGTGAGAACGCCTTGATCCGCGGCAACGTCGGCGGCAACAGCGTCATCGCCCGCGGCAAAATCAACGGCAACATCTCCTCCCGCGAACGACTCGAGATCAAAAGCCGTACCGAAATCGTCGGTGACCTGCGCGCTGCCAAAATGGTCATGGAAGACGGCGTCAGCTTCCAAGGCAAAGCCGAAATCGCCCCGGCCAAAAGCGTCAATACCTCCACCGTCCCCAACCCCACCTACATCCCCAAACCGCCCGACGCCTACAAAGCTACCGAAATCGGCAAACCCTCCAGCCGATAACACCCCCCTCGCTGAAAGAGAGACGACCCGCCCGGTCTTCGTCTTGCTTGTCACGGCGTAGCTCGCAGAGCGGAGACGGATCACGGCGTAGTGCCGCTTGCGGCTCAAAGCCGGAAGCCTCGGCGAAGAAGGAAGCCGGATGCTAGGGAACCAAACTGTTGCAACAACCTCGCTCAGGTAGGGACGACCTGCGCGTCGTCCGCAAAGCCATTGCAACAACCTCGCACTCGCTTCCCGCTTTCCGCTCTCCTCTCTCCCTGCATCGCGCAACCGCGCGATGCAGAACCCCTCACTTGCCCGTAGCTGCAACACGAGCAGCAGCAGCAGCCGTCTCCTGCTCCTCCTCGCCCGCCTGCACATTACCCCCAGCCTTCTTCGCCGCCCCCGGCAACGGCTGAACATCAGGAACCGCCGTCCCCCGCGCCTGCGCAAAGGCAATCGGAGACCGACGTAACAACGTCCCCAAACACAAATCCGCCAAAGGAAACACCACGTTGAAATTCTTGTGCATATACCGATGGTGCAACAAATGATGCCCGTTCAGCCGGAAGTAGATGCCCGACCGCTCAACCCGACGGTTCCCCGGCAGGTGCATGCACCAGTGGATATACTCATACGTCCCGTAATACACCGCAAACGCCAGCCCCGCACCCACCGCAATCCCCCATTGCCCCACCAGCCAGGCCACCACACTCGCCGGCACTAAACCCGCCGCCACAATTGCCGGCCCGTTCCACCACGCCATCGGAATCGTCCGCAAATCCTCCTCCCGCTGCAAATGATAGCTCTCATCCGCCCGAAACTTCTGGTGATGCACCAAAGCATGCGCCTTGAACGGATAACGCCACCCGAAAAACGGCTTGTGCATCGCAAACCGATGCAACGACCACTCAAAAAATGAACCCACAAAAACGCCGCCAGCAAAGCCAACAGCCACCCAGATCAACAATGATTCCATGAATAAAAAGGCCGGCCCCAAAGCACCAAGCGCAGGAGCCAAAGCGCTGCACCATCACGGAGAATACCACGAATTGCAACGGCTTTTTTGTCCCTAATTCCACCCTCCCACTCCACGCTTGCACCACCCCTCACCCCCACGATAAACACCCAACTACCAACCCATGCACCCCCACCCCACACCCCCACCCCAAGACCACTCACCCACCCTCCTCGCCTTCGCCAATTGCTTCAATACCAGCCAGTTCTATGAAGCCCACGATGTCCTCGAAGAAATCTGGCTCCCCCTCCGACGCACCGATACCGGCGAACTCTATAAAGGCCTCATCCAACTCGCCGCCGCCTTCGTCCATGTCCAAAAATCCCGACGCGGTCCCGCACTCGCCCTCCTCCAAACCGCCCAACAACGCATCCAAAACTCCACCATCACCCCCCCCGCCCTCCAACTCCCCCAAGCCATCCAAATCACCCAAACCTGGCTCCAACTCCTCCATGACCACCCCCATACACCCCTCCCCACCCTCCTCCAAAACCACCACCCCCACCTCTCCCCATGAACCAGCCAAGTCAGGAGTCAGGAGTCAGGAGTCAGGAGTCAGGAGTCAGGAGTCAGGAGTCAGGAGTCAGAGGTCAGCAACCAGCAAACCATCTCCCATCTCCCATCTCCCATCTCCCCTATCCGATATCGCGCAAAGCGCCTGTCCCCAAACTACCAGCTACTAGCTCCAAGCTCCTAACTCTCCTAACCTCTCTCCCCTCTCCTGAATTATATGCGCTGCCCCTGGTGCCTCTCCCACCCCGCCTATATCCAATACCACGACGAAGAATGGGGCGTCCCCGAACATGACGACGCCAAACTCTTCGAGAAAATCATTCTCGACGGGGCCCAGGCGGGACTCAGCTGGCTCACGATCCTCAAGAAACGCGAGGGCTATCGCCAGGCCTTCGACCACTTCAACGCCGAACGCATCGCCCGCTACTCCCCTAAAAAAGTCGAACAACTCCTCACCAACCCCGGCATCATCCGGAACCGACTTAAAGTCCAGGCCGCCATCACCAACGCTCAAGCCTACCTCCAACTCAAAGAAGAACTCGGCAGCTTTAATGACTTCCTCTGGCAGTTCACCAACGGCACCACCCTCCAAAATAATTGGTCCACCCTCAAAGACCTCCCCACCCGCACCCCCGAATCCGATGCCATGAGCAAAGCCCTCAAACAACGTGGATTCAAATTCGTCGGCACCACCATCTGCTACGCCTTCATGCAGGCCATCGGCATGGTCAATGACCACCTCACCTCCTGCTACCGCCACCCCCAACTCCAATAACCCATGCCCAACCCCTTCAACACACCCCCAACGTCCGCACATTCTCAACCGCCTCAACCAACTCCCCCACCGTAAACGGCTTCTCCAAAGCCACATGCGCCCCTAACTGCCTCGCCATCCGCAAATATACCGGCGAATGTGTCGACCCTCCCGACATCGCCACAACCCCCACCGACGAAAACTCCTTCCGCAAAACCATGATGGTCTCAATCCCCTCACCGTTCGGCATGATCAAATCCGTCACGATCACGTCATAAGGAGCCGACCGAAACATCGCCAGCGCAGCCGACCCGCTCGTCGCCGTGTCCACCTCATATCCCGCCCCCTGTAGCGACTTCCCCAAAGCCCTCAACAAAGGCTCGTGATCATCAATTATTAATACGCGTACCATGATGTCCTAACTCCTGAATCAGCCCCCCCAAACACCCCCCACCTCAACGGCCAAACCGGAATCCGCCTTAACCCCCCAAATCCCGCCCCCCCTCCCATCTTCCTCGGACCACGATAACCCGCTGCCACCACGTAGTTTAACCCCTCCCAGCAGCACCTTTGGGGGCCTATGGAGCCCTTTTTACCCCCAAAAAGCGCCCCATAGGTGCGCACGATTCAGCCGTTCGCTATAACCCCCAAAACGCCACCCTGACTTGTGATACTTGGCTTAGAGTCGTGACACACCAAGTCCCCCGTGCTGCAATCACCTCCCTTGCGAAGCCTCAATCCATATTACCGGCTGTTTCTTTTTTTGCTCTGCGCGACACCGGCGGCCCAGGGAGCAGAGTTCCCGGAGAAACCACCCAAAGAACACTTCTACGTGGACGAAGCCAAGCTCCTCACCCCGGAGGATGCACAGGCAATCGACGGGATCGCCTCCACCCTGCTTCAGGAAGAAGAGATCCCCATTCTGGTGGTAACCCTACCCTCCCTGGTCTCCTACCGCGCCGGCCAGATGAGCATCGAGCAATATGCCCGAGGCCTGTTCGATCATTGGGGAATCGGTAGCCAGCAACGCAACTACGGCATCCTCATGCTGGTCTCCCTGGGGGACCGAAAGGCAAGAATCGAACTCGGCGCCGGTTGGGCACACAACCACGACTCCGATACGGACTATATTATGCAGGATCTGATGGTCCCCGCGTTCAAGTCCGGCTCCTACTCCGACGGTATCCGTCAAGGGGTCGATGCGCTCGACAAGATGGCGCGCGGCCTCGGCCTCCCCAAACCAAAGACACCGTGGTGGATCCCGCTGCTCATGTTCGGCGGACTGATGGTGGTAATCGGCGTCATCGTCTCGTTGTTCAAGTCCGGACGCAAGGGCTGGGGATGGGCCCTGATCATTGGCCTCGGCATTTCGCTGTTGTTTATACTCCGGTCCGCTGCAAACAGCAGCGGAAGCGGCGGCTCGTTCGGTGGCGGCTCCTCAGGAGGAGGCGGGAGCAGCGGCTCCTGGTAATGACTATGCAAAAAGCTTCTGCTCACTTCACCGAATCGGACAAGCAAGCCGTCGCACGGGCAATCAGCGAGGCCGAATCCCGCACCTCCGCAGAAATCGTCCCGATAGTGGCAACGGCGTCAGGACGCTACGACCGCGCCGAGGACATCGTCGGATTGTTGACCGGCCTGCTGGCCCTGGCCAGCGGATGGCTCTTCTGTCCCGCGATGCACCCCGCACCAGCATGGACCGCAAACGCCGGCAGCCTGCCTGCGGATGGCCTGATACCCGCGCTGCTATCCGTGGTGCTTGGCTTCATGGCAGGCAGTGCTCTCGCCACCCGTTTTCCAGCCCTCCGCCTCCCATTTATTCCCGCCGCAGAAATGGACGCGGAAGTCTCCAAGGCCGCCCACTCCGCATTCGCCTCAGCCCGAGTGCGAAAAACCACTGGCGCCACCGGCGTGCTGCTCTACGTATCGCTCTACGAACATAGGGTCGTGATCCTCCCCGACCATGGGATCACAGGCGTACCCGAAGCCGCATGGACAACCACCCGGGATCTACTGATCCATGGACTGCGCAAAAATGCAGCAACAGAAGGCCTGATCGCAGCCATCCAACAATGTGGCGAAACCCTGTCAGCACCCTGCCCCCCCCGCGAAGACGACACCAACGAACTCACCAATGAACTTCGGTTCATCGACTGATCTCCATCTTCCTCTCCATCTTCCTCGGACCACGATAACCCGCTGCCACCACGTAGGTTAACCCCTCTCAGCAGCACCTTTGGGGGCCTATGGAGCTCTTTTTACCCCCAAAAAGCGCCCCATCGGTGCGCACAATTCAGCCGCGCGCCATGGACCTCAAAGCACCATGGAAAAACGTCCCGTAGCTGCTTTGCGGGCCGTCGAACGCGGTCTCCTTCCTGAGACATTACCTCGTTTACTTCTGTAAAGGCAGCAAGGCCTCTGCAAATGCCTTGCCCATCTGGGCAAATATCTTCGCACTGCCCAAATAGTGGTAGCCGCCATTGGAAGCCCCCTTGAGGATCTCCTTGTCTTTCGACGAAAGGACTTCCTCCAATGCGAAGTCGAGCTTCCCCTGCTCTGCCTTGGTAATGCCCTCAATCCACAGATCTATCGCGGCATAGTGTTCCGGAGAATTATGACCATATTGGTCATTGGCATAGGCCGCCAAAACGTTCCTCCCCTTCTTCAAATATTTGATCTGTTCCTCCTCGAGCACGATCGAGCGATAATACGGATCGTCCATCCACCAGATGTAGGTGTGTATCCTTTGTCCGTTCAAATACACGTGAAAGCCTTGTCGGGCCAAAATCGCGATGCGATATGAATCGAAATCGATGTCCTCGACTTCAAAAGTGGTGCGCATCAGCAGGAATTCTCCCTCTCCCCAGGTGGAAGGGAATCTGTCCAACGTGATTCCGCTGTGCTTCCAAACGCCCTTTCCAATAGGGGCCTTGCCTTGCATCCATTTGCTGTCGTCGAAGTCGGGCAGATACCAATCCTCCATCCCGGCTGGCAGCGTGATGTCACGGAACCGCCTGTCGGTGTATTCCTCCAGCTTGTCCTTCTTCTCCGCGGCATCCACCGCGGTAAAGCGCCAGATCCGCTCCTCTGGCAGAGGCTTGCCAACCGGCTTCCAGTAATTCTCCCATTTCCAGTCCCGGTCGAAGGTTCCGTCCTTTTTCAATGTGTGGGCAGTATTGACGACTTTGTTATACGCATCCTGCTTAGGCTGCGCGGCGGCGATGTCATCATCCCAGAAGGGCGCGGTCTCAACAGCAACCACATTGCCCTTGAACTCAGGCATGTCGGCCGGTGCGGCCATGGCCTTGCGGAACACCTCATTCTCACTCTCACCGCCGACCCCCAGCACGCCGATCACAAATGGCATCTTCGGGGCTGACAGGTCCTTGCGGACATCACGAATGAACCTGGCCAGCAGGTCTGAATAAAGATCGTATTTTCCGGGCTGGTTGGGACCGGGATAAGTCGTCCCGTCAACCAGGTCGTTAAATCCCTGAAGCCAGACAAAACCGGCCAGTTCGTACCCCTCCTTGGGATCGTAGACAGGGCAGACCCGCTTGGGATCCGCCAGCACCCCTTTTACATGTTCGATCATCATTCGGTAAAACACACCCGAGGCAGCATCCTTTTCCTCCTGCCACTTCTTGCGGTCCTCGGCTTTGGGAATTCCGTGGGCGCCCTGGGGATGCTTGTCCCACTCTTCCTGCGTCTCCTTGGGAAGCCTGTATTGCCCGGCACTGGGCGGACGGAATTCAGTGTTGAGGGACCTGCCTCCCCAAGCGGTCTTGATAATCAGAATGGGCTCCTTCAGCTCTTTCTCCATGTAGATCCCGAAGGTGTACTCCGGACCGATCTTGCCGCCATCCTCGGTGGGCCGATCTCCGCGCGCACCAAAACCGGCGGTCAATTTCCCCAACCCCTCGCCATTGGCACTGCCATCATAAGGACCCGTCAAATAAGACATCCAGACGTTGTCACATACCCGCGAGCTTCCATCGGGATTGCGCATCTCCTTGAGCATCGGCGCCGTCAGTGGATCCTTGCCGATATAGTCAAAGGTGCTGATTGCAGCATGACCTTCCATGTTGGATTGCCCGGCGAGGATGAACACTTTCAGCGGCTTCGCTTGCGTCGAAAACCCGAGAGCGCTGAGCATGGTGAGTATGAGTGCAAATTTCATAAGGTGGTTTCGTCCGTTCGGTTCGCGATGACGGGTTGGCCCAAAGGTAGCCGGCAACCGTCGGCTATTTCAGATAGCTGAGCTCCGGGGTATCCGTCGTGACCTCGATAGCACGGATCGTTTCGCGGACGCACTCCGCCTTCCGGAGCATCAGCTCCCTGGGAAAGTCCTTTTCGTCCTTCTCAAAGTAGTTGGCGATCTGCGTCAGCTCCGGAATGACCGCCTTGGCGTGCGTCCCGTAGCTGAGGAGAATCTTCATCAACTCCGGTGTCCGATGCTCGCTGGCCCAGGGGTTCTGGTCGCGCGTGTAGCTGACGCAGGCGCTGATGCCCTCCCCGATCCCGTGTTTGGCCAGTAGACTCAGCCCCTCCACGCGGATCGAGTCGGCAAACATCTCTCCACTCGGAGCCGGTTCGATGATCGCCTGATAGATCGCAGGCAACAACGGCTTGATCTCCTCGGCAGAGAGATTCCGATAGACCGAACCGATGCTGCCCCGGGCGCGGCCGTCCTGATTCTTCAACCCGGCCCTTACAGCCCGGTAGAGTGCCTCGCGATCCACGCCATCCAACGACCGGCTAAGCATCCCGCCGCTGTCGAACAGGGCGAAGGACAGGTACCGCTGCTGCATGCCGCGCGGATCGCTCTGCGGGTTCACCTGAGCCAGCAGCTCGAGGAGTCGGGGCACCGTCTGCATGGCGGGGGCGCCGATAGCTGCCAGCGCTTCAGCGGCCTTGATGCGCAGCCAGAGGTCCTGGTCCTCCAGGGCATTCCGCAACGGTTCAACAGCTGGCGCTCCACGCCCGCGAAGGGCAATCAGGGCCTGGCAAGCACCGTAGCGGGAATACAGCGCGGGCGACTCCAACATGTTCACCAAGGGCGCAACTGAAACTTCCTTGCGCCGGCCCAGCGCCATCGCGGCCCGCTCACGAACCACCGGCGACCAACTGCCAAGTCGTTCAAGGAGTTGGGCGTCGCTAAACCCGTCGTAAACGCTGTAGCGATCCTTGTTGTCCCAGCCACGGCCATCCAGGATGAGGGCCTGCGCCGCGGGGACATCCAACTGCGGGGTGATGCTCGGGCGTTTGCCGGTCAGGTTGATCCTTTTCAGCGGCATCGCGTAGGCCAGCAGATACGCACCGGTGCAGTCCCAGCCACCGTAGCTGTCATGGTCTGGCTCGGGCGGACCTTGGTGTGCGAACGTGCCATCCCACCGGCGCGCAAGGTCGAAATACCAAGCGCCAAACTCGTTCATCCACACCCCCGTCGCCTGTGGACCGGACTGGACGATGCCAGGTATCGCCCACAGCATGTTGAAGAAGTTGCCTGTATGCCCGGTGTCGCGCTCCGGCCCATGGGAGGCAAGGCTCATGCGCGAGAAGAACTCCGCGCCATCCCTTTCGCCCAGCAGGTTGAACAGGACCGCAGCCATCCCGCACTTGCCGTTGTCTTCGTGGTTCTCAATCCACGGGTGGTGATCGCCGTAGGGAATCGCCCCTTTGCCGATGTAGAACCGCAACAAGCGGGCGCTAAGTTCGATGGCGCGCGCCAACTCGGGGTCTTTCACGCCCGCCTCGCGCGCCAGCACCAGCGAAATGGTCAACGGCACCCCCGGGGAATTCATCATCCCATATCCGCCAAGACGGCCATCGGGCCTCGCGAAACCGTGGCCCCAGGAACCGACCGCGCTCTGACCATTCGCGGCTTCCAGCGCAAGTCGCCGCAGGCCAGGCAGGACCGATTCGTCGCCGGTCGCCATCAGATACTCGGAAAGCAGGATGATGACGTAGCCGTAGTGCCACGTCTGCATCGAGTCGGACGAGTAGCCCGCAGCCCATTGGGCCTCCTTCCTCACCAGCGGAAGCCAGGCCGGATCACCGCTGGCCAGGAGGGCGAGCGCATTGAGGGACCGCACGATGGGATCCTCCTCATGCGGGGAATTCGCAACGGTTTGGGCCAGAGCTCTGCACCCCTGCTCAAGTATGCGCTTCGACTTTTGGCAGTCAAAAGGCGCAGTGCCACTGTAGGTGCCGAGCACCGGGAGTTTGATGACAACCTCTTCCGCCTTCCCCGCCCGCCAACGGGTCACGGCCAGTCTTCCCCCGCCCGCTTCTGTCTCGGCAATGGTAATCGCTTTGCCAAACTCGGTGCGTGGATCGTGCGAAAATGCCTTGCCACCGACGCCCAGGATGACGTCACCGACGAGGAAAACGCCATCGGCAGGAGAACCCTTCTCCACGGTGGTGACAGAAATCTGTCGCGCATCGGTGGTCACCATCTGGTCGCAGAACATCCAACCGCGCAGCCCCGTAGGGCCAAGATTCCAGTCGTGCTTCGCGCCTGCGGGAATGGTACCGCCCTTGGTGAAGTCGGGGTTACCCGGGTTTCCCTTCGGCGTTCCAGCGGAGAAGCACGCGGGAAATGCCAGCAGCACGGCAGCCACGAAACATTTCAGCGACTTGAGGGGGATGGATCGGTTCATGGTTGGGTCATTTTGATTGCTGGCGCTATCTCGGAACGGAAATCACCGGGACCGGGCTCAATTGTCCATCCTTCGCGGCGGGCATTACGTGCGGGCGAAGCCGCAGGGTGACGTTCGAACCGATGGCAGGCAGGTTCGTGGCGTTCACCTGCCACATGAGCGCGTCATTGTCCTGACTGTGAATTGTCGGCAGGCAAAGCAGCTCGTCACCAAAGGTCGAAATAGAAATCACATTCCCGGTTTCGTCACTCAGGTATCGGCGCGGCCCCGGCCCTTCGCCATACATGACGGAACCGGCAAAAAGAAAGGTGTGCGTCGGGAACCTGGCCTCCCGATCCGCAGCAGCGGAGCCATCGGACCTCCTGCTGAAAGGGGCTATGAAATCGCTGATAGGGTGCTCGACGACCTCACCCCCTTTGCCCCTGAACACCAGAAAAACATCCACTGGCCCGCCCCTGGGTGGAAGGTCAATCCAGCGCCCGGCTTGATCCCCAAGCTGCTGGCGCGTCGCCGGACTTCCCGGCTTGCCGCCCAGCAGCAGAAGCGCCGCGTGAATGTGCATCGGCTTGGCATCAATCGCGACGATGGACTCATGCTCCTTGGTCCCTTTGGTGCACGCCACCAACTCCAGCGCACCTCGATGAAGGCAGACGACACTTTCCACATCCACACACTGCTCCTGAACGCTGACCGTCACCCCGGGAAACTCGAGTCTCTGCAAGGCGGCTTGAAAGGTGTCATTCGTGGAGCTCCCGGCTAACCCTGGCCGGTTGGCGGAAAGAGCCTCGGGAGTGGATTCGGCCGCGCATAGCCCAATGCAGGGCATCGCCAGCACGGCCCATGACCTCAAGAAACCCGCCAGCTTTCTTCTGTGCTCTCGATTGTTCATTCTTGCCGCGCCCTGAAGCCGGCGGCTCCGGTTCCGCCGAACAGCCTCTCCCAGATCGTATTCCGGCGGGACTGGATTACGAGTTTTTGGATGTAATACGCTTCGTAGCACGCCGCAGCAAGCGCAGCGTGAAGGCGCGCCACCCGTACCCTGCTGCTCTAGGACTTCAATGCATCCACCGGGCCTTTGAAAAGTGTCCGTCACTCCCAAACTCCAGGTGGACATTGCTGAACGGTAGCTTCCCTGAAAGGCCCTTATTCGTCTCCGCATAGGGCGAATAGAGCAAATCAAGCAGAATGAAATCCATTGAAGGCAATTCACTCGTGGCGCACGTACGCCAGCCGGGCTCTCCGGTTTCTGTAAGAACCCCAGCCTGACATTGCTTTGGCTCCCCCAACAGCTCGATGACGTCCATGAACTGTGTATCTGAATTAAGACTGGCAACCACCGTTCGCAGCTCCTCCTCCCGCTTCGCCACATCTTGATGCAGTCCCTTCTCGGCCAATCGCGCTCTAGCTTCCTCATTGTGGCGCCGAATCACGTCCCCGCCCACAGTCCAGTTGATGCGATCATCCACTATCCCAGTTTCGAGGACCGTAACTCGGCCTGTCGGGGTCCACATAAGAGTCTGTGCAACAATACCCGTATAGGGCTCGGCAAGCAGATTAGTCCTCAGCGTATATCCGTCGGCCAACTTTCGAGCACGAACCTCGTCGCTCGGGGAAAGCAGCGAGACTTCGTCAACCGCGTCACTTGTGGACAGAAGGCCGATACCAGCAGGCGAAGTTGCACTGCTGGGGGAGCTATCCAGCGCAACGGCATTGCTGATCCCAACACTCTCCGCCCGCTTGGATTCATCACCAACCCCCACACCGATCGGACTTCGCCGCGGGCTGAGGCGCAACCAAACCGTGCCGATCAGCAAGGCCACAGTGACCAGAAGAAAGTTGCGGGCCGTTGCTTTCATGAAGCCCTCACTTTCCTCTACGTCTAAGCATCCCTAAACCGGTCTTCCGCGTGCTCCCCACCCTTACAGGTCCCACAATACCAACCACCCACCTCGCAGTGACCCCTCCCAACCGAAAAACGCATAGCCCTAACCCCCTCCATCCCCGGGGCTCGTTCAACCAAGGCGTCTGGTCGGAGATCCGTCCCTCGCCTCCGCTATACCCTTTATGGTTAGCCATCATTCGGTCGCTCGAGTGGTTAGCGACTCAATCCAGTCGCAATGCTCGCTTTTTGTCCCCATCCCTCATCCATCTCGCCGCCGCCGTCTGCAAGTGCACTGGATTCGCCTTTGCGATCACCGTGCCGCAGTCCAAGCATGCGGTGCCTACATCACGGAGGAGCCCAACCGATGGACTGTCATCGAAGGTGAACCTGAAGACTGGATCGGGAACCTCAAACGACGCATCCATCTTTCCCTCAAGAAGCCGCTCGGATCCACAGCACGGACACTTCGAAATCTCAGGCATGCTTTTGATATAAGTTGACTAACGCTTAATCACCGACCACCAGTCGCTGATCACTTTCGGGGGAGTGTTTCCTTGGATTCGCTGCAAGCTCTTCGGCAGCAACGGCAGCCCCTGAAAGCAGGCGCTTCCTGGTTCGTTGATCGCGGTACTAGAACCGGCCCAGCTCGCTTTTCGCAAGTTGTTCATAATGAATCGAACCGCGCGCCAATATACGAACCGACGGTTCGCTGATCAACCAATCTAGCCGGCCCGCCAGATTGCAGCAGCCACGTTGAACCTACGCTGATAGGGCTCCTTTCCCTATACCTACTTCCCGGGGCCCTTTCACCACCTCTCCAGATTTGAACCTCAGGCATCAAAATGTGGCCACCATTTGGTTGCCGGCCTTTCTCGGACAGGACAATCGATACCCGAACTCCTCTTCACTCTACGCTGCGCTCCGAGCCGCCACCCAACGCCCCGGGCGTAGCCCGTCCCACAAAAACCAACAACGGTGGCCTGCCATTCGACTTGCTCGTCCCGGCGTAGCTCGCAGAGCGGAGACGGATCACGGCGTAGCGCCGCACAGCGGCACGAAGACGGAAGCTCGGAGAAATAGAAGGACTGGAAGCGTGATGTGCCCGGCTTCCCCCTTCGCCCTCCCGGG
>JBJOII010000023.1:0-38825 GCA_046047235.1 Verrucomicrobiota bacterium | reverse complement strand
CGCGCGCCCAGCGCGCCGCGTCGTGTCGTGTCACATAGTCCCGGTAATCGCGGATCGGCCCCGGATCCGCCCCCGCGCTCCGCGGCCCGACGTGCAGCTTCACCCCATCGAAACCGCAAATGCTACCCCCGCCAGCAGCCACAGTCTCGATCGCCAGCATGGGAGCCACTACCCGCACCCCACCCTTGGTGGTCTCAAACTCGTAATCATACCGCCCGTCAAACCTCGCCACATCGGTGCTGGTCCCTCCCATGTCAAAACCAATCACCCTCGAATGCCCCGCTAACCGTGCCACCCGGGAAAACCCGATCACGCCACCAGCCGGGCCTGACAAAATACTATCCTTGCCAACAAAATGCTCGGCCCGCACCAAACCACCCGCAGAAGTCATCAACCTCAGCTCACTGCCTGGCAGCGCTTTTCCCAGCCGCTGAACATACTGTCGCAATACAGGGTTCAGGTAAGCGTCCACCATCGTCGTATCACCCCGCGATACAATCTTGATCAGCGGAGCAATCCGACTCGATACACTCACTTCCTCAAACCCAACCTCCCGCGCAACCCGCTCCACCAACAGCTCATGCTTATTGTTGGCAAAGCTGTGGAGCAAACAAATCCCTATCGACTCCACCCCCGTGCGCTTCAACTCAACCATTTGCCGCCGTACCTCCCCCGCGTCGACCGGACGCAGCACAACTCCCTCTGCATCCAATCGCTCATCGATTTCCACCACCCGCTCAAACAACGGATCCGGCTTTTGGATCGCGAGATCAAACAGCCGCGGCCGGTCCTGATTCCCGATCAACAGGACGTCCGCAAATCCCTTCGTGGTAACCAACGCAGCCCGGGCTCCCTGCCGGGTCAGCAATGCATTCGTACCCCGCGTGGTACCCAGCCTTACCGAGACAGGGGGAACGGCCTCCCTTAACCTCAACCCGAAAACGGACCGGATCGCGAGCACGGGCGCCTCCTCGCCTCCATCCAGCTCATAAGCCATCCCCTCATACACTACATCAGGAAGCCCGTCCACCAGCTCCACCCACCCCGAGTCGCCATGGCAATCCCGCACGATTCCCTCGTGCACAACGTCCCCCCGCACATCCAAAAACCGGATGCGATACCCCTCCCAAAAACCGTCCCTATCCCCACAGCGCGTGCCATCGTTAAATCCAGACGCTCCCAGCAACTGCCCCACCCGCCCCTTAGTGACCCCTGAGCTGAGAACCTTGCAGGTCTGCAACTCCCCCCCGGGGCTGCACGCCACACAGTCCGTAAACGTCCCCCCCACATCGATCCAAAAGTCCCACTGCTTCGACATATTTGCGCAAATCTCCTGACCCCATGTAAGGCCGTGTTGAAAGAATGTGGACGGTGCCCGATTCAACGCCCCCGTTCAAGCGGCGTTGCATCCGAACATCACAAGCGTCCCCATGCCATCACGACCCTATCCATCCCGACTTTTCAAAGTTGAGCCCACACCGGATTCCATCGCATGCTCTCCACCGTCAGCCCTGTCAAAACCATGCGCATCCTCCTTCCTCTCGCCCTACTCACCCTCATCAACGCAACCAGCCACTCACCGGCCATCGGCGCATCCTTGCACAACAGCCGCCCCAACATCGTCATCGTGATGACGGATGATCAGGGCAAGGGCGACCTGAGCTGCCTGGGCAATCCTGTCCTCCAAACCCCAAACCTCGACCGACTCTACGCGCTCAGCACCCGATTCACAGACTTCCACGTCAGCCCGACCTGCGCCCCTACACGCTCAGCTATCATGACCGGACGTCATGAATTCAAGAACGGTGTTACCCACACCATCCTGGAACGCGAGCGAATGACACTCAACGCAACGACACTCCCCGAGGTCCTGCGACAAGCCGGCTACGCCACAGGTATTTTCGGCAAATGGCACCTGGGCGATGAGGACGCCTACCAACCCGGGCGCCGGGGCTTCGATGAAGTGTTCATTCACGGAGCCGGCGGAATCGGCCAAGCCTACGGTTGCAGTTGCGCCGACGCTCCCGCCAACCAGCAAAATACCTACTTCGACAATGTCATCCGCCACAACGGCAGGTTCGTCCAAACCAAGGGCTTCTGCACCGATGTCTTCTTTAGCGCTGCACTGGGATGGATCCAGCAACGCGGCAATGCAGACCAACCGTTCTTCGCCTACATCACTCCCAACGCGCCCCATGCTCCCCTGATCGCGCCCGATAAATACAAAAGCCGCTTCCTGCAGGCCGGTTTCGATGACAAGACTGCTGCCCTGTTCGGCATGTTGGAGAACATCGACGACAACATGGGCCGACTGCTCGCAAGCCTGGACAAGTGGGACCTCAGCAGAAACACACTGCTCATCTTCATGACCGACAACGGCCAAGCCCCCTGGTCCGGAACCCGCAACGGCGAGCAGTTCCGCCCCTACACCGCCGGATTCAAAACCGGCAAGGGCTCCCCCTACGAAGGCGGCACCAGCGTGCCGGCTTTCTGGCGATGGCCCGGTGTCCTCGGAGAAGGAGTCGATATCCCCGCGCTAACCGCTCACATCGATCTCTTCCCGACTCTGGCCGCACTCGCCGGCGCAAAAACCCCCAATAACGGACAGCTTGAAGGAAGAAGCCTGTTGCCGCTTCTCGAAAACCCCAAAACTGACTGGCCTGATCGCTATCTCTTTACCCACGTCGGACGCTGGCCCAAAGGCGATAACCCCGAAAACTCCAAATACAAGCGCTGCGCGGTGCGCAATACCCGGTTCCGACTGGTCAATAACAGCGAGCTATACGACATCCAATCCGACCCCTTCGAAACAATCAATGTCATCGACCAACATCCGGCGATTGTCGAAAGCATGCGCCTGGCATATGACCAGTGGTGGACCGACACCCTCCCGCTTATGGTCAATGAGAAGACTCCAAACGCCACGACCAAGCCCTTCTTTGAATCTTACGAGAAGCAAAAGAAGGAGACCGGCATACCAGCTTGGACAGCACCAGAACTCTAGACAACCAGTAGTGGCCAGAGCCCTGACACAATGAAACTGACCCGCCGAAGTCTGCTCAAACAGTCGCTGACCTTGGGAACCATGGGGCTCGCCGCCGGTTGCACCACCACACGCCCTACCCGACTGCATGCGGTTCAAAGCGAAAATGCACAGGCCGGCTCAACCCACTGGATGCTCACCCATACCCGAATTGACCCGACCAGTCGCTACCGCTGCCCCTGGATCGAAGGCTACGCCTCCCATCGCAGTATCCGCGCCGGTGAAAAGCTGGCCCTGTTCGTCAGCACCCGCCCCTCAGCCCCCTTCGTCATCGATGTCTTCCGACTGGGCTATTACAACGGAGCAGGAGGACGCAGAGTGATGGATACAATAGGACCTTTCCTCGGATTCGCGCAGGACGATCCGTCAGCAGACAATAAACGCCTGCGCGATTGTCAATGGTCACCCTGCGTTCAAATCACCATCCCCGACAACTGGCTCAGCGGCGTCTACGTCGCCAAACTCACAGAGCTAACCTCCAGCCTCCAAAGCTACATCATCTTTATCGTCCGCGACGATCGCCCGGCTGACTTCATCTTCCAGTGCTCAGACAATACCTGGCAGGCCTATAACCGCTGGCCTAACCAGTTCTCCCTCTACGACAACGGTGAACACGAATGGTGGTGGGGCGGAGATGTCCGCGTCAGCTTCAACCGGCCCTACGGGAAATACTGCCAGATCCTCGACGCTCCCCTCAGCACCGGCTCCGGAGAATGGTTCCTCTGGGAATTCCCCATGGCTTATTGGTTGGAATCGCTCGGCTACGACGTCACCTATATCTCGAACCTGGATACCCACCTCGACCCTCAAGGACTCCTTCGAGCCAAAGGCTTTCTCTCGGTCGGCCATGACGAGTACTGGACAATCGAAATGTTCCGCCATGTCCAGTCCGCCATACAACACGGACTCAATGTCGGCTTCTTCTCAGGCAATGCCGTCTGCGGAAGAATCCTCCTCTCTCCTGACACACAGGGGCGGAACAATCGCACCTTCGAACGCATCGGCGTGTTCGGACCTCCAGGCAGTACCCGGGAGTTCGTCGCCATGACCACCCTCAAACACGACCCCCCCTATGCCAACACCCTCGTCGGAGCTCACAGCACCGGGCCCGTAACCGGTGGTGCCGACTGGACCTGCGCCCTCCCCGAACATTGGATCTTTGCCGGCACGGGAATGAAAAAGGGCGACGGAATCCCCGGACTCGTCGGATGGGAATGGCATGGAGATCCCGCCCCCATACCGAACCTCGAAATCGTTGCAACCGCCCCAACCCAGTCCGCCCCCGGGCAACTCAACGACGGACAATTCACCGCCACGGTCTACCCCGGCCCACGAAACAACTTTGTCTTCAATGCCTCCACCTGCTGGTGGGGCGATGGACTAAGCGCACCCCCGGGCTACGTTCGCCCATCTGTCTACACCTCACCCCAAGGCCCGGACAGCCGCGTGCAGCAAATCACACGCAATATCCTGAACCGCATGAAGGCATGAACCCGGCTGAATCCAACTCAACACCCACCATGCACCGCCTATTTCTGCAACTCCAACTCCTCCTGCTCAGCCTCACCATCCTCGCCGAATCCCCCGGCAACCCGTTCCCCGGCGAACGCGGCGAAAAACTCGACCTGGCCGCCCGCGCCGACCTCTGGAATACCGAGAGACAAGGCTTCCTGCACCAGTTCGTCAAAGTCCCGCGTGACCAGGTCATCGGGTTCGGACTCTACACCCACGAAAAGGGCACCCTCAAAATCACCGCACAACTGTATCCGCTCAAACCCGAAGAACCCCGCGAGGTACGGCTAGAGCTGCTGCAGAAGAACGTCTGGACCGAAGTTGCGCGAAGCCCCGTCATCTACCCGGGCTGGTCAGCCCATTTCCGTGTCCCCAATTGGAACAACTCCCTGAACGTTCGATACCGGCTCCGCCACGGCGAAACCGCCTCCTTCGAAGGCCTCATACGCAAAGACCCTGTCGATAAACCCTCCATCGTGGTCGCCACGCTGTCGTGCAACTCCAACGCCGACCGCGAAGGCCGTGACGAAATCATCAGAAACCTCAAACAACAAGATCCTGACCTGCTGTTCTTCGCCGGCGACCAAAGCTACGACCACACCGAACATACCGCCGCCTGGCTCCTCTGGGGTCAGCAATTCCGTGAAATCATCAGGGATAGGCCAGTCATCACCATCCCCGATGACCACGACATCGGCCAGGGCAATGTCTGGGGAGAAAATGGAATCGTCGCCGACGCACCCGACGGCAGTTCAGGCGGCTACTTCTACCCCGCTGAATACATCAACATGGTGCACCGTTGCCAAACCTGGCACCTGCCGGATCCCGTGGACCCGGCACCCTCCGCCCAAAACATCTCCGTCTATTTCACCCGACTCCACATCGGCGGCGTCGATTTCGCCATCCTCGCCGATCGCCAGTTCAAAAGCGGCCCGAAGGGCAAGATTCCCCGCATGGGCCCGCGACCCGATCATATCCAGGAAGCCGGTTATGACCCCCAAGCCATCGACCTCCCCAACCTCACCCTGCTGGGCGATCGACAGTTGAACTTCCTCAACTCCTGGGCCGCCGACTGGGAAGGCACCACCATGAAAGCCGCCCTCTCCCAAACCGCCTTCTGTGGCGCTGTCCACCTGCACGGCTCCAAAGAAAACCGTCTCCTGGCCGACCTCGATTGCAATGGCTGGCCCCAAACCGGCCGAAATAAGGCTCTTGAAGCCCTGCGACGGGCCCTCGCCTGCCACCTCTGCGGTGACCAACACCTTGCAGCCCTCGTCCAACACGGCATACAGGACTACAGGGATGGCCCCTTCGCCTTCACTGTCCCTGCCATCATCAACAGCTACTACGGACGTTGGTGGTGGCCCAAAGACGAACGCCACGGTGAACACCCCATTGCCAACAGCCCGCTGCCATGGACAGGAGACTACCTCGACGGACTCTACAACCGCATTACCATGCTCGCTTACGCCAACCCGGATTTCGACCGGATCAGCATCATGAAACAACGCCAGCGTGACCCTAGCGCCAATTTGGGGGACGGCTATGGCGTCACCCGGTTCAACAAAATCAACGGACAAATCACGTTCGAATGCTGGCCCAGATACGCTGACCTGCAGCAAGGTGATAAGGCTCAATTCGCCGGCTGGCCCGTCACCATCCACATGGAGCAAAACGACGGACGCAAGATCACAGGATATCTGCCGGAACTTGTCTTCGAGAATGCGACCGATCCGGTGGTCCAAGTGGTGCGTGAAGACAGCGGCGAAGTCCTCTATACCCGCAGAATCCGGGGAAATACTTTCCGACCCCATGTCTATGCCGCTGGCTCCTACACGATTCAGGCCGGACTCGACCGTCCTGATGCATGGACTCTGCGCCACGTGGACCTAGCGCCCGAAACCGCCCCCTCTATCCGGGTCACCCTCGAACATGAGTAATTGCGGCGGACGCGCCGCATGAACGACCTCCCAGCACTTCCATTCACGTGTGGCTGTGTTCATGCGGATACCCTCACGGACCACGAACGCCCCTCTTGAACCGCATGGATACTCCTCACATGAATAAACCTCCCCACTCCACCCAGCACTTCCATTCACGTGTGGCTGCGTTCATGCGGATACCCACAAGGACCACGAACGCCCCCTCTTGAACCGCATGAATAGTCCTCACATGAATAAACCTCCCCACTCCTCCCAGCACTTCCATTCACGTGTGGCTGTGTTCATGCGGATACCCACAAGGACCACGAACGCCCCTACTGAACCGCATGAATAGTCCTCACATGAATAAACCTCCCCACTCCTCCCAGCACTTCCATTCACGCAAGGCTGTGTTCATGAGGCTATCCCTCAGCACGCTTACCGCTCTGCGCTTACCGCTCTGCGCCTGCATTCACGTTCAGAAGAAGAGCAATCGAACCCCCGCCACGAGGGAGAACAGGTAGAGCAGAACCTCGAATACCTTCTGCGGAATCTTCGCGATGAGACGGTAGCCGGCGAAAATTCCTATAAACACCGATGGCAGGAGAGCTGCATCCAGCATTAACGACTCTTTGTTGATGATGTCGAGGTCCGTCATGAAGGGGACCTTCACGAGGTTCAGCACCAGAAAGGTGCGCGCCCCAATTCCCAGGAAATCCGACTTGGCCATCCGGTGCACCAGCGAGTAGATCGAGAAAACCGGCCCGGCCGCGTTGGCCATCATGGTGGAAACCCCAATCGTCAGCCCACTCCCCCAGAAGAACCCCTTGGAATCAGGCATGTTCTTCAGGAACTCAGTCTTGTAAACGCGCACCAGTTGTAGGACCAGCATCACCAGGACAATGCCTCCAATCACCGGCCGGGCCGTCTGGTTGTCAATCCGCCCGAGCAGCAAGTAACCTACTACAATCCCCACAAACGCAGGCAGGAACAAAGGCCAGGTCTGCTTCCACGAGGCATACTGCCGAAACAGCGGGTAGACGGTGACGTCGCACACAATCAGCAACGGCAGAATGATCCCCACGGATTCCTTCGCCCCAAACAACTCCGCCATGATCATCACGTTGACCATGGCCAACCCCGGAAAACCCGCCTTGGAAAAACCCAGACAAAACGCCGAGAACAGCGCTATCGCATAGGTGATTCCATCGATTCCCAAAGACATATCAGGCCGCGAGGTTGCACGGAACCTCCGCCCCCTTCAAGCACTGCTCGGCTCAATCTCCTCTACTGGAACAGCCGCGGCGCAAAGTCCCGGAGATACTCGCGCCACACAATCCAAGTGTGACCGCCCTCACCCTCCATGTATTCGACATCAAACTTGTGCTTCTTAAACATCTCCACGGTGGCCCGGGAGGTCTCCACCAGAAAATCATCCTTACCGGTGCCAAACCAAAACAGCTTCAAACCTTCCTTCAGCTTTGGATCATCCAACACTCCCTGGTGCTGTTCCTCAAAACTCGGCCCCTGGTTGTTGCCCCCAAACCCGCCCGTAATGCCAAACACGCCGGAGCTGAACACCCCAATGTAGGCATAGCTGCTGAGATGCGTAATCGCGGCATTAATCGTCTGCGCCCCGCCCATCGAGAGGCCCGCAATCGCCCGGTGCGCACGATCGGTAAGAACCCGATAATGCTCCTCCACATAAGGCACCACCACCTTGCTAAAATCCTCCTGAAATTCGTCCACCGCCGGACGAGGTCCGCCGAACCTCATAGGCCCCGTATGACCCGCCGTCATCACGACAACCATCGGCTTCGCTTTGCCCTGGGCAATGAGGTTGTCCAAAATAAACCCGGCCCGCCCCACCGACGTCCAGGAATCATCACAGTCCATGGCCCCGTGCAGCAAAAAGAACACCGGGAAAACTCCCTCGCCGGATTCATACCCCGGAGGAGTGTAAACATGCATCCGGCGAAAGCGCTTCAGCGGCTCGGAATAGTAGGTCACTTCCGACACCGCCCCGTGCGGCACATTCAGCGTATCCATATATTCCGCGCCCGGCACACCCAGAAGACTCCAGGTGTTGGCGTTCGACTCACTTGTTGCCGGATTGCGTGGATCAATCACCGTCACACCATCCACACTGAAGTTGTAACGGAAATATCCCGGATTCACCGGCCCCAGCGTCACCGACCAAATGCCCTCATCACCCTTGGCCATCTCTACGCCCTGCCCAATCTCCGGCATATCATTGCCAGTCACCCTGACCTCCGTCGCGTTGGGAGCCAGAATGCGGAAGGTAACCTTGCGATCGCCGGACACCTCAGGGGAAACCACCTGCGGCCCAAACCGTCCTCTGGGTGCCGGCTGGTCCGCCCCAAGCACGCGCCCCAGAGGGGCCGCTGCCAGATAAAATGCTAAAGCAAATACGAGTCTTCCGTTGGTTTTCATGGAATATGTCATGGCACGACCGGCGAAGGTCGCTTTGGTTTGCGGGTGCAAACGAAATTAGACACCTCGCATGGAGCACGCACAAGCATGGAGATGAACCCTCCTCCTGCCTGCCCGCACACCCGATCGCCTCAGCATCACGGGAACACCGTTGCAGAGGCAGCATCAGACGGATATGGTGCGCACTGCCGTCAGGATCGTCACTTGCCTTTCTGCGGCCAAGATCCATGACCCAACTCGAACACACTCTAAGACCACCCGATGCCGACGGCCCACCCCTGGCGATGCGCGTCTCCGTGCAGAACCGGACTCTGCGCTTCGTCCTAACGTTCGACAACCAACCCAAGGGCCTCTGGAGAGCAGATCTCCCGCAGGCGCTCTCCGAAGAACTCGCCATCCTCGAGGCCAAACTCAAGTCGCCAGTCAACGTCGCCGTCATCCCTCCCGACCTCCCCATGCCCAGTGCAATCATCGCCACCGTCGTAACCGAACAACCTCAAGCCGCCCTCGTCGAATGGAACCAGGCCGTTCTCCGGGCCCTCCGCAACCTCAGCATGGCCCATGGCATCGAAATGCCATCAAACCTCATCACCAGTTCCCTCGAAACCGCATCTGCCGACGCCAACACAACGACAGAAACCTAGCCCCGCAGGAATCAACCCCCAACAACCCATCGTAACCACCCCAATTCGCAGTATCTCATGAAGAACGTTCGCCTCGGTATCATCGGCATGGGCAACATCGGTCGCTGGCACCACAGCTACCTGACCCAGAACCGCGTCCAACGCGCCACTCTAACCGCCGTCTGTGACGCCTTCGCCGCATTGGACAACTACGCCCCCCTCAAGGCCTTCAACAACCCGTCGGATATGTTCGCTTCCGGCGAAATCGATGCCGCCATCATCGCGACCCCACATTACCAACACACTTCCCTCGGTATTGAAGCGCTGGAAGCTGGCCTCCATGTCATGGTGGAAAAACCCATTTCTGCCCATAAGGCCGATGCCGAACGCCTGATCGCCGTTGCTGAAAAGCACCCCAAGCAAGTGTTTGGCGGCATGTTTCAACTGCGCACCGAACCGCGCTACGCCCGTATCAAGAAGCTGATTGATTCAGGCGAACTCGGCGAAATCGTTCGCATGAATTGGATCATCACCGATTGGTACCGCACCGAAGCCTACTTCGCGAGCGGCGGCTGGCGTGCCACATGGAAAGGTGAAGGCGGCGGCGTCCTGCTCAATCAATGCCTGCACAACCTGGATGTGATAGGCTGGCTCCTCGGCATGCCCTCCAAGGTCCGCAGCTTCTGCCAACTCGGCCGTTACCACAATATCGAGGTCGAGGACAACGTCACCGCCTATCTCGAATACCCCAACGGAGCCACCGGAGTATTCGTCACCTCCAGCGGCGAAGCACCCGGAACCAACCGCTTCGAAATCGCCGGCACCAAAGGCAAGGTCGTCCTGGAAAATAACCAGCTCACCTTCACCCGCAACGAAGCCGACATGATCGAGTTCAGCAAAACCTCCAAGGTCGGCTTCGCCAAACCGGAGGTCTGGATCGCCAACCTCCCCTTCACCGATGCCACCGCCCCCCACGCCACGATCATGCAGAATTTCGTGGACGCGATCCTCGACGGGTCACCCCTAATCGCCCCCGGCCACGAAGGCATGCACTCGGTTGAACTCGCCAACGTCATGCTCTACTCCGGCCTCATCGATCGCACAGTCGAAATGCCCATGGACGGCGCCGCCTTCGAAACAAAACTCCAGGAACTAATCGCCGAATCCAAGTTCGAGAAGAAGGTCGTCGAGGTCAAAGGCGAGGACTTCACCAAGTCCTTCCACCGATAACCCGCTGCTTTAAACATCCGTAGTCCCTCCCCTGCCCACCCGCCGGGCTCGACCGTCGCGCCTGTTGAGCTCAGCCCCGTCGCATCCACGCCGGAAGCAGCACCAGCACGCAGATCCAAGTCAGCACAAAAGCCAGCGCTGCAACCGCCCCGAAGGCAGCGACCGGAGGAAACGAGAACACCAGCATCGAACTGAAAACCCCCGCCAGCACCAGTGTGCTGAGAGTCACCGGACCACTCTTCTTCTCAAGGGATTGCTGCAAGGCCTCACTCGCAGATAACCCGCCACGCATACCTTGCCTCCAATGTGTCAGGAAGTGTACCGATTGATCCACGGCTATCCCCAGACAGACCGCACCAACCATAACGGTAATGCTGTTCAGCGGCACACCGCCATAGCCCAGCGCGGCCATGGCCAGGCCTACGGGAAGAACCGTTGCCAACAATGCCATACCCACCAGCAACGGCGATCTCCATAACACCAGCAGCGACAAACCAATCGCCAGCACGCTGCCAAACCCGCTCCAAAGCTGACTACTCAGAATCCTGCGGTCCGACTCAATAATCGCGTGCAGCCCCGTTTCCGCAGATAAGGTCGCCCCCTCAGGCTTCATGCCCTCCGCCTGCTTCAGAATGCCGTCCACAACCGCCAGATAACGCTCCGAAGGCATGTCGCGTGTCCTGATGATCCAGAAGGCCCTCCGAAACTCGCGATCTATCAAGGTATCCAAGAGGGGCAACCGAAAGCCTGCCATGGCGGCAACGAACATGGCAACCCGACGAGAGTCCTGCGGCAAACGAAAACTCCCCGGGGAGCCGCCCTCCCAAATCTCATTGGCCATGGCCAGAACCTGGTCATAGGAGTACACAGCCGTCACTTCAGACTGCTCACGGGCATACGTTGAAACCAATTCAAGATATCTCAGGAACTCCAGACTGTTGGCGCCGCCCGCCCTACCTGAATCCGCCTCAACGGTGAGAATGTTCACACCCCCGTAAGCACGGTCAAAAAACTCTACAGCATGCCGTGTAGCGGTATCGGGCCCAAGAAACTCCAACATGCGCACATCCGTGTCCAAACGAGATAACCCCACCCCTCCCACTACCACAACCACAGTCGACAACGCCGCAAAACGTCCTTTTCCCTCAATCGCTCGCCCCAGCCAACCTGCCAGCCGCGAGGACACAAAGCCCCTTCGCCGTGACCCCACACCCAGAACCGAGGCCGGCAAAACCAGGAGCACCGCAATCACCGGCCCAAACGTGCTCAGAAACAACATCAGCACACCACACCCCCCCCAAAGCCCGAACGCTCGCACCGATCCCACCGGGCTAAATGCCAGGCTCAATAGCCCAATACCCGTGGTCAGCAGTGCGAACAACGCCGGACGAAAAACCTCGGCAAGCCCCTTGCCCAAAACCACCCTCGCATCTGCCTCACCCAACCCGTTGCGCTGCCAGGCGTCATAACAGTGCGTCTGCAATTCCAAATGAACGGCCCCCAACAACGGGAACAGCAACAACACATAGGGATCCATCTTCCACCCGGCCGCCAACCCGGCAATGAGCATCAGCACCAACGGCACAACTCCACCCACTCCAATCAAAACGACGATCACCACGCTCCTGAAGTAAAGCCACAATAGCCCAACCGACAAACCCAACACGAACGCCGCAAAGAGAGCCCCCTCGCGCAGGCCCAGCCCCAACATCTCCTCCCCAACACACGGCAGTGCCAGCACCTCCATAGCCACACCCTCCTCCCGAAAAGGGCCCAGCGCACGCCGCAACCCCTCGCACAGCCCCGTCTGCGCCCAAGGCTGGCCGTTCTCAGGCATGGGATACGACGCCAACACCAGAGCATGCCGACCATCTCCGGACACCATCACATTCCGAACCAGCGGATGCCCCATTCCAAACTCGCGGAACTGTCCAAGCTCTGTCTCATCCGGATAACGCGAAACCATCGGCTCCATCTCGAAGAGAAAACCTCGCCGCACCGGCCTCACGGCGTGAGTCAAACTCTTCACCCCAAGACAATCGGGCTCAGACTCAAGCGCCTGACTCACCCGCCAAATCAAATCTACACCCCGCGGACTAAATACATCCCCGCAATCCAGGCTGATCGCGGCTACTATCTCATTCGGCACAAGCGACTCCACCCGCTCGTAGGTCTCCCTCCCATGCAAATCACCTTCGAGTAGCGAACGGGCATCAACGGAAACGGAGGGCATGCCAGTCAAAAGCAACGCCCCCAGCAGCCCCCCGGCAAACACCAGGAGCGCAGCACGCGGCCAACGCCAGAATGGATTCCAATGCCACCCCATTTGACCTTACTGCATCTCCGCACCCTTCCAGTGCCCCTCAAACAACTGCTCCTGTCCGTCAATGCAGCCCAAGGCACGAACAACCGCCCGGGGATTCTGCAGCGTCAAAGGAGATTCCCCGATGTAATTCCTCATCCTGCACCCGAACAGCGACACGGTCAGCGGCCTCTCCCCTCGTACCAGCAGGAAGTCCTGCGAACGATTCAGCGTGGATAATGCCGCGTTGGGACCTGAAAACGCCTCAACCTGACTCAACGCAGTATGCCCCTGCCCCTCGACAATGATGGGATGAATGTCCTCCACCTTGGCACCCGTGTTCGCAATGATAGACCCCTGCGCGATCTGCCAGTTCCGGTTAAAGACACCATCGCCCTGCTTCCAAATTCCAACAGTCACACAATCAAGGTTGAAACTAGTCAGCTGCCCGTAGGTCGCCGGCCCCAACCTCACACCCCCATACGCGCCAAACGTAAACAAATCCATCAGCACCGCGTTGTCAGTATGGTCCACGTTGTAGGTATACGTCCCCGCTGCCACCACCGCGTCAATCACCTGCCTACTGTACCCCCCGTCAATAAACCTCCGGTTCGCCGGATTCACATGACAATGCAATACCCGGGGTATGTCGTAACAGTAGTCCACACTGAAAAACTCCCCGCTCAATGGATATCCATAACAATGCTCCACCAAAATCTGCTCGCAGGGAAACCTCCGGTCCGACCTGAAATCCATAGCCCGATACTCCCCATAAAACGTCAAACACGACAAGGTCACACCCTGCGCCGACCGCTCGCGTGAAACCTGAATCGTGGCCGGGTAGGCAATGATCTTCTCGGGGTCGCTTAACGTCTGCTCAGGATACCAAAACTGAATCCCCCGAACCTGCGTGGCAGATTCCACGGTCAGGAAAACCCGTTCCGCATCCTCAATCCGAAATACGCTGCCCACAGGCTGAACTTTCTCCTGATGCCGCGTGCCCCGCCCCACCGGACCATGCACCCCAACCAAAGAGGCGTTCATCCTCAGTAGCAACCCTCCAGCCATGGGATAGGGATCCTCGGTCGGCTCAACCCAAATCGCCGCCCCCTTTGACGCCGCCCAGTCAATCGCCGCCTGCAGGCAATCGCGGTTCAACTCCGCGCTGTTGGTCGAAGCCACCCCAAACTCCCGCAGGGAACGCCCCAACCCCGAAAAAGGCACGGCCTCAACCCCGGCCCGAAGCCCCGTCACACTCACCAATAAAACTGTGACTATCCACGCCTGAAACCAAACCAGAACATTGCGGGTCGACATGCCCGGAACGGTGGCACAACCCGAACACGCTCGCGACTCCAAACTCCCGGTCTGAAATCCTGCCTTGGCACCCTGCCGGCCGCCATGGGCCACCCCTCACACCTACACACCCATCATTCACCCAACACACGCCGAATCGCCCGTCTCAACTCTGCCACCATCTTCTCCAACTGTGCCGACGTCGTGCAGTAGGGCGGCATCACCACCACCACGTTCCCGATCGGACGAGTCAATACACCCCGCTCCGCCATAGCCTCGCAAACCCGCATACCCACCCGATCCCCCAAGGCAAATGCCCGCCGTGTCCGCCAATCCTGCACCAGCTCAACCGCCAATACCAAACCCACCTGCCGCACATCCCCAACATATCGACTCTCCCAAAGCGGCTCCGACAACAGCCGCATCTGCTTTTCCAAACGCGCCCTGGCTGTCACGCAAGCCCGCGAATTCAAAACCTCCAGACTCGCCAGCGCCACCGCCGCACCCAACGGATTCCCACTGTAACTGTGACCATGAAAAAAAGTCCTAAACTCCTCATACCTCCCCAAAAACGAAGCGTAAATCGGCTCCGTCACCAAGGTGGCCGCCATCGGTAAATATCCCCCCGTCAACCCCTTCGCCAGACACACCACGTCCGGCTTCACCCCCTCCACCTGACTCCCCAACCAATGCTTCGCCCCCCCAACTCGTCCAAACCCCGTCATCACTTCATCAGCAATGAATAACGTCCCCGCCTGCCGCATCAATTTCGCCACGCGCCGAAGCCATCCCTCAGGCTGTGGAATCATCCCCGCAGCCCCCTGCAGCAAAGGCTCAAATACAAACGCCGCATACCCGTCACCCGTCCGGCTCCTCGCCTCCAGCTTCTGCTCCACTTTACCCACACACTCCCACCCACACCGGCGATACTCCCGGGCATCCCCACGCTCGGGCTTCGCTCGATTGAAGGGACACCGGTAACAATACGGCGTCATCACTTTGTCTGCCCCAAACAACAGCCCACCGTAAGCCCCGTGAAACAGTTCAATGTGCCCCAAACTCACCGCACCCACGGTGTCCCCATGATACCCGCCATCCATGGAAATAAAACGCGGCCGCCTTACCCCCCGCTCGCGGCGCACATGCACATGCACCATCTTCAGTGCCGCCTCAACCGCCGTAGACCCGTCATCGCTGTAAAACACCCTCGCCAAATCCCCCTTCATCCTGCGCTGCCGCCCCCCTCTCGACTGTAACACCAACTTCTCCGCCAATAATGCTGCAGGCTCATTCGCCAACCCAAGTGACGACACATGGGCCACACATGCAGCCTGCCGCCTCAAGGCGTCATCCAGCCTCCGATGCCTGTGCCCGTGCAGGTTCGTCCAAATGGACGAGTTGGCATCCAGATACTCTTTACCGCTATCGTCCTTCAATACAGCACCATCCCCCCCGACAATCACTCTCGGCGAATGCCTCGCCCAGTCGCGCATCTGGGTAAAGGGATGCCACACATACCGCCGATCCAAGTCGCCCGAATTCGATTTGGCTCTCATAGCCCCACCTCCAGCCTGACCCGACGCAGCGCATCACCCACCCGCTCCACCTGCTCCGCCGTGTGCGTCGCGCTGACAGTAAGACGCAAACGCGCCTGACCCCGATGCACCGAAGGATACCGTATCGCCGGCACAAAAAAGCCCCGCTCAATCAATCGCTGAAAACAATCAACAGCCACCTCTTCACCTCCAATCACTAAAGGAAGGATCGGACTGGCGGTTTCAGGCACCAACCAGCCCGCAGCGGAAACCACTCGCCGCACCTGATGCACCCGGTCCCAGAGCAGTGAACACCTCGCCTCACCCACCTCCGAGTCTACCAGCTTCACAGCCTCCAGCGCCGCAGCAGCCTGCGCCGGAACCGGTGCCGTCGAAAAAATAAAACTCCTCGCCCGATTCACCAGCCACTCAGTCAACACCCGCGCCCCGGCGATATACCCCCCACCCGCCCCCAGGGCCTTCCCCAGTGTCCCCATCTGTACCTCCACACGGTCGCCCATCCCATACTCGTCCACTAACCCTCGCCGGTCGGATCCCAACACCCCCGTGGCATGAGCCTCATCCACCATCAACCAGGCACCATACCGCTCCTTCACCTCCACAATCTCCCGTAAAGGAGCCACATCGCCGTCCATCGAAAACAAAGACTCCGTCACCACAAGAACTCTGGAAGGCTCCCGCCCTGCAGACTTCTCCGCATCCCGATGCTGCCGGAGCACACTCTCCAGACTCCCGGTATCGTTGTGCCGAAAAACCCGCAGCTTCGCCCCACTCAACCGCGCCCCATCGACCAGGCAAGCGTGGGCCAACCGATCCAGCACCACCAAATCCCCACGCTCAAGCAAGGCAGGCAACACGCCCAGTGCCGCGGTATACCCCGACCCGAAAACCAGTGCCGACTCCGTCCGCTTGAAACTCGCCAAAGCACGCTCCAGCTCGTGATGCACCCCAAGTGAACCGGAAATCAAACGCGAAGCCCCAGAGCCCGCCCCCCAACTCCGTACCCCCTCCATCCCCGCCTGCCGCAGCCGCGGCTCCAAAGCCAATCCCAGGTAATCGTTGGAAGCGAAATGAACCAGTTCCCTCCCTTGGTACTTCACCCGCGCTCCCTCAATCACCTCCAGCTCCCGCAAGAACCGACCCAGCCCCTCCCCGTGCACACGCCCCATGCGCGCCGCCAAATCACCACGGAAACCGTGCCATCCCTCGCTGTCGCTGATGTTCACGTGCGCCATTACGTCCAAGGAGCTATCCGGCTGTCGAGCTGGAACACCTGACCGGATACATCACGCATCCCCGCCAGAAACCGCACGAATCCAGCCACCTCGTCCAGGTCGTTCAATCGCCCCAGCACATTCTCACCCGCCATGGCATCCAGCCGCTCCTCAGGTAAACCCCCGGTCATCCCGGTTCGCAATACCCCGGGCAAAACCGCGTTCACCCGAACATTCCGGCTCCCAACCTCCCGGGCCAACGCTTGGGTCAAACCCAATAGCCCGGCCTTCGCAGATACGTAAGCAGATTGCCCCAACGTCCCTCGCCTGGCCGCAAAGCTGGAAACGTTGATGATATGCCCATCCCGCTGCTTCAGCATGCAGGGTATGACCTCGCGGGCACAACGCATCGCACCACCAAGGTTGACTCCCAATACCTCATCCCAATCTTCCTCTCCCAGTCGGCTCAGTAACCCGTCACGGTTCAGTCCGGCGTTGTTCACCAGGCAATCCACCCGGCCAAACCTCTCGACCACCCACCCGATACCCTGTCGACAGGACTGCCCGCCCCGCACATCCAGTCGCACACGCACAACCCCCTCCCGCTCCCACCCCGGCTCGCTCTCGTGAATCCCGGCAACAACCTGCCATCCTCCAGCAGCAAAGGCTCTGACCATCGCCCCACCCAAGCCGCCGGCTGCTCCCGTGATCAAGACAACTCTCCCGTCCACCTCAACCAGCCTCCTCTCCAAAAACCCAACTCCCCCCAATCATCACCCGCTTAACCGGGCCACGATGCTCCAAAACAGCCGAAGCCACGGAGCCGCCCCCGGAACCAACGTCCACCACCACCATGTCAGCCAAAAGCCCTCGCCCCAACGCTCCCAACTCACTCTCCCGCCCCAACATGCGGGCCGCTTCAGTGGTGACCATCCCCAAAATCTCCTCCGGCCCCACATCCGGATTCGCCATTGCAAAACCTCGCATCTCTTCAAACAAATCCAGCTCCGCCGGCGTCCTCATGCTGCAGCGAACTGAAGCAAGGCTGTCGGTCCCCAACGCTACCCCCACACCATGCTTTCTCAACAAGCCATATGAAAACGGCGCGTGACTAAAGTAGGCATGGCTGCGCGGACAATGCGCCACACCCACGCCATGCCTCGCCAGAAGCTCGGCGTCCCCCCGCGCAAGATAGTTGGCGTGCACCGCAATAAACCGCCCCCCCAATACCCCCTGCTCCGCAAGCCACGCCACCGGCGAATGCCCTCCGCAATCCGACATGTCTCGACCACTCAACTTCAACCAGTCGTGCATCGCACCCCCACCCCGCATATACATGTCGAATTCCTCAACCGACTCCGCCACATGCGTCGTCACCAACCAACTACGCTCCCGGGCAACTCGCGCACTGTGCCGCAACAACGCCGCCTTGGTCGAATAGGGAGCATGCGGAGACAATCCCGCCCAACACCGGCCCAACGGCAACCCCTCCACCCAATCAACCGCCTCCGCCACCATGGACTCCGGATCCCTCCCACTACGCACTCCAGTCAGCTCAAGACAGGAGCAAATTCGTAACGGGGTCGAACTCCAAACCTCAGGCAACAACTCCGGAACCGCCTCAATGTCCAGCACCGTCGTCGTCCCGTGCTTCAACAGCATGCGCGCGCCCTGCAACCACTCCTCAGCATACTCCGTGTAACTGCGCTCCGCTTTGAGCGCCAGAATGCCCTTGATCCAATCAGGAAAATGACGCGGTGCAGGAAGCTGCCCCGCCATCCCGGAATAGTCCAGATGGGCATGAACGTTAATCAAACCGGGCACCACCACCACCTCCCCCAGATCTTCCACGTCCACCGTGTGACCTGCTCTCAAATCACGCCAGCGCCCCACCTCCCGAATCACCCCGCCAGCCACCAGCACGGCACCGTCCTCCACCACCGGACTGCACATGGGCATCAACCACTTTGCCCGGTATAGGACAACCCCGTTATCACCTGGCTCGCTCGTGATCATCTTCAACCGCCCGCAGCACATCCATCAACCGATACTAAAACCACCCCAATCCACCGCCCATACGAAAAAGGCCCGGGACAAAACATCGTCCCGGGCAATGCCTTCGCTGAATTAGGACCGCCAACACCCCTCCCAATTTGAGAGAGGCCTGAACGCCAAGGCCTACAAGGCCTCATCCTGTTGCTTGCGCTTGTGTAGCGCAGCCTGCGTGTGCTTCTCCGCCTTGCGCTTGTTGTGTCGCTTGCGGATCTGCTGCTCGATTTTCTTCATGACCAGGTCAATCGCAGCATAGAGGTCGTTCTCCGCGTCCTCCGCGAACAAGTCAGGACCCGGAACTGCCAGCCGCACCGAACAGATAAACTGCTTCTCCGGTGCGCGTTTGTGGTCGAGTTCCAAAGTCACCCGGGCGTCAATCGCCCGCGGATCGTAATGGTCCAGCTTCTCCAAACGGGAGATCACATGGTCCTCAATGGCTTTGGTCAGGGTTATGTTATGGGGGGTCAGCACGAGTTTCATACGTTCTGATCTAGCATCTAAAAGTGCCCCTTCACCGGGGCAAAATCAACCTACCGTGTTACGAACCGACGGTGCAGCTTGAATACCCCGCGAAGCGCCGCTGACATGGCATCCTGAATTTCCTGCATCTGTTCATAAACTCGGACGTTTTCTGCCTTGGGTTTAGCAGTTTCCGCCCGGTTCAGTTTCACAAACTTGTCGGTTACATCCGAAATATCAACGCGTTCGCCACCGCTCAGGCGCCAACACCAGTAGGCCTGAAGCGCAGCTCCATATGCCGCACCCTCACCCACTTTCAAGGTCACCACCTCCGCATTGAAAACATCCGCCATGATCTGGCGCCAAAGCTTCGACTTCGCACCCCCACCCGTCGCACGAATCTGCTTCGGCTTTACGCCAAGCTCAGCCAAACGGCGCAGTCCATAGTTCATCCCCATAGTCACCCCCTCCATCGCCGCCCGCGCATAATGCCGGGAGCGAAACGTCCGCCCCGTGACACCCAGATGTACCCCGGTGCCGTCCGGCACGTTCGGCGTCCGCTCTCCTTCAAAATAGGGCAGCATCACCAAACCATCGCTCCCTACCGGCGCCTTCGCCGCCTGCACCTCATACTTCGCATGGTCCCAGCCAAAATCCTGCCGCACCATCTCAGTCGCCACGGTCACGTTCATCGTGCACAACAAAGGCAACCACCGGTTCGTCGAATCACAAAACGCCGCAATCTCCCCCTGCGGATCAACAATCGGCTTGTCGGAACAAGCATAGATCGTCCCGCTGGTCCCAAAACTCGCAGTAATAACCCCCGGCCGGGTATTTCCCGTCCCGATCGCACCCATCATGTTGTCCCCCCCACCCGCGCTCACCAGCACGTCGGTGGACAATCCCAACTCCTTCGCAGTCGATGCCTGCAGATGCCCCACCGGCTGGTCACTCGAAATCAACGGGGGCAGCTTGTCCGCCAGGTCCGCATATACCGCCTCCACTAACTTCGTGGCCCATCGCCGCTTCCGCACATCCAACAAGGCCGTTCCGCTCGCATCCCCATATTCCATCACAGCCCGTCCGGTCAGCCAGTAATTCAGGTAATCATGCGGCAACAACACCGTCGCCAACCGCTTGAAATTCTTGGGCTCATGCCGCTTCAACCAGAGAATCTTGGAAGCGGTAAACCCCGGCAAAACCGCATTGCCCATCGCCTTCAAGACCGCCTTCTGCCCCCCAACGGACTTGGTAATCAGCTCGCACTCCTCCGCAGTCGCCGTGTCACACCAGAGCTTGGCCGGCCGGATCACCTGCCCAGCCTTGTCCAAGGGCACGAAACCATGCTGCTGCCCACTCACCCCGATAACCTTCACCTCGCCTGCAGCAGCCTTGGCCTGCTTCAGCGCCTCACGAATCGCAGCCTTGGTCGCCTTCTTCCAGGTTTCCGGATCCTGTTCCTTGGCTCCCGGCGCCAGTCCGCCAATCAACCCATAAGCCCGTGATGCCTCCCCCACAACCGCACCGGTGCGCGCATCCACCACCAGCGCCTTGGTGGATTGCGTCCCGCTGTCTACCCCGATCAATAAGGTTCTCATGGATCTGTCCTGCTGAATATTCGAGACATCATGCGAGCCGGACATCGACGTGTCGACCCTTCTTTGTCCCCTGAGACTGACTAATAGCCCTCACCTAACTCCGTCCTCAACTCATGATCCCCCGAGTGAAGCCGCACGACCACTTTCCCGGCTTCCTCGCGCAGGATCTCTCCCTCACCCAGCCGGATCTCCACAGCCCGACTGTCACGCCCAGGCAAATACAGGGTTGCCCGGGTGTTCACCGGAATGGATGCACGATACTCCAGCCAGCGCCCCTCCTTCTTCCATTCCACCCGCACCATGCCCCCCGGTGAAGCATAGGAAGCCTTCACCCAGCTCAACGGCTCAACCCCCTTCCGCACCGGCACATTCTCCCCGGGAACACCCGGCCGTAACACCAGCCCCCTGAAACCCGGACCGTCAGTGTCTATTCCCACCAAATCCCGAAAAATCCATTCCGTGACCGCCCCAAAGGAGTAATGACTGAAGCTGTTCATCGCAGCGTTCTGGTTGCCCGATTGCCCGTTAAACCCATGCTCCAAGGTGTAACTGTCCCATCTCTCCCAGACGGAATTTGCCCCGTTCACCACCTCATAACCCCAACTCGGAAACTCCCGGCTCTGGAACAAACCCACCGCCAAATCATGATGCCCTGTCGAGGTTAAGACCGGCAGCAACGGCTTGGTGCCCAAAAAGCCGGTGGCCATCCGAAACCCGTTCGTCTCAATCCTGCCTGCCAATCGCATCGCAGCCGGCCCAACCTGATCCTCCGGTAATAAACCCACCCATATCGCCAAAACATAAGCCGTCTGGGTTTCCACCTTCAGCCTGCCGTCGCCCAACAAATACTCCCGGTTAAATGCCTGCCGGATCATCGCCAAACGATCGCGATAATCCGCCGCCTCAACCTCCCGCCCAACCGCCGCCGCCATCTCCATCATCATCCGACACGTCAACGCATGATAACACACGTCCACATACTCAATCGGTGTGCTCTCGTTCACGTTCAACCAATCCCCCCAGTCGTTCCCTATGGATACCCCCAAGCCCCCGGGCTTCATCACCGCCTGCCGCCAATCCATAAAACGCCGCATCGAATCCCAGTGCCGCTCAATGACCCCGACATCCCCATACACCTGCCAAATGGTCCATGGACAAATCACCCCGGCATCCATCCACGCAGTTCCAAACGTCTTCCCCGGCGCACCATGCCCCATCGGATAGGGACAATAATCCGGATACGCCCCGAATTCACGCTGCGCCTCCTCCACGTCGTCCAGCCACTTGGTGAAAAACGCCGCCACATCCGCATTATACGTCGCCGCACGCACGTAGACCTGAGCGTCTCCCATCCACCCCAAACGCTCATCGCGCTGGGGACAATCAGTCGGCATCTCAATGAAGTTCGCCCGCTGGGTCCATTGGGTGTTCTTCCAAAATTGCGTCAATACCTCGTCGGAACATTCAAATTCCCCCACCAGCGGGGTGTCGTTGTGCAACACCAACCCAGTGACAGCATCCGGGTCCGGAGCCCGCTTCAGCCCGGTAATCTCCACATACTGAAACCCATGATAGGTAAACCTCGGCTCCCAAACCTCACCCCGGGGATCCCCGCGGAATGTGTAGTAATCCGTCGCACGCGCACGCCTCAGGTTCTCCGTCATCAAACGCCCGTCAGCATGCAGCATCTCTCCATAGCGCAACCTCACCCGCTGCCCCGCTTCACCACGCAGCCTAAGCCGTATCACCCCGGCAAAGTTCTGGCCCAAATCCACCACATACACGCCAGGCTCAGGCTCGGCAACACCACGCGCCTTCAACTCCTGAGTCACACGGATCGGCGGCGCCATGTACGATTGCATCACCAGCGGCTCCCGAAAACCCAAGTCCACCTCGCGCCGTCCACGATTGTCATGCGACACCACCACCACCGCCCCATTCTCCCCGGCCTGAAGCGCCGCATTCCACCCCCCATCGTCATACCCGAAAAGATCCCAGCCGCCTAACTCGCGCCGGGCATCATAGGACTCACCCATGAGCAGGTCCGCCTCCCGAATCGGACCGTCCCCAGTCACCCGCCAGCTCGAATCACTCACCACCACCTCCCGGCTCCCATCCAAATATTCCACCTCCAACTGCACCCATAATGCCGGCGTCTTCCCGTAAAAATAACGCCCCGCCCGGTTCGGACCATAACCCACCAGCAACCCATAACCCACATACCCCGAATACCAGCCCTCAGCCACCACCGCCCCAATACAGTTCCCCCCCTCACGAACCATCCCCGTCACATCGTGCGCCCGGTAATACGCGCGCCGGTGATAATCAGACCAGCCCGGCTCAAAATAACCCTCCCCCACACGGTGCCCGTTCAGGTGAAGATCAACCAATCCCAACGCCGACACATAGGCCACGGCACGACGGACCCCTCGCCCCCCCGTAAATTCCTTCCGATAGTGCCTCGCAGCAGGCAAATAGAGCTCCTCCCTCGAGGCATGCACCGGAGTGTTGTCCCGATAGCTGATCCACTCAGCCCGCAGCGATGCCGCCCCCATCAAACCCATGCACCACCGACCCGGCTCACTCCAACCCGATACCCCCCCCTCCCCATCCCATACCCTAACCCGCCACCAACACTCCTCCCCCGCTGCCAAAGTCCTCCCCCCATAGGCAATCTGCGCCATCTCAGAACTCTGTACCTTCCCCGAATCCCAAAGCTCAGCTCCCCCGCCCAACAACCCGGCTTCGGTCGCCGACACCACAACCTGATAGGCACTCTGTTCCAGCTCCCGACCCGTTGCATCCTCCAACGCCCGCAACGACCACGAAAGCCGCGGACGAGCAGATTCAACAGCCATCGGCTCCTCCAAATACTCGCAGCGCAAGCCGGATGGAACCAGCATCCCAGTGGCATCAACGGTCAAGCACTCGGACGCGGCCACAAACACCCACGCCAGAAAGACACTCCATTTCATAAATCAACTCCACCCCACCCCGCTCCAGCCGATCGCTCCGCTCAAGCAGGACAACCAAACAGCCCGCGCTCACGGATCAGCCCCACGACCTTCTCCGGCACCATGCTCTCCCAGGAGGAATCCCCGCTCCGGATCCGATTCAAAATATCGCGGGCAGAAATGCTCAGGTATTGCGGATCGTAATCGGGGATGTCGACAACATGCCGATTGCTCAGCAGATGGGAGCGCAAATGCTTCAAATGCGAAGCCACATCCACATTCTCCGAAGTCACCAACTCCGCCCCCTCACCCTCCCGGACCGGGTAGATGTAAAGCCGCAAGTCGTTCTTAAACATGCGCCCAAACGCCTCAAGAATGCCCCCCGCCAGATCGCTGTAATACCCCTCATCCATCATCTCACGGAACCGCCTCACCCCCATCGCCACACCCACAGCCTGCTTGTTGTTCGAGACCAAATAGGCCGCCAACCGAAAATACCGCGCATAGTTGGATACCAGCACGTTGTAACCCAATGCCCCCAAGGTGTCCGCCCGATCCAAAAAATCCCGCGGATCAATCACCCCATCCTCTGCCAAATGCCTCAAGGTCATCTCGGTCAAAACCACCACCTCCTGCCCCCCCACCGATGGCTCAGCCGCAAACTGCCGGCGCGCACTCTCCACTAAATCTACCGTCGCGTTCGTAATCGGCCGAAAACTGCCCCGCACCACAAGAATCGGCTTCCGATACAGCACCTCAGCCGCCTGAACCACCTCCCCCTTGGACGTAAACATCGTGGCCTGCGCCAAACCCTTCTGCACCAACTCCACACTCAATGCCCGATTGTCAATCCCCTCAAAAGCCGGCCCCTCAACCTTCACCATATCCACTTCCACCCGCTCGCTCGTCAGATTGTCCATCAAGGAACGCAGCAACGCCCCGGGATCATGGTTCAAATACAAAGCGCCATAAATCAGGTTCACCCCAACTATCCCCAAAGCCTCCTGCTGAGCCACCGCCTCCCGCTCATGCATGGCCACATGAACAATAATCTGGGAAAACACACCCCCGGGCGAAGTCTGAAACCGAATACCCATCCACCCATGGGTCTCGTCCCGACGCGAGTAACTCCTCGCCGCTACAGTATCCGCAAATGCAAAAAAACGCGTCCCCTCACCACGCCCAGGCCCCAACCGCTCCACCAGCAAACCATACTCGTGATCCAACATCTGGACCAAACGGGCCCGGCTTACATATCGGTCAGTCACGCCGTAAATCGCGTCGCTCACCGTCATGTCGTAAGCCGACATGGACTTCGCCACCGTCCCCGCCGCCCCGCCTACGCGGAAAAACCAACGCGCCACCTCCTGACCCGCACCAATCTCGGCAAACGCGCCATACTTGGTGGGATCCAGATTGACGTGCAACGCCTTCTGATGCGTATCCAGTGTCTTATGACTCATAAACACCCGCACTCACCCGGACCCGCACCCCCCCCCAACAGCCACCCCGCCCCGAAAAGCCCTATTCACCGCGCTCCGCCATCGGCACATACGGCCGCTCGGTCGCTCCAGTATACACCTGCCGCGGCCGGTAAATCCGCCCGCCAGGGTTCTTGCTGATCTCCAGATAATTCGCAATCCAACCTGGCATGCGGCCAATAGCAAAAATTACCGTGAACATCTCAACCGGAATTCCAATCGCCCGCATGATGATGCCACTGTAAAAGTCCACGTTCGGATACAGCTTCCGCTCCACAAAATAACTGTCCTGCAGAGCCGCCTCCTCCAGCTTCTTGGCAATGTCCAAAAGCGGATCCGAAATCTTCATCACCTTCAGGATCTTGTCACACTGCTCCTTGATGATCTTCGCCCTCGGATCGTAATTCTTGTAAACGCGGTGACCAAAACCCATCAAACGCTTGCCACTGTTCTTGTCCTTCGCAGCCTCAATGAACTTGCTGCCATCATCCCCCGTCTCATGAATGGCCTCCAGCATCTCAATCACAGCCTGATTGGCTCCTCCATGTAAAGGCCCCCACAAAGCACACACACCAGCCGCGCAGCTCGCAAAAAGGTTCGCCTTGCTCGATGCCGTCATCCGCACCGTGGCCGTAGAACAGTTTTGCTCGTGATCGGCATGCAAAAGGAAAATCAAATCCAATGCCTTAACTACCTCAGGCTTCAGTTCGTAATCCGCATACGGCTGGGAGAACATCATGTGCAGGAAGTTCGCCGTATATTTGTAGACAGGCTTGGAATAGATGATCGGCAGCCCCCGGGATTTCCGATACGCAAACGCAGCAATGGTCCGCACCTGGGAAATCAAACGCGTCGCCTCAACGTCAAAGGTAGCCGGATCATACGAGGACATGCACTCCGGATAAAAACAACTCGTGGCGTTGATCATCGAAGACAAGATCGCCATCGGATGCGCATTCGAGGGAAATCCCTCAAAATGATACTTCATGTCCTCGTGAATCAACTCATGCTCTGTAAGCTGGTCAGAAAACCGGCTCAACTCGCTCGTGGTCGGCAAATGCCCGTTGATCAGCAGAAAGGCCGTCTCAACAAAAGTACTGTGCTGGGCCAATTGCTCAATCGGTATGCCCCGATATCGCAGAATCCCCTTCTCCCCATCAATGAAAGTCACCTCGCTCTGGCACGAACCCGTGTTCGAATAACCGTCATCCAGGGTAATCCAGCCCGTCTGCGCACGCAGGGAACTGATGTCAATCGCATGCTCGTTCTCTGTGCCAATAACCACCGGCAGTTCGGCCACCTTGCCATCCAGATCCAGCTTGATACTCTTGCTGCTCATTCGCTTTTTCCTCTGATTAGAACGGATTACCCTGCACAAACCCACGCCACTTGAATGGGAGTTGACAGCGGGAGGTTATCTACCACGCAAATGAACAGCCTGCAAAGGCTTTTGGGACGATTTCAGGCTGAAAATCCCCCCCTCTCCCAGTTCAAGCGTAGAATCGGCAAAACCACACACCCCACCCCCCCCACACCCCGATACAATCTTGCCACCTCTAGCGCAAAATCGGACAAGCCTTAATGTCCAAACCCGCCCCCGCCATCGTGATGTCCAGATAACCCCCATCCTTCAACAACTCAATGCCCGCCAGGGAAGGACATAGCCTCACACGAAAAGGCCGCCACGCCCGCCCCCGACTCAAGGCCTCCGTCATCCGCCGAATGGCTGTCCCCATAAACCGGATCGGAGGCAAACCGGCAAGCATCCGGCTCTTCCAGAACACCAGCGGCGAATGCAAATGCCCGATGATCGTAGCCTGTAATTGCCCGAATCTCGACTGCATGGCAGGCAAAGCACCAAGAAATGGCAGCGCAGTCGGATCATGCAGCATCAGCACCCACGGCTTCCCCTGATCCTCCTCCAGCCACCGACGCTCCAGCTCCCCGATATAATCCCGCCTGAGCCGCAACCACTCATCACGCTCCTCCTCCAAACACTCAGGCAGATACACCGGAAGCGCCAGTAACGATGAACACAGCCCCCAAATCACACAACCACCTAACTCACGTCGCCAAAGCGATCCCAAACCCAACTCGCCTACTGACCGATACCAACTGGCCAGCCTCAACCCGCCCCGTCCCCCAGCCAAACTGACCTTCCCCAGCTCATGGTCGCCAATTACCCCCTCGAAACCCGCTCCATAAACCCGCCTCAACTTGGTCAAAGCCGTCCGGGCACTCTCAGCAGCCGCATCATCGCTCACCCCAATAAAGGCCGAATCACAACTAAAATCCCCGTTGGCAACAACCAGGTCCGCCCGCCCCGCCACGTCCATAAACTGATCCAGCAAACCGTTGTGCGCAAAAGGATCGCGCAACCATACATGGTAACGATAAGCCTCCAACAACCTCCTCCGCCACCCCGACCCTACCGCCGCCCCCTCATAACCTCTCCGCACTCGCTCAGCCGGAGATGCATAGTGAATGTCGCTCAATACCAAAATGCGCATCGCATGCCCAATCGCTCAGGAAACCGACCAGCCCCACCTCCCTCAAGAACCTCGCAACAATGGCAGGATCACCCGAAATAAAGCCCCCTCACCCTGCCGGCCCTCCACACTGATCCTCCCCCGATGCTCAGCAATAATCTTCCGCGTGATAGCCAGCCCCAGCCCGGTCCCGTTCGGCTTCGTCGTCACAAAAGGCATAAATGACCGGTCAACCTCCTCCTCAGGTATCCCCGGACCACTATCCTGAATCTCAACCTGAATCTGCTGCTCCCTCCTGCCCGGATCAAATTTCGAAATGTGCTCGGTCGCCAAAACCAGCTCCGTCCGCACCACCAGACGCCCCCCACCCTCCATCGCTTCTATCGCGTTGAAAAAGAGGTTCAGGAATGCCTGCTGCAACTGCCTGGAATCACCCCAAACCCCGTCCACCTTCGCCCCCAAAACCAGCACCTGCTCCACCTTCCGATCCCGCATATGGGGCTGAAGTAGACGCAGAGCATGCTCCAAAACCTCATGCAAACTCAAACCCGCCTCGACCCGCTGCCCCGGCCCTGCCAACTGCAATAATTGCCCAATCAGCGAATCAATTCGCCCCACCTCACGCCTCACCAGCAAGGCCGAGTCGTTCTCCGGCTGCTTCTCCAGCAGCAAGTCCGTGTAGGTCTTGACCGCAACCAGCGCATTCTTCACCTCATGAGCCACCCCGGCCGACAGCAAACCCAAGTTCGCCAACTGTTGCGACCGGGAGGTCTGCACCTCCAAATCCCGGGCTACCCGCAGATCGTGAAGCGTCAGCACCAACAACCCACCCCCCTCCCGTTCAACCGGAAAGATGTTGACCCAAATCAACTGCCCCTCCCCAACAGCTCCCCGGTTCAACGAAACCACGCTCTCCCCCGCCCCGGGCTGCCCGGCAGAAAACCGCTCCAGACAATCCAACAATTCGCTCACCAACAAGCCGTCCTCCCCAACCAAATGCATGCCCCCGGCAGCGTGGTTGCCGTGCACCACACGACCCTCAGCCGTCGCCAGCAAAACGCCAGGCTCCGCCGCCGACCTGAGCAAATGATGAAACCCGAGCTCGTCGGCGCTCAACCTGCTCGCCCCCTCACCCCGCAGTGTTGGTATCGGGTCGGTCAAAGCCAGCCTGTCCTAAAACTTGTAACCCGCCGAAAGCAGTATCCCGTGACTCATGAAGGAATACTCGCCGTCAGCAGACTCACCCACAGCCGTCATGGCACTGCCCCTCACTTCCCGCTCCGGCCCATACCCAAACTGATAAGCCAGACTCACCCCAAAGTGCTCCCCATCATAGTTCACCCCCACACTGCCAAAATGCCGGTTCAAGTCCGCCACCAGCGGCGTGTAGTTCTCATCCGGCATGCAGCTCTGGTTGTAAATGTATCCAGCACTCACAGACCACTCCGAAGAAAGCCGCCTCGTCACGCCCGCCTCATAAAAGAAACTCGATTCCCAATCCAACGTCGTCGGAGGCAACCCCGTCACTTCCAACGTGTCCACCCGATCCCAGTCCGTCCAGTCCACGTTCACCTCAAAGTTCCAGTCCTCCGTGGGACGAAACGAAATCCCAAAGACCACATTCTGCGGAAACACCAGGTCAGCCTCCGAGTCAAACTCAGCAGGAGGAATAACCCCCAAAGCCGGATGGAACGTCGTCTCCATCGAGCCCCCATAGTTCCCTATGGTCTCACTGCGATAAGAAAGACCAAAACTGATCTGCTCGTGCGGCTGCCAAAGCAACCCGGCACTAAAGCCAACCATCGTCCCGTCACCCTGAAAGCGAACATAGTCCATCCCACCCGCCATCGCATAAGGCAACACCCCCTGCCGAATGTCCACCCGCGAATAGTTCAGGGTCGGCCCGGCAGCAAGCGACAACCCGGGCGCAATCTCCCACGCCACCACCGGATTCAAGGTCCAGTACTTCAAGTCGCCTTCAATGGCCACCGACCGGAAACCACTGTCCTCCGGCCACTCACTGCTCAAACCATAAGGAGAATAAAAACCCAGCCCAAACGCCACCGGCAGCTTCTCCGGATTATAGGTGTAATACAGCTGCGGCACCAAAAACTGGTCCTTACCATTCGAAACTGAATCGTTAAACTCAGCATCCACCTTCAACCCATAGGCCCCAACCCGGACCTGATGCCCCTCCAGCTGTGTTATGCCCGCCGGGTTGTAGTAAATGGCCGAAGGATTGTCCGCCGTGGCCGCAAAGGCCTCGCCGCGTGCACTCGCCGCAGCATCATGGGATCCAATGCGAAATCCCCCGGCAACAGCCTGAGCCCCCCCAAGCACCGCAATCCCTACCACCGGCAACAATCCAGTAACGTGATGACGTATCATAATCGAGTGCACGTTATTAGCGGAACAACCGCTCGGAACCACAAGGAAAATGTCCACCCACCCCCACACCCCCAACCCCACCCGAAATCACAGTTTCTGCTTTGAAGCCCGCCATCGCTACAGTAGACAACAGCACGACGAAAGGCCCCAACCCCATCAACTCCCATTACCCGCCCCGGTAAGCGGCCAACTCAGCACAGCACGCCAATGGACATACGCGGCATCGAAACCGACGACTCCGTCTCAAATGGCAAAAAGACCGACGGCGCATTCAACGGCAGGCTCATCCGCCTGACCCGCCTGACCGCCGTCTTCGACATCTACGACCCCACACCGCCCGTCCGGCTGTCCCAGTCCCTGCCCAGCCTCCAAATCCACACCGGAGGCAGACTCGCCTACGAAGGCCAGGCCACCATCACCAGCCTCGTCGATGAAGGCGGCTGCCACCGCCTCGAAGCTCAGCTCGACCCCAGCCTGTTCACCGTGGAATACCTCGCCGCCCTCTCCAGCGACGAACCCTACGATGCACTCTTCAAAAGCTTCCTCAACGATCGCCAAAAAAACCGGCACATCGACCCGGAATTCAAGGTCATCGTAGCAGACCTGGTCGCCTTCCTCTCCGACCTCCAGGGATGGACCGACCAGATGGAACTCGCCGCCTCCAGCCCCACCGCCCAAAATAGCCCCTCCTGGAGAAGTAATGTAGCCCGCTCCGTCGCCCCCCAGACCACCGCCGCACTCAACGACCTGTTCGAACGCTTCGAACAACACTTCCGCACTCTCCCCCGCGAAGCACTCCCCCTCTACCGCCAATATAGCCAGCAACGGCTCCACCCCTGGGTCCTCGCCGCCCCATTCGCCCACCGCACCTACGCGAAACCGCTCGGCTACGCCGGCGACTACGCCATGGTCGACATGATGCTCAGTGACCCCTGCCGCGGCACCTCCCTCTTCGCCCAAATCTTCAATGTCTGGCTCCTGCAACAAGCCTCCGCCCGAGGACACCGCGCCCGCATCGAACTCCTCACCCAAACTCTCATCAATACCGCATCCAACGCCGCCCGCTATGGCCGCCGCGCCCAAATCTATAACATCGGCTGCGGCCCCGCACGGGAAGTGTCCAACTTCATCGCCCAATCCCCCATCAGCTCCAACGTCGATTTTACTCTCGTCGATATGGACGCCGATGCACTCGAACACGCCAGGGAATCCATCCAGTCCCAAGCCGCACGCCATAACCGATCCTCCCGACTCACTTTCCTTCAACGCTCCATGCGCGATATCCTCAGGGACGCCACCAGCGGCAGACGACTCGCATCCCACTTCGACTTTGACCTCGTCTACTGCGCCGGACTCTTCGACTACCTCACCGCCCCCACCTGCCGCCAGTTCATCGATCTGGGCTGCCGCTCCCTCCGCCCAGGAGGCAGTTTCCTCTGCACCAACGTCTCCCCCACTAACCCCAACCGCGGCAGCATGGAACTGCTCCTCGATTGGAACCTGATCTACCGCGATGCCAGTGACTTCCTGCAACTGGCCCCGCAAAACCCCAATACCGAAAGCCGCGTCATTACCGAGGAAAGCGGCACCAACCTCTTCCTCGAAATCACCAAAGCCCATGACAGCTAAGGACGCAGCTATCCACTCCCCCGAATTCCTCGCCTCCTACCGCGAGGACGAAAGTAACGTCCGTATCCGCACCGGAAAACTCGCCTGCGCCCTCGTCTTCGTCCTCATGCCCGCAGGTGTCCTGCTCGACCTCACCGTCTACCCAAAACTCGCCTCCGAATTCCTCTGGCTCCGTCTCCTCTGCTCCCTGCTCATCAGTGGAATCTGGGGACTCCACTTCACCCGCTTCGCCCGCAAACACTACCAGTGGGTCGGCATCGCCATCCCCATCCTGCCCGTGCTCTTCATGACTTACATGATCTATGTCACGGAAGGCCCCCGATCCCCCTACTACGCCGGACTCAACCTCGTCCTCCTCGCCATCAGTGCCGTCGGCCACTGGAGCACCCGCGAGTCCGTCATCACCTCCTCCCTCGTCCTCGCCATCTATGTCCTCGGCGTCTCCGCACACGTCAAAAACCGCACCAGCAACCTCAGCAACCCCGGAGCGTCCCCCATCACCTCCACCAGCCAATCCCTCATCCCAAACCTCACCCCCCCGTCCGAAGCCTACTCCCAGCAAACCCTCGAGGAAGACCTCCGCCTGATCCCCAATAACCTCTTCTTCATAGCCCTCACCGGCATCATCGTCGTCGCCGGCAATACCATCTTCAGCCGCCTCCGGCTGCGCGAATTCACCCTCCGCTACGAACTCAACCAAAACCAACAGGAACTCGAGGAAAACCACCAGAAACTCCTCGAACTCGACCAGGCCAAAAGCCACTTCTTCGCCAATATCAGCCACGAACTCCGCACCCCGCTCACCCTCCTGCTGGCACCCCTCGAAAATCTGCTCATCCAGTCCAAAAACCAAAACGACGACGAAGCGCATGACCTGCTCTCCACCATGCAGGCCAATGGCATGCGCCTCCTCAAACTCATCAATGACCTCCTCGACCTCGTACGCCTCGAATCCGGCCGCATGGAAGTCCGCCGCGAAGTCGTCGAACTCAGCTCCTACCTCAATGGCCTCCTCAATGCCGTGCGCCCCGTCGCCCAAAGTAAAAAGGTCAACCTCATCGCCAAATACTCCCCGGAACTGGGCTCCACCCAGATCGACCGCGACAAAGTCGAAAAGATCCTCCTGAACCTCCTCTTCAATGCCCTCAAGTTCACCGACTCAGACGGCTCTGTCGCCCTCATCGCAACCCACGACAAAAACCAGCTCACCCTCGCCGTCCAAGACTCAGGCATGGGCATACCCAAAAGCCAACTCCCCAATGTCTTCGGCCGGTTCTGGCAGGCCGATAGCTCCGCCCGCCGTAAACACCAGGGAGCAGGCATCGGCCTCGCCCTGGTCAAGGAACTCGCCGAAGTCCAGGACGGCTCTGTCTCCGTCGATAGCGTCGAAGGCCAAGGCTCAACCTTCACAGTCAAACTCCCCTGGATCGAAAGCTCCGAAACCGCCGAATCACCCGCATCCACATCCGCCCCCAACGAGGCGCCCGATAAAAAATGGCTCGAAAACCTCTACCGCCGCGCCGAACTGTTCCCCGCCTCCAATCCCTCCGCACTGGCCAAACAAGCAACCGCCAAACCCGCCATCCCCCTCACCCCCAATATCCTCACAACCAACGCTAACCCGCTTCCCTCCCGCCGCACACAACACCGCATCCTCGTGGCCGATGACGAGCCCGATATGCTCCGGTTCCTCCAACACCAACTGTCCCGCTTCTATACCGTCGACCCCGTCTCCAATGGACGCGAAGCAGTCGAACATGCCCTCTCCACCCCCCCCGACCTCATCCTGCTCGACATGATGATGCCGGAACTCGACGGCATCCAGACCTGCCAAACCCTCCGCCAGCAGAAAACCACCAGGAACCTGCCCATCGTCCTGCTCACCGCCCGCGCCGACGAAGAAACCAAAATCTCCGCACTCTCAGTCGGTGCCAATGACTTCCTCACCAAACCCTTCTCCATCACGGAACTCGAAGTGCGTGTCCATAACCTCATCCAGAATCACGTCCTCCAACTCCAGCTCTCCGACCAAAATACACTCCTCCAGTCCACGATCGAACAACTCAAGGAAACTGAAGTGCAACTCGTCCAGGCCGAAAAACTCGCCTCCCTCGGCCGACTCAGCGCCGGAATCATCCACGAAATCAATAACCCCCTCAACTTCGCCGCCTCCAACCTCTATAGCCTCAGACGCAGCGCCGACCAAACGCCCGAATCCATCCGCCCCACTGTCGTCGAATGCCTCGACGACATGGAAACCGCCCTCAACCGCGTTCGCGACATCGTCTCAAACCTCCGCTCGTTTACCCACGCCGGCGGCGGGGTCATCGAAACCATCAACCTCCAAACCACCCTCGAAACCGCCCTCCGGTTCCTCAGCCACGAACTCCGCGACGAAATCCAACTCGTCAACCGCATCCCCGATAACCTGAACGTCCAGGCCGACCGTAACCGCTTCCTCCAGGTCCTCATCAACCTGCTCCAGAATGCCGTCGACGCCATCAAGCAAAACCCCAACCCCACACAACCCGGAACGATCTGGCTCGATGCATTCCCCAAAGACCACGACGTCCTGCTCACGGTCACCGATAACGGCCCCGGCATCGCCCCCGAAATCCAGGACAAAATCTTCGACCCCTTCTTCACCACCAAGGAAGTCGGCAAAGGCCTGGGCCTCGGCCTGAGCATCAGTTACCGTATCATCCAACAACTCAACGGCCACCTCTCCGTCTCCAGCAAACCAGGACAACTCACCGAAATGCAAATCCGCCTCCCCGCCGCAAAAACTGCCTAACCCCCCAAAACTATGCAGCCCACAGCAGACTACCAAAAACACACAATCCTCTACGTCGACGATGAGGAAATGTCCCTCAAGGGATTTAAACGCGCCTTCTCCCACACCTTCTCCATCCTCACCGCCAGCTCCGCCTCCGAAGCCCTCGAACTAATCCAAAACGAGGGAGACAATATCGCCATCCTCCTCAGCGACCAGCGTATGCCCGGTCAAAGCGGCGTCTGGCTGCTCGAACAAAGCCGCAAACTCCAGCCCAGAATCCTCCGTATCCTCGTCACCGCCTACGCCGATATGGAAGCCGCCGTCGATGCCGTCAATACCGGCGCCATCTACAAATATATCCATAAACCCTGGAACCCGCCCGAACTTGAAACCCTCCTCCGTAGGGCCATCGACTTCTATATCCTCCAACGTGAACGTGACCAGCTCATCAAGGAAAAACTGGACATGCTCCGCAACCTCACCATCGCCGACCGCCTCCTCAGCCTCGGCCTCCTCGCCGCCGGACTCAGCCACCACATCCGAAATTCACTCGTCTCTGTAAATACCTTCCTCGAACTCGTCCCCGCTAAACTCCAAGCCGAAAACCTCAATACCCAAAACCTCAAGGACCCCGACTTCTGGGGCCCCTACCTCGAAAGCGTCCACGGCCAAATCGGTCATATCAATGGAATGCTCCGCGACCTCTGGCTAGCCTCCGAAACACCCGCTTTCGAATTCAAAGACCCCGTCAAACTCCACAACCTCGTCGAAACCACCCGGCAGGAACTCCAACCCCAGCTCGAGAAAAAGCAAATCTCCCTCATCAATGATATCCCCCAGGACCTGCCCGAAATGCTCGTAGACCAAAAACGCTTCTGCCGCCTCTTCCACCTGCTCATCGAAGACGAAATCGTCTCCCTCCCCCCACAGTCCACTATCCAAGTCCGCGCCACCGCCGACCTCCAAAACACCAACCAGGCCTGCATGCGCATAGAAATCACCGACAACGGCCCCGGACTCCCCGAAGAAACCCTACGCATCCTCTTCGACCCCTTCCACGTGCGCTCAGACAGCCCCAGCGAATTCGGCATCCGACTCATGGCCTGCTTCTTCATCGTTCACCAGCACGGCGGCAAAATCATCGCCCGCAGCAGCCAGTCCCAAGGCACAACCTTCGTGCTCAATATCCCCCTCGACCCCGGAAAACTCTCCCTCGCCGAGGAAAACCAGCTCTTCCTCGAAAAACTCATCCACAACGAAAAGGCCTTCGAAAACCACCTGAGCACCTGACCCGCCGACCCGACTCGAAGGTTGATATTTGGGCCGGATGGAGTTATGTAAACCAGCATATCTCGTGCGCGACCAAAAGTCGGCTGGCGAAAATGCGCCAGCCACTCTCCGGCACAAGACCTGAAAGTAACCATGTTCACGCGAAAAATCCGGAAACACCGCCAACCACCCGTGGACTAAATCGGGTCCGCGCGACCGAGTAATGAAAACAATCCTGGTTCTGGCCGCACACCCCGACACTGCCGACGCAGTGCGGCAGGCCGTCGACCCCGACCAGGTCCGTGTCATCCACCGCACCGACGCCGAGGAAGCCGAACCCCTCCTCAATCAAGCCCTCGTCGACGCCTGCATCATCGATGCCGACCAAGGCCAGCTCCCCGGTATCTGGATCGTCGAAAAAGTCACCCGCCGCCTCCCCAATACCCCCATCCTCGTCTATACCTCCGACCGCGACTGGGAGTGGGAAGAGGAGTCCTACGCCAAAGGCGTCCAACACGTACTCACCAAACCGCCAAAACCCAAAGTCATCCACGCCCTCCTCTCCCGACTCTGGAAACCCGAACCCCCAGCCACCAGGCAAACCGCAGATCACCGCCCGCACCCTATCCCCCGCCCCCACAGCACCCCCCCAACCACTCAACCCTTCTCCCCTCCCCCACATACCGCCGATCACCCGCTCGCCGCCAACGCCCTCAATACCCTCCGCGACCTCTCCTCCATCCTCAGCCACTCTCTCTGCGCCGAAGCCCTCCTCCGCCAATTCCTGCTGAACCTCAGGGAAATCCTCGGCGTCAACCGCTCAGCCATCTTCCTCCGCCGACCACCAGCCACTTTCGGCGATGTCGCCCAGGGTGAAGAAGCCCGCCTCCTCCACTCCGCCTGCGCCATCGGCCTCCCCCAAGGCCTCCTCGACCACTTCAAACTCAGCTTCGAAAGCGGCATAGGCGGCTACCTATACCGCACTGGACGCCTCCTCCGACGAGATAGCCCCGAAGCCCAGTCCGACCCCTCCATCCAAAAGGAATTCGAAATCCTCGGCGTCCAGGTCGCTATCCCCGTCCCCGACCGCGAAAGCCTCGTCGGCCTCGCCGTCTTCGATGGCCGCCTAACCGGTTACCCCCTCTCCAACGCAGAACTCGAACTCGTCTTCCACCTCCTCGAAGCCCTCGGCCTCGCCGTCAAAAATATCTGGCTCCATAACCAGCTCTCCGCCAATAACGACATGATGGCGGACGTCCTCCGCCAGCTCAGCAGCGGCTGCATCGTCGTCGGCAGAAACCTCAGTATCCTCCATGCCAATAAAGCCGCACGCCATTACTTCGCACGTAAAGGCCGCCGCAACTCCGAACTCGAATTCAGTGACCTCCCCCAATCCCTCGGCAGCAAAGTCTATCAAGTACTGAAATCCGGCGCCGGTATCGCCCCCTTCAAATACCGCCCCCAGGACGCCCCCGAAACCGTCTACCACGTCTCCATCCTCCCCGTCCAAAGCCAGAACGGTCAACTCCCCTCATCCGCCCTCCTCATCGTCGAAGACCATACCCAATCAGAACAACTCCACCGCCTCGAACTCGAAACCGCAAACCTCCGACTCGTCCGCCAAATGGCCGACCGCCTCGCCCACGAGGTCGGTAACGCCATGGTCCCCCTCTCCACCCACCAGCAGCTCTTCGCCCGGAAATACGACGACCCCGAGTTCCGATCCTCCCTCGACTCCGCCCTCGCCGACGGCGTCCGCCGCGTAACTCGCCTCGTCAACCAAATGCGCTACCTCGCACGCGACCAAGTCGCCATCCGGGAACCCGTCAAACTCGACGCCCTCATCGAGGAAGCCTACCAGGAAGCCCAGAAATACCAGCCGGTCAAAGCCGCCCAGCTCAAACTCAACGCACCTCGTGAAGCCGCCCCGCTCGAAGGCGACCGCGCCTCACTCCGACATGCCATCGCCGAAATCCTCCTCAACGCCCTCCAAGCCAACCCAACTAAACCCAGAATCGAAATCGACGTAGAACACGAAACCGACCGAAACGGCCTGGGTTGGATCCACCTCGAATTCCGCGACAACGGCGTCGGCTTCACCCCCGAAGCAGCCCGCCGTGTCCCCGAACCCTTCTTCACCACCCGCAACGTCGGCCTCGGCCTCGGCCTCGTCGTCAGCCGAAAAGTCGCCGAAACCCACTCCGGAAAAATCCAAATCCTCCCCCCCCAGTCAGATAAACCCTCCGGTATCGTCCGCTTCTCCATCCCCACCAGCCAGCCAGCCGGACAAACCGACTAACCCCCCCCTCCCCCAAGAACCCGATCGAAGGGAAACGCCACGCGCCCCACAACACCCCACACCGGGGATTTTCGCTTGTGAGCCCTAAGCTTTCCTTTACCATCCCCAACATGGCTTGAATACGGCCAGCCAGTAGGTCAGTCACAACAAAATGACTGACCCCACCACCAAAAGCCAAGTTGAAGGAAGCAGACAACGCCAGCATCCACCATGTCGGATAACGCCCCCCACCCCACACAACAGCAGCCCCCCCAGCCCCCCCGCACATTGCTCGTTGTC
>JBJOII010000022.1:0-42590 GCA_046047235.1 Verrucomicrobiota bacterium | reverse complement strand
TGTATGGTCCGGCGCTGGGGCGGGTGGCGCGGCCGCCGGCTTTGGCAGGCTCCCATGTGGACATGGTACCGACCCTGGTGGAACTGGTGGCGCCTGAGGGGTTTGCCTATGCCTCCTTTGGCCGGAACATACTGGATCCGGGCGAGCTGAGTCCGGTGGGTTTGGGTTGTGAGGCGGTGATCGGGCTGGATTACATCCTGTCAGCGACTGATCCGGGATCCATGCAGACATGGGACGGTGCGCCGGTTCAGGGTGAAGTTCATGGGGAAGCTCTGGTGCGGCGTTATCGTCAGCTGCATGGCTTGTCCTGGTGGAGGTCGATGAAGGGCGCTGACTTTCCGTCGGCACCCTAGAAAAACCTCGCTTCCGTTTCGGGGGCGTTTTCATACTGCGCGGCGACGGCATGATTTCCTTCCTGGTGAGACTTTGGGGTTTGGCGGCGGCGTACCGATTCAGGCTGATCATGGGCATTATGCTCGGGATCATCACTGGGTTACGGGATCCGGCGCTGGTGTTCTCCGTGTATCTGGTGTTTGCGCTGATCTTCCCGCAGGCGGGGGGTGATGAGATTGCGCGCACGGTGGAGCGGATTCGGGATTGGTCTCCGGGTGCGGCGGACTGGTTGCAGCGGACGGCGGAGCAGATGGCATTGGATCCGAGCCTGTCGGTGGTGATTCCGGTAGTGAGTTTATTGCCGCTGGTCATGTTGATTGGGGGTGCGGCGAATTACGGAAACCAGTATCTCATCAACTGGGTTGCGGTGCGTTCGCTCGGGGATTTGCGGAGCCGGTTGTTCCGCCACTTTCTGGATATGCCCCTGCGGTTTTACCAGCGGCACGCAACCGGCGAGTTGCTGGCGCGGATCACGTCGGACATCAGCGCACTGAACTCGGTGCTTTCGAAGTCCTTTGTTTCACTGGTGCGTGATCCCGTGGCGCTGCTGGTGTTTGCGACCATGCTGGTGGTGTCGCAACCCAAGCTCACCTTTATGGCGCTGGTGCTGCTGCCGCTTTGCATCGGGCCGGTGATCTTCTTTGCGGAGAAGCTGCGGAAGAGCGCGAAGGCGACGCAGACCAATTTTGCGGCGGTATCGCAGACGTTGCATGAGGGGCTGGGATCGGTGCGCGTGGTGAAGGCCTACAATCTGGAGCCGGTCGTGGTGGAGGAGCATGACCGCCGGACGCGGAACTACATCAGCCAGTTTATGCGGGTGATCCGGGCCTCGGAGATTCCCGGGCCGCTGATTGAGTTTGTGGGGTCGGTGGGGGTGGCAGGATTACTGGGCTACATCGCTTTGCGCCAGGGGCAGGTGACGTTTGCGGGATTCCTGCAGTTCGTGATTTCGTTGTTCCTGATGTATGACCACATCAAGCGGGTGGTGAAGCTGGGCAACGAATATGTGCGGGCGCGCGGATCGAGTGAGCGGGTGTTCGGGATGCTGGATCAGGAGCCGGAGCTGCGTGAGCCTGAGCAGCCGAAGGAACTAAAGGCGGCCGGGGCCGATGTTGAGTTTCGTAACGTTACCTTCGCCTACGAGTCACAGCCTGTCCTGCAGGATTTCTCATTGACCGTGAAGGCTGGGCAGCTGGTTGCGTTGGTGGGGCAGAGCGGGTCGGGTAAGACGACGGTGACGAACCTGTTGCTGCGGTTCTATGATGCGGATGCCGGCTCAGTGCAGATCGGCGGGGTGGATGTGCGTGAGGTGCGGGGGCGTGATTTGCGGGAGCAGGTGGCGCTGGTGACGCAGGAAACGATTTTGTTCAACGACACCATCCGCCGGAACATCGGGTATGGCCGGCCGGGGGCTGGTGACGACGACATTGAGCAGGCAGCGAAGCATGCCTATGCGCATGACTTCATCACGAAAGCCGAGGAGGGCTATGACACCGTGATTGGCGAGCGCGGGGGGAACCTGTCCGGTGGACAGCGGCAGCGGCTGGCGATAGCGCGGGCGATTTTGCGGGACGCACCGATTCTGGTTTTGGACGAGGCGACGAGTGCTTTGGATACCGAATCGGAGCGTGCGGTGCAGGCGGCTTTGTCCGAGCTGATGAAGGGGAGGACGACCCTGTGTATTGCGCACCGGCTTTCGACCATTCGTCATGCGGACGTGATTGTGGTGATGGACCAGGGGAGGATTGTGGAGCAGGGGCGGCATGAGGAATTGCTGGCGAAGGACGGGCATTACCGGCGGCTGTATGAGCTGCAGTTCAAGTCGGGGAAGGACGAGGTTGAATAGCGTTATGGATTCCGATTCGAAGGGCTGGTCCCGGCACTTTTGGCAGGTGTTCTGGATCCTGCTGGTTTTGCGGGTTTTGTTTGCGGTGGTGTTCCCTTTGGATTTTGCGGGGGACGAGGCGTATTACTGGGACTGGGGCCGGCGCCTGGACTGGGGGTATTACAGCAAGCCGCCGATGGTGGCGTGGCTGATGGCGTTCGCGGGTTGGGTGGGGAACGACAGTTACGTCGTGATCAAGCTGGTGCCGGTGTTGCTGACGGCGTCGGGGGTTGCGGCGATGTTCCTGCTGACGCGGATGCTTTACGGGGCGCGGTCGGCCGTGTGGGTGGGGGTGATGTTTCTGGTGCTGCCGGCCACGGCGGTATTGAGCATTCTGCTGACGATTGATCCCCCGTTGTTTCTGTGTTGGAGCCTGGCCCTGTTGTTTGCGTGGCGTTGGTTGAATGCGGGTGAGCGGGGCGGGTGGCTGGATGGGCTGGGGTTGATGGTGGCGTTGGGGTGTGGGTATTTGAGCAAACCCATCCAGCTGGTGTTCCCGGTGATGCTGCTGGTGTTTCTGGGGGTGAGCCGGGAGGACCGGAAACGTCTGCGTCGGCCTTCGTTGTATGTCATTCTGCTGGGGTCCCTGTTGTTTTTGTTGCCGGTGGTCTACTGGAACGCGCAGCACGGTTGGATCACCTTTTCGCACACGGCGTATCACTTCGAGAAACCTGACCTGCGATTGGGCAAGATGATCGCACGGCCGTTTGAGTTTTTGGGTTCGCAGATGGCGTTGTGTTCACCGGTGCTATGGTTCCTGCTTCTGGCGGGAGTGGTGTCCACCGCGTTGCGTTGGAAGCAGGTGACCCGCCGCGAACATTTCCTGCTGTGCTTTTGTGCGCCGATGCTGCTGGTGGTGCATTTGATGAGCACGTGGCAGCGGGTGCATCCCAACTGGCCACTGGTCTTCTACGTGTCTGCGTTTGTGCTGCTGGGGGGCTGGACGCAGGGAGTGGTGGCGGTGAGCGTGCGGCTGGAGCGGTGGGGCAAGTTTTTGGCACGGGGGGTTTGGGTATCCGTAGGTTTCTCCGTGGCGATGTATCTGGCGGTCTTTGTGGTGGGGCTGACTCCACTGGCCGGGGCGAAGGGAGATCCGACCGAGCGGCTGCGGGGTTGGAAGGAGCTGGGGGAGGAAGTGGGGAAGGTCATGGCGAGGTTGCCGCGTCCGGAAGAAACGCTGGTGATTACGCCGTCGCGTCGGCAGCTGGCGAGTCAGCTGGCCTACTACATGCCTGGTCGGCCGCGGGTTTACCGTCTGGAGAATCCTGAGCGGATCAATTCGCAGTACGGGATTTGGGGCGGACCTGCGGGGCATGCAGGCTGGGATGCTCTGATTGTGGGTGAGGGTGCGGAGGGAGGAGATTTGCCTCCAGAGCTGGTGGGGGCTTTTGAGAGCGTGGAGCCGTTGGATCCCGTACACGTCGTGTTGGGCTCGAGCGGGATTCAACGCAGTGTCCGGTTGTGGCATGCGCGGGGCTTCCGTCAGTGGCCGTATCCCCTGCCGTAGAGTGTTCGTGTGCGTGGGCCGATGTTCGAAAGACGTAACGATGGACCGGTTTTCAGTATATGTGCTGGTGTATGGGGATGAGTTTGAGGTGGCGGGTCGCTGCCTGCGTTCCATGGTATCGGTGAACTCCGACGACAAGGCCCTGAAGGAGGTCGTGGCGGATTTCCGCATCGCGGTACATGCACCGTCGGTCAGGCTGCGTCAGGTGGTGGACTACTGGTCGGCCATGGCCCATGAGAAGACGGGTTTGCCGGTGAAGTTGTATCTGCCGGTGAATAACGTGTTCAAGTATCCGACCATGCGGCGGATGCTGTATGACGAAGTGCATCCGGCTGCGGAGTTGGTGATGTGGTTTGACGACGATTCGTATTTGGAAGGGAAGGATGATTTTTGGCCGCGGGTGCATCGGGTAGCGCTGACGAACGATGTTGTGGGGCAGCGTTGGTGGGTGCGGCCACGCGGTGGGCAGTGGGACTGGATTCAAACACAGCCGTGGTGCAACCCGGAGCTGCGGAAGCCATACACGTTTACGTTTTGCCAGGGTGCCTGGTGGTGCGCGAAGCACGCGGTGCTGAAGCGGTTGAACTGGCCGATCCCCGAGCTGCGCCATAACGGCGGAGATTCGATGTTTGGCGAGGTCTGCCGGCATCAGGGTCTGAAACGCCGGTTCTTCGAATATGGCGTGCGGATCAACGCTGATGAGTTCGGCCAACACTCTGCCGGGGAACGGCGGGGCTATCGCGAGTCAGAGATAGCGGCGCATTACAAGGGCGAGCCGCTGCCGACGGACCATCAACGTTTCGAAGTGGAGTGGGTGCGTTGGGAGAACGGGGAGCGGCAAGCGGGAAGCGCAGAGCGCTGAGGGCCAAGAGCAAAGCGCAGAGCGGGAAGGGTGCGCCCGGGCATTCGCGGGGCGCAGGGGTTAGGAGCTGGAATTTGGGGGCTAGGGATGGGCGGTTGCGCGATGCAGGGAGGGGGAGATCTGTCAGATCCGCCAGATCAGACCGATCAGTCCGATCCGGAACAGCTACGCGAGTTGGCGGCGGGCGAGGTCCTGGAAGGGGCCGGCCTGCTGGATGAGTTCCTGATACGTGCCGGTCTGGACGATGCGGCCCTGTTGGAGGACGAGGATGCGGTCGGCATTCATGATGGTGCTGAGGCGATGGGCGATGATGACCTGAGTGGCGCCGAGTTGGCCGAGGTTGCGGGTCACCGTGGCCTGGGTGCGGTTGTCCAGGGCGCTGGTGGCTTCGTCGAAGAGGAGGATGCGGGGTTTGCCGATGATGGCGCGGGCGATCATGAGCCTTTGCTTTTGGCCGCCGGACAGAGTTTCCCCACCTTCGCCGAGGACTGTGTGCATGCCCATGGGCATGGCCTGGATATCGGGTTCGAGTCCTGCTCGACGGGCGGCGTCCCAGGCGTCATCGAGAGTGAAGAGCGATGATCCGACGATGTTCTCGTAGATATCCCCGGGTAGGAGTTTGCCGTTTTGGAGGACCACGCCCATTTGGCGGCGGACGGCGAGGACATCGAGGCCGGCGAGGTCCATGCCGTCGTAGGACAGTGAGCCGGCCTCGGGTTTTTCGAAGCCGAGCAGGAGCCTGAGCAGCGTGGATTTGCCGGAGCCGGAAGGGCCGACGATGGCGACGCACTCACCGGGTTCGATTTGGAGCGAGACATTCTGGAGGACGGGTGGGGAGTCGGGTTGGTAACGGAAGGAAACCTGGTTGAGTTCGATGCGGCCACGGAGCTGGCCCGGGGGGGACTTGAGGGCATCGATTTCGGGGAGGGTTTCCAGCACCGGTTTGGCGCGTTCGTAGACGGGCAGGGCATGCAGCACGGACAGCAGGGCCTGGCCGGCCTCGAGGGTGGCGTAGAGGAAGAGGCTGAAGGCGGAGGCGAAGGCCAGGAAACGTCCGGTGGTGAGGTCGGGAATGGTTATCCAGATGGCGGCGCTGAAGAGGCACATCGAAGTGATGAGCGGGTAGGCATCATTGAAGACCGTGAACTTGTTGTTCAGGCGGGTGACCTGGAGGTCCAGCGACTTCTGTTTGGCGAAGCTCCGGGCCCAGACGCTGTAGGCGCGGGCTTCGGCGCCGGCGACGCGGAGTTTATGGATGGCGGTGATGAGCTGGAGGACGAGGCCGGAGATTTTGCCCTGGGTATCGTAGAGGGGGCGTTGCAGGCGGAGGCTGAGGAGGCTGACGGCGGTGACGACCGATAGGTTGACGGCGACCAGGGCGCTGGCGATGAGGGCGAGCTTGCCGCTGAAGTAGAACAGCAGGGCGAAGTTGAAGAGAGAGAAGACCGCCCCGAGAACTGAGGTAATGACCGCACCGGTGAGAATTTCCTGGATCGTGCTGATGCCGTTGGCGCGCATGGCTAGGTCGCCGGCCGTGTAGCGGCGAAAAAACGGAAGAGGGAGATTCAGCAGCCGATCCCAGACGGCGCCTTGGAGAGTGGTATCGGTTTTGCCTTCGAGGCGGACGAGGGCGATGCCCCGGGTGAGTTCAAAGATCACGCCGGCAGCGGCGGCCACCAGCAGGCTGAGGCTGACGAAAAGCAGTTGGGATTTCACCGAGCCGGGGATCACGACATCGATGACCAGGCTGGTGGCGAGCGGCATGACCATGCCGAGGGCCCCTCCGGCGAGGCTCATGAGCAGGAGCATGACGAGGTCGGGCCGGGTGTTCTGGAGCGTGAAGCGCAGGATTTGCCAGGCGTTGAGGGCGGCGTCAGGCAACGTTCGGTGGAACGTGTAGGCGGTGGGGTGGAGCTGCTTTGCCTGGTCGGCGGTCAGTTTTCGGGTCGTGCCGGTGGTGGGGTCGACGAGGCCGTAGCTGGTGGGGGAGGTGGGGAGGAGAGCGACGGGGTGGCGGTCCTTGCGCGTGTAGGCGAGCATCGGCCCGTTGTCATGGAGCCACCAGTCCTGACGGAGCGTGACGCGTCGCAGGCGGATGCGGGCGGCGCGGGCCCACTGCTGAAGGGGGTCGGCACCGTGACCATGGCGGGCAGGGTTCAGGGCGGGGTTGATGTCGATGCCGAGTTGTCCGCACACGAGGCGGCAGGCTTCCAGCAATGGATCCGGAGTGGCGGACGGGGATGCGGTGCGATTGCTTAAGGGAGAGAGGGGTTCTGCGAGGTTGCTCAGGGCCTGCTGCAGTGTTTGGTCTTCGTGTCGGCTTTGTCGCTCGAGTTGTTCTTGGGTGGAGGTCCGGCGGTGGGAATCGAGCAGGACCGAGGCGGTCTTGGCGAGCGTGTTGAGATGATCGAGTGCGGGAAGGAGTTGCTTGCTGGCGGCGAGCTGGGCTGTGGTTGACGTTTCTAGAGTTGTTGGTTCGGTGATGTGCAGCCAGGCATCGGCGGAAGTAGCCACGGGGGCGGAGCCCGGGTTGAGCTTCAACGAGTCCTGGTTGAGCAGGCGGGAGGTGCCGGTGTGATGAACGATCCACAGCAGGGCGGACCCGGGGACCACGATCGCATCCACCGGGAGTTCCTGTTCCGTATCGGGCTCAAGACGGACTGGATTGTCAGGGGGAGTGCTGAGTGAAAGCGCGCGATGGACGGACAGGATCCAGTTCTCGATCGCGGTGCAGATTGCGGGTGCGAGATCGGGCTGGACTGTGAGTGCCTGCAGCTGGCTGAGGTCGAGTCGACGGAGGCATGCTTTCGGGCTGCTGGTAGCGATCCAGTCAACGGGGTGACGCGGGTGGGCGGGTTGAGCTTGGAGGAGGAGGCTGCCGGCTTCGGCCCGGAGCAGGTGGAGGCGATCACTGGAAGGTTGGTCTTGGTGCGTGTGGACCAGGTAAAGGTCGACGCTTCCCTGTTCGACGAACCAGGCTGAGGGCGGGCCGGACCACCAGGCGGCGGGGAAGCTGGCGGCGTCGACTGCCTGGCCGGCTTGCTGCATGACTTGCTGGATGGTGGTTGGGTTCATTCGGCCTGGATCAGTTCGGCGTAGAGGCCGGGGACGGAACGGAGAGTATCGTGTGTGCCGCGCTGGACGACCTTGCCGCGGTCGAGGACGATGATTTCATCGCAGTCGCGGATGGTGCTGAGGCGGTGGGCGACGATGAGGCAGGCGCAGCTGCGGCGGCGCAGGTGTTCGGTGATTTGGGCTTCGGTGATGGCGTCAAGGGCACTGGTGGCTTCATCGAGCACGAGGAGGCTGGGATTGACGGCGAGGGCGCGGGCGATTTCGAGGCGTTGACGCTGGCCGCCGCTGAAGTTGCCGCCGCTTTCGGCCACCGTGCTGTCGTAGCCGCCGGGGCGTACGGCGATGTCCTGATGGATGCAGGCATCGCGGGCGGCGTCGACGATCTGCTTTTCCGGGACAGTGTCGTTCCAGAGCGTGAGGTTATTGCGGACCGTATCTTCAAAAAGGCAGACGTCCTGGTCGACCATGGCGACGGAGCTGGCCAGAGTCTGTCGGGTCAGGTCAGAGCGAGGGTGGCCGTCGAGCAGGATATCGCCCGACCAGGGCTGATAGAGTCCGGTGACCAGTTTGGCGATGGTGGACTTGCCGCTGCCGGAGCCGCCGACGAGGGCCACGCGCTGGCCGGGCTGGAGAGTAAGATTGAAATCTTGGATAAGCGGCGGGTCACGCCGGCTGTATCCGAAGGAGATGTTTTTGAGTTCGAGGTGACCGGAGAGTTTCGCGGGGGAGTTGGTCGCGGTGGAGGTCTTTTCCCACTGGGGGTCCAGCGGGTGGTTAAGGACATCATCGAGCCGATTCAGGCAACCGGTGGCGGTTTGGAGGGTGGCGCCGAGATTGACGAGAGAATTGAACGGACCGAGGAAGCTGGCCATGAGGCTTTGGAAGGCGACCAGTGTTCCGATGGTCCACTGACCCTGCATGACGAGGAACGCGCCGGCGCCGAGCACGACCGTGTTGTTGATGGCGGTGAGTGTGGTGGAGGTGGCGTTGAGGTATTCGTCATAGAGCCCGAGTGTTTGCCGGGTATTGACCACCTTGCTGAAGTAGCCGGACCAGCGGAGGTAGAAATCGTTTTCCCGTCCCGTCGCCTTGAGTGTCTCGATGGATTGTAGGCCATTCATCGAGGTGCCGGTGAGTTTGCCCTGCTCGAGCTGGAGGCGGCGGTTGGCATCGACGCGGATTCGCGAGAACAGCTGGAGGGCGAGCATGTTGAGGAGGGCGACCATGACGCCGGCGAGCGTGAGCGTGACGTGGTAGCGGAGGAGGAGGGCGAGGAAGAAGACTGAGGTGAGCACATTGACGATGGTGCTGGCGGTCTGGCCGGAGAGCAGGTGGGCGACCCAGTCGTTGAGGGCGACGCGGGATCCGATCTCGCCGCCGTAGCGTTGGGTAAAGAAACGGGCCGGGAGCCGGAGCACGTGCCAGAGAAAGTGGCTGGAACTGGTGATGGCGAGTCGGGCCTGCAGTCGCATGAGGGCGTGCCGCTGGAGGGCGAGCAGGCCGGCTCGCAGCGCTAGGGTGATGCCCATGCCGAGGAGGAGCGGCAGCATCCAGCGCTGGTTTTGCTGGATGAGGATGTCGTCGACGAAGATGCGTGAGAAGGCGGGGATGACGAGGCCGGTTGCGGCGAGGGCGAGTCCGGCGATGATGATGTAAACGAGGGCGTTGCCGGCTCCGGAGAGGCGGGGCTGGAGCATTTGGCGGAGGCCGCGTTGTGTGCCTTTTTTCTCAAACGAGGCCGAGGGTTGGAGTTCGATGACGACTCCGGTGAAAGCCTGGTCGAATTCATCCAGGGGGACTTGTCGGGGGCCTGTGGCGGGATCGTTGAGGTAGGCGGTGGTTTTACTGAAGCCCTCGAGGACGACGAAGTGGTTGAAGTTCCAGAACAGGATGCAGGGCAGCTGGATGGCATGGAGGTCGTCGATGTCCTTGCTGTAGCCGTGGGCATCGAGGCCGTAGTCCCGGGCGGCGAGGATCATATTGCTGGCTTTGCTGCCGTCGCGCGAGACACCGCAGGCGAGCCGGAGTTCCTCCAGGGGGACGAAGCGACCGTGGTGGGCGAGGATGATGGCGAGGGCGGCAGCCCCGCATTCCACGGCCTCCATTTGGAGGATCGTGGGGGTGCGGACACGACCTTGGGGGTGTCGGCGGTTTGGGCTGGGCTTGGGGGGTGCCATGGTCCGGTTACCAGCCTGCGTTGTTTTTCAGCATGGGCAGGAGCAGGTGGATCGGGCGGTTGGTGGTGATGGTGATCGTGCCTGCGCAGAGGGTGCCGCTGGTGATATCGATGGGGGGTGATTTTCCTGAGGTCCAGGCGTAGCCGGCATCGGTTTCACTCGGTTGAAGCCGGACGACGATTCCGATGGGTGCACCCTGCCGCGAGAACTCTTCTACGAGGGTTGGGTTTTCGAGGATGGTGAGCATGGAGTCGGGGCGAGCGGGGAAGGGGGAGACTTCCGTGACCGTGCCGAGCAGGAGGCCGTGGAGTTCCTTTTTGACGGAGGCGGGGGCGAGGGCGACTTCCATGCCTTTCTGGACGCGTTTGCCCTGGTCGGGTGGAAGGAAGAGGCGGGCTTCGAGTCGTTCCTGTTGTCGTTGGAGCGTCATGGCGGCGGTCTTGGGGCTGATGAGCTGGCCGGGTTTGATCATGATGCTGAGGACTGTGCCGTCGTAGGGGCTGCGGATTTCGCTGTTGAGCTGGTGGAGCTGGGTTTGGAACTCGAGGTCCTGCTGGCTGGCCATGAGGTCGGCTTCCTTGGCAAGGCGGACCTGGCGCCGGCGTTCGGCGGACTGCAGTTTATCCACCTCGATCTGTTTCAGTTGGATGCGGGTGCGGGCGAGGTCGTGCTGGACGAGGAAGAGGCTGTTGGTGGTTTCGAGGAGTTGGACGCGGGAGACGGCGGCGTTTTCATTGGCGAGGAGGATTTCGAGTTTCTGGACGCGGTTGGTCAGGGCTTCGATCTGGCTTTGGAAGTCGCGGATCATGCTGGTGTAGGTGAGGACCTGCTGGTCCTGCGCGGCGCGTTCCTTCTCGGCTTCCTCGGTGTGGAACTGGTTGAGGGCGGTGAGTTCGGACTGCAGCCTTTGGACGGTCATGCGACTTTGAGTGATGCGGAGTTCCAGTTCGGGGAGCTGGAGTCGGGCAAGGAGCTGGTTGCTGGAGACATTGTCGCCCTGGTTGACGGCGAGCTGGAGGACATGGCCGTCGCTGCGGGCGGTGGCCACGAAGACGCCGCCTTCATTGACGAGGATTCCTGGGCCATTGACCTTGGTGCGGATTTCTCCGAGGAAGCTCCAGAGCAGGGCGGTGAGCAGAAGCCCGCAGCAGGCCCAGAGGGCGAGCCTGCCTTTGGGTGTGGTGACCTGCATGAGCTGGTCGAGTTGCTCCGGTGACGACAATCGGTCGAGGGCGGCTTGCCGGAAGATGCGGTTGGGGTTCGCCATGCGGGTGCGGGGTTAGTCGTTCCAGTTAGGCAGGGTGGTGAGATCCTCGAGGCTGACGGATTGGTCGGCACTCTGGCTTTGGGCCAGCAGCCAGCCGGTTTCGTAACGCAGTCGGGCGAGAGCGATGAGGTAGCGTGCCCGCGCGGAGATCGTCGTGATCTGCGCGTTGTTGAGCCGGTCTGTGAGGGTGATGACATCGAGGATCGAGGCCGTGCCGAGCTGGACCTTTTGCATTTCACTGGCTGTGGCGACGCGGAATTTATCGGCTGCGATTTCGGATTGTTCCAGTTCCCCGCGAGCTGCGAGGAGTTCTTCCCTGGCCGTGAGAATACCGGCGTAGATCGAACGGGCGAGTTCCTGAAGCTGGATTTCCGATTGTCGACGGCTGGCCTGGCGTTGGGTGAGGAGGCCGCGTGCGCTGCGGTTCAGGAAGGGCCATTCGAGGGAGAGCCGGCCGAGCGCGTTGGGGCCGGCGGCGAGGCCGGGGTGGAGGGAGCCATAGAAATCGTTGAGCCGATTCCCCTCCTCCAGTGCGGCGTAGCCGACCTCGAGATCGAGGTCGAGGCGGGGTTGGAGGTCGCGGGTGGCGGCGCGCTCCAGAACTTCGGAGGCCTCGCGCAGCCGGATACCGGCGAGATAATCGGCCCTGCGTTCGAGGCTCTGGGTTAGCATAGCGGCATTGTTCGGGCCGAGCGATTTGGGGACCGTGGCTTCAGGGAAGGGACCGACCGGAACCGGGGGGGAGGGCATTTCCTCCACGGGCATACCGATGGAACGGGCGAGTTGCTGGCGGGCAGCCCAGTACGTCTGTTCCCCGGCGATGCGGGCGGCAGTGCGGGCGGCGAGGTCGGCCTCGGCCTGGCGCAGTTCCGAGGGGGCGACCTCATCGATTTTGACCACATCGCTTACGGCGGTCACGAGATTCGAGGACTGGGCTTCGGAGCTGCGCAGCACATCGACCTGTTGTTGGGCGGCGAGGCTCCACCAGAACGCGGTTGTGGTGTTGAGGATGCGCTGGGCGATGACCTGCTGGAGGTTGAGATGGGCCGCCTGCTCTTCGATCTTGGCGGCCTTTTCTGCGGCTCCGGTAGATTCCACGCCGCGTCCCCGCATCAGGGGGAAACGGATGAGGAAACTGACGTTGGCACGGTTGACGGCGTTGTCCTGCTCCAGGTTATCCCGATAGCGAGTGACGTTGACCCCGGGGCTGACGGTGATGCCGGAGCGGAACTGCTTGCGGACCCGGAGTCTGGCGAGGGTGTCCTGGGTGATGAGTTCGGGTTCGTCGTTGTATTGCGGGGGGCTCTGGACGAAGTCGAGCTGTGAACGCGGGACATGGGCGACGGACTGCTCGATACCGGTATCGAGCGCGGCATCGAACTGGCCGGACGCGCTTTGGGTGACGCCGCGGGCGAACTCGGTTTGTTCACGGCCGAGCTGGATATAGGCATCCTGCGCGAGGGTGAGCACGATGGCTTGCTCGAGGTTGAGTGAAGGTGTGCCGGCAGGGGCGCTGAACGAAGAGAGGCAAGTTACGCACAGCAGCACGCCGGCGATGAGCCGGGTAGTTCGTGTGAATAGAGCTGTGGAGTGCGGACGCATTATTGCGGCGGAGTCAGTTCTGGACGCAGTCAGGCATCAAGATCCGGACGTGTGCCGTATGAGACGCTGGAAACGCTTTCCGGCGAGGTGGACTCCGTCGAGCACCTTCGGGTCCAACTCGTCCGCGCTGTTGGCGGGTGCGGCATCCTGTGCGCTGGTTTGCAGGGTCATGCGTCGCAACCGATGAGAGAGGAACAGGCACATGGAACGGTAGAAGCGGGCGGCAAAGCCGGGGTCCGAAGCAAGCTGCACCTCCAGCGCGGCTCGAGGCAGCCGGAAAACCGATGATTCGGTCCTGGCGCGTATGCTGGTAGAGGCGGGCCGGGAGTCGAGAAAGGACATCTCCCCCAAAACTTCCCCGGGGCCCACCACCGTGATGGCCTGGTCCGGACCACCTACGGTCACTTCCAGCGAACCCTCCAGAACGATGTAAACGGCATCGATTTGCTGTCCTTCCTGAATGAGCGTTGCACTCGCACTGACGTGCTCCGGGTGACCGCACGAGACAAGCCAATCAACATCGGTATCGTTGAGTTCGCCAAAGAGGAACAGGACCTTTTTCATGCTGGGGGGGTGGGGTCTGTTGGTTTGGGGTGTTGGTCGGATTATGCGGTTGCCTGCCTGGCTTTGGCGAGCAGTGCTTGGTGCGCATGAGGGAGCCGGGCGATGGCGGGGTTGACCCGGGACTTCTTCTCGCTCAGGGGCTCCACATGGTGCCAGGATTTCCCGGTCGGCAACCTCTTTGTAAAGTGGCCTGCCGTGTCGATTGCCCAGGTCTCGGCGGTCTCTTCCAGGGTGTGGCGGTAAGGGTTGCCCGAGAGCATTTGGGCGGCGTAGGCGAGGCGGGGCTCGATACCGAGAGGGTATCCCGCCTTGGCAGCGAGTTCGCCAAAGCTGCGTGCGAGGTTGCAGAGGGCTTCGACTGCCTCGCGATGGACGATCCAAAATCCGCTGGAGGCGGTGAAAATGGAACGGTTGTGGACTCCGCAGAAGCGCATCAAGGTGGCGATGTTCTTGAGCGAACAACCTTCCCAGTTTTCAGCCCGGTTTTTGGTGGCGAGCACATCGCCCTCGAACGTGGCGTGTACCGGGGCTCCTGCCAGAACGTCCAGCACGTTTCCGGGATGCCGGACGAAGAAATTATCCGGGCTCAGCCAGACATAGTAGTCGTAGCGCAGCCGACACACTTCCTCCTCGAGGAGTGCGAGCTGAAACAGGCCGTCGGGCCCGTTGAGCTTCGAAGCCGCGTGGGTTTTGGCGTCCGGGATCTGCCTGTCGGTCCAGAAGTGGAAATCCTTGAAGACGCCGACCCGTCGGGCCGACAGCAAGAGGGATGGGAGCAGGCGGGCCCGGGGTCCTGTGGCGGCTGACCAAAAGCAGTAACGTTCTTTCATACGAAGACCTTTTTCCAGATGGCGAGGTGATGGGCTGGATTGCAGATCTCCGCAAGAGCGTGGTCCCTGCAGGCTCGGGACATCGATTGTCGCAGTGCGGTGTCGTGGAACAGCTGCTGAGCGGCAGACTGGTAATCCTGGAAGTCGCTGCAGATGAAGCCGGTCTTGCCGCTAACGACCAGCTGCTCGAAATAGTGTCCCGCGGGAACAAGCGGGATACAGCCGGTGAGCATGGCCTCCACCACGGCGCGGCCCCAGACCTCAACACAGTTCTGGCCGAGGGAATAGACGAACAGGTCGAGGCTCCAGAGGAAGCGTTTCTGGGTTTCCTGCATGGGCTTCAGCAGATCCCAGCGTTCGTCGAATGTGTGCCATCGATATTTCCACGCGAGATACCGATCCCATGCCATGACCCGGAACCGGGCCTCAGGGAGTTCCAGGGCTTCGTAGAACACCGGGAAGTCTTCGGGGTATTTCTCGGGATCGGGCCGTGAGAGGCGACCGATGCCAAAAGTCTGGTTCTTGCGCACGCGGAAATTGAAATCGCGCGGATCGATGTAGTTGCCCGTCACCATCCCGGGGACGTCGCCGTGGTGCTTCTGCAGTTTCTGCCTTTGCAAATCTGAAGCGTAGAGGATCTGGTCGATCACACCCGCTTTCACGGCATCCACCTCGCCGGGATGGCACCAGGCCATTTCCCCGGACCAGATGACTTTCAGTCCCCTTTCCTTGGCCTGCTCCGCAATGTGGTCGGTCAGAAACCGCGTGTTGCAGAATGAAACGGCATAGCCGGTGAGTTTCCTGGGGAGGTCCTTCAACACACAACAACGAATCCCGAGTCGTTGCATGAAGCTGCTCCAGACGGGTTCCTTAAGACGGAAGCCGTCATTGGGAATAACGGTGATTTGGTAATGGCGATGGAGCAGGCCCAGCAGGTGGGCCAGCTTGGTGTCGGCACCTCCGAGGTATGAGGGCCAGCCGAATATGTAAATGGGGATCTTCGGTTTGCGTGCCATAGGGGAGGCTGTGACTCTTTTCCTTGCTAGCAACGTTCGGTTCGATCCAAGCCAAAAGTAAAAAAAAGGGCGCGCATGGTTTTATGCATGCGCGCCAATCATGTTACCCGGCGAGGCAGCTCTGCTCCCGCCCACCCATAGGTCCCAGTTTAGAACGTCGAGGAGCTGGAGGTGCTGCTCGGGGTTGGGGGACGACGACGCGGGCGGCCTGCAGCGGTGCTGCTGGTGGCGAGGGAGGTGCTGGAACTGGTGCTGCTGGCGGCGCGGCCACCCGCGATCTGTTCGAGCTGTTCCTGGGTGAGTTCGTTCTGTTTGTCGTTCTTCATAGTTACGTCTTTCGTGGACTGATTGTTTTCCTGCACTCTTTCGCGCTTCTGCGCTCTTCGCTTCAATCAGCACTGCGGATGCCAACGAGGTGAAGCCCGCGCGCTTCAGGGCAGATTATCGGCAAGTTGGCTAAGATCTTTAACGTAGAAAACTGTCCGGTTTTTAGGCTTGAGAGCCCCCATCCAGAGTTTTGGGCAGGGCGGTGACCAGTGCATCTCTCTATTCCCCATCCGCTGGAAACCTTAATCGGGGGGAACTCGTTCCAAATTGGGACAGTGTCCGCATCCGAAAAACGAGCCTTCGTCCGGGATAGATTTTGCTTCCTGCCGCTCCCGCTTTTTCTCAGGTACGAGGAAGGGAGGGGCCTCAGCACCCGCCTCCAGCACTAGCTGCTCTCCGCTGGATACTCGGAGCAGCGCTTCGCTTCACCGATTATTGACGCACGTGCGTCGATAATCGGTAGCCTTGCGTCCGTGGCGACAAGTCGATGGAAGTAGCGGGCGGCGTTCCGTGCATCCTGCCGCAGCGCGCGTGGTTGCAGGCATTGCGCCACGATCACTCGATCAACGCCTGGAAGACCGTTGCGCCACTTTCAGGGAAAGGCCCTCGCCAACTGCTTGTCCCAGGTCCAGTCAGCGGCAATCAGATCCGCCCCTCGCCGGCCTTTTTCCAAAGCCAGGTCATAGTTCTCATAAACCTCCCGCAGCAAATGGATCAGGTGCTCCTCGCTCGGATCAGCCCAGTAGCTCTCGATGTAAGGGAAACACTCCGGGTCGCTCTCAACCAGGCCACTGTTCTCTATCAGATAGGCATTCTGCTCACTGCAGAAATCGAGGTGACCGCCATAGTTCGTCGTGATCACCGGCAATCCCGTCGCCATCGCCTCAAGCATGGGCATCCCGAAGCCCTCTGCTCGCGTCGGCAAGACGAAGCAGTTGGCGTCATAATACAAGTCCGCCAGTTCCGTTTCCTCGTCGAAACACTCCGCCCGCAGCTGCACCTGCTCAGGCCGCTCGATGAATTGTGCCAGGTCCCCCTCCCCGTGGAGGCCGAGCTTGAGGACAAGTCTGACCTTGTCAGTGGCGGCGAAAGCCGCCTGAAAGCAGCGGATCAACGCGGGGAGGTTCTTCCGCGGTGTGTGCTCCGCCACTGCTAGAAATGTGAATATGCCGTCCTTGGAACGCTGGCGGAACCGGTAAACCCCGGGATCGTATCCATGGCCCAGCACGGACATGGGCACCTTGACCCCCTGGTCCTTGAAGACCTCCAGGACAAAGGAACTCGTTAGATAGATATGGTCCTTTGCGTTGAGGTCGGTAACGATATCGGGCGGTAGCGTGCTGAGCTCATAGAAAAACCAGGGGGTCTGGCGTTTGCCGTGACCCTTCAGTGCTGAATCCACTACCGAACAGAAGGTGATCCACTGGTCAACTGCATGGGCTGTGGGGTCGCGGACCACGACCTTTTCGATTTCCGGCTCCCAATAGCCATCCATATAATCATTGGCCCAGGGGTGGAAAAGGGTTTGGTAGTGAGGACGTTGGATCAGGTGGAGGAGGAGTTCCTGGCCGACGCGGCCCATACTGCGGGGGCCCCCGACGAAGCCGCTGTAGCAGATGGTTTGGGGTGACATAGGATGAAATGGGGTGGCTCAGGGCTCTTTTGTCGATTGAACAGCTGTCCGGTGAGGGGAGTCGATGCGTGATTTGGCGTAGGGGGTCCCCCTCTGGTCCAGCTTGGAATTCGTTGACAGCAACGGGGTGCTGGGACTATTACCACCATCGCACCCAGTATTAGTTCCAGTTCACACTATGTAAACACCAAACTACCCCTATGCTAACCAAGTCAATAAAGCTACTTGGAGCAACGGCATTTGTGGCGGTTGTCTTAAGCGTTCACGCGCAAGTTGACGTGACGCAGCCGGGCGATCCAGTCACAGCCAGCTCCTCCAACAGTCCGGGATCCGAAGGCGTTGCCAACGCCATCGACAACGGTCCTGCCAAATACCTCAATTTTGATGGGGCGAACAACGCGAACATCACTGGTTTCGTGGTGACGCCCGCAGTCGGCCTGACCCGAGTTGTGGGTATGTCCATCCTGTCCGCCAACGACGCCCCTGAGCGCGATCCCAAAATCGTGGCTCTCCAGGGCTCGAATGCCGACGTGGCCCCCGCTTGGGATGATGCTGAGGCCTGGACGGACATCGCCACCCTGACGTTTGCCTCCTGGGTCGACACCTTCCCTGGTGATGACCGTTTCCAGGTGCAGACGGAGTCGTTTGCGAACAATCAGCCTTATTTGCACTACCGTTGGGCGGTCGTTGAGACCCAGAGCGCGAACGGCTGCTGTATGCAGGTGGGCGATGTTGAGTTGCTGGGTTCCGTGGTCCCGCAGGACGTGACGCAGCCGGGCGATGCCGCCACGGCTAGCTCCTCCAACAGCCCCGGTTCCGAGGGCGTGGCCAACGCGATCGATAATGGTCCGGCCAAATACCTCAACTTCGACGGTGCCAATGATGGTGCCACCGGTTTTGTGGTGAGTCCTGCAGTGGGCCGCACTCTGGTGACCGGCATGTCCATCGAATCCGCTAACGACGCCCCTGAGCGCGATCCTCGCGTGGTGGTGCTGCAGGGTTCCAATGCGGATGCTGCCCCGGCCTATGACGACGCGGCGGCCTGGACCGACATCGTGACGCTGGACGCTATTCAGGCCTGGACCGATCTGTTCCCCGGCGACGATCGCTTCAAGGTGCAGACCTTCCTGTTCGACAACTACGTTCCCTACAAGCACTACCGCTGGGAAGTTGTTTCCACCCAAACCGCCAACGGCTGCTGTATGCAGGTGGCGGAAGTCGAGCTGCTCGGCACGAGTGCGCCGGTGGACGTGACCCAGCCTGGTGACGTCGCCACGGCGAGCTCCTCCAACAGCCCGGGTTCCGAAGGCGTGGCCAACGCGATCGACAATGGCCCGGCCAAGTACCTCAACTTCGACGGTGCCAACAACGGCGCGACCGGCCTGGTTGTGACCCCGGGTGTGGGTGAAACCACCGTGATCGGTATGACCATTCAATCGGCCAACGATGCTCCTGAGCGCGATCCTCGCATTGTTACCCTGAAGGGTTCCAATGCGGATGTGGCCCCGGCCTATGATGACGCCGCGGCCTGGTCCGACATTGTGACGATCGATAACATTCAGGCTTGGACGGACCTCTTCCCTGGTGATGACCGTTTCCAGACCCAGGAGTTCTACTTCGCGAACGGCACGGCCTATAAGCACTACCGCTGGGAAGTCGTGGAGACCCAGAGCTCCAACGGCTGCTGTATGCAGGTGGCTGAAATCGAGTTGCTCGCAGTCCAGGCTAAGGCCGACTGCACCCAGGCCCGCTTCGTCCGCCGCCCGGCCAACGTCCCGGTGCTCGACGGCGAAGCTGCCACGTTCCAGATTCGTGTCAACGGTCCCTGGCCGTTGCAGTGGTATCGCAATGGTTCCCCGATCCCGGGTGCAACCAAGGATGTGCTCGTGACGGGTGCCATCACCGCAGCCAATACGGATGACGAATACACCGTTGAAATCGTGGGCTGCGAAACCAGCGATCCGGTGAAAGCCGTCCTCTTCACGCCCAGCGTGACGAAGAGCATCGGTCTCTCCTGGGAAGGTCAGGGCGCCAACGGCACCCCGACTGCAATCCTGCCGACCGAGATCGCGGGTGTGCACCTGCAGGCCTACTGGAACAACATGGCTGACGGCACCGCCACCGGTGTGGCCCTCGTGGACAGCGACAACGCCGCCAGCACCATCACCGCGAGCTTCATCTCCTCCGGTGAATGGGGTTCCGGCACGGGCGACGTGACGCCTCGTCAACGCCTCCTGAACGGTCTTATCTATGACAACCCCGGTGGCGAACCGGGCTCGGTCACCTTCAATGGTGTGCCGGCCGGCTCTCACTCCATCATCGCCTACACCGTCGGTGTCCCGCTCCAGTTCCAGGACCAGGACTACACCGTGGTGGGCTCGACGACCAAGTCGATCTACACCAAGCAGATGAACGCGGACCAATACAATCCGAACCCGGTGTATGTCCGCGGCACGAGCCCCGATCCGAATATACGGACGCTCGCGAACTACGTCCGCTTCGACCAGATCTCGCCTGCCGCAGACGGCACGATCCGCCTCGACTGGACCACCGCCACAACCGGTTTCGATCGTGGTGTGGCGCTGAACGCAATTCAGTTGCTGATCGATCCTCCTTACCTCGGTGAGCCGCCGACGCTGGTGCAGAGCCCGGAACCCACTGAAACCCTCGCGGGCGCCACGGTGGTCCTGAACTCCCTGGCCACCGGTGATAACCTGTCCTACCAATGGTCCAAGGGCGGTATCGACCTGGCCAACGGCGGCCGCATCAGTGGTGCGACTGGCCCGAACCTGACAATCCGCTCCTTCGGTGCGGCGGACGAAGGTTATTATAGCGTCTCGGTGCTGAATGACGCCGGTTCCGTCGTGTCCGAGCGCGCTCTAGTCCACATCGTGGCCGGAGACCGCACGCTGACCGGTACGCTGGTGTCGCACTTCACCTTCGATGGATCGGCTGCCAACACTGGCTCCGATGCCACCGACGGTATTGTGGATGAAGGGGCTGGTGGTCCCGCCGGCTTCAGCGCTGGCAAGATCGGCCAAGCCTTCTTCAACGAGCTCTATGGCTTCGTGAAGGTTCCGAACTACACCAAGTTCACGGATGAAGGCACGGTCTCCATGTGGATCAATGCCTCTGCGGCTCTGCCGACCTACGGCACTGACGCGGTCTTCGCGATCAACGCCGAAGGCGACATCGGAGTGGCCCAGCCGTACGAACAGTTCGCCTTCGAGCTGAGCTATGATGACTCGATCATCGGCTTCCATCTGTCGGCGACGATTGGTGCCGGTCCGAACCGGGTGACGGTGACTGATCCCGCGACGTTCCCGATCGATAGCTGGCAACACGTGGCCTTCACGATCGACGGTGGCCAGATGCGCCTCTACCACAACGGTGAGCTGGTGGGTGTGTCCAACTACCTCAACCCGATCAACAGCCCTGCGCTGGACTTCCTGTCCATCGGCAGCCGCGTGATCGGCACGTATCCGGACATCCTGCCCGATACCTCCACTGCGACGTCCTCGCTGACCTTCGAAGGCCAGATTGACGATATGGGTATCTGGACGACCGCCTGGCCGGCATCGGTCATCGAGTCGATCTACGCGCAGGGCAATGCGGGTCAGAACCTGACCACGGCCTCCCTGCCGACCCTGCCCGAGCCTCCGACCGAGGGTCCGGCGATGTCGGCGACGGTGGAAGGCGGCAACCTGTCCATCAGCTGGGATTCGGCCACGGGCGTGCTGGAAAGCAGCACGGACCTGACCACCTGGACTGAGGTGACCGGTGCGAGCAATCCGTACACGGCTGCTCCGGACGGTTCCGGCACGTTCTACCGCGTGCGTGTGGACTAAGCCGAACTAGGCAGTTCAATTCTCAACACGGCCGTGAGCCTTCGGGCTCACGGCCTTTTGCTTTCAAGGGAGGGCAGACAGGACAGGGGCGCGAGCGGGGGAATGAAGGCCTTGGGTGCGAACTTTAGGCGAAGAACCCACGGGTCCCGCGTGGTTCGATTCCGTCCTGGTATCTCGTCCAGCCGACCGCACTCAGGTCTCTCCCCTCAGTCTGGGGAAGCCGGTCGTCGGAGCGGTGTTGGGCCGCGGCAGGCTCAGCTCTCCGATCCATACCCGGTACTACGCCTGCGGAGGCTTGTGGGTCGGCACCCCGCTGCCTATGCGGGGTCGGGCGAACACGTAGAGGCCAAGCAGCAGGAGGGTGAGCACGGTGTTCTCAGCCAACTTCAAACACACGGCTTGTTCGCCAGTGCCACACCCGCAATCAAAGCGGATGCTGCACAGGGCGACCTCGGTGGCTGTGCGAATGGCCAGGGCCCTGCGAAGGATCAGGAACGTGAACGGGATCAACAGTCCCAGCCAAACAGCGGTGGTGGCACGAAGGGCGCGTCCTGAAACCAGCAGCAGGCCACAGAAGATCTCAAACCATGGAAGCCATGCAGCGATTGCATTGAGGACCGCGAACGGGAGGGGCAGGCTGTATTCGTGGAGGACCTTGAGGAAGACCACGGGTTGAAGCGCTTTCGCCAACCCACCGTAAACAAACCACCCCCCCATGGTGATGCGCGCTGCGCCCTCAACCAGGCGCCATCTCTTGGTGGCGATGCCGGGCTTCATGGGTTTTCGAATTCACGCTGCACACCGCTCAGCCGTTGTCCGATCTCAACCGGCCCCCGCGATTCCTGCCACTCGGTGATCCCACCGCTATACACCATGATGCGTTCAACCGGCACACCGGCCTCCTGAAGCATCAGAGCAGCATACTCACTGTCCTCGCAGTCCCCTCCGGTGCAATACACGATCAATCGTTCCGCAGCCATGGCAGGCGGCAATACCTCGGGAAGCCCTTGCTCCGGATAGAATCGGTCCAGCAGATAGGCACCCGGGATATGACCCTCCTCAAAGAGTGCTTGAGTACGTGCATCAATAAAGATCAGGCGGCCATCGGCGGCTTCTGCGGACTGGAGCCAGCCTAGCACGTCACCAAAGCTCGGCGACGGAGTGTGGTTGGGAATTGCTGCGTCGTTCGTGGCCTCAGCAGATACGGAATCAGTGCCCGGTGGCTGAACCAACACGGCACTGTTGGTGGTGGTAGCCACAGGCAAGGCAGGGAAGTAGTCCCGCGAGAGGTCCAGGCCACGGGGGGAGAGCGCGTTTCCGACCCAACCCACCAGAACGCCCGTCGCGACAATCAGGACAATCTGAAGGCAGAAGGGCGTGTGCATGTCTTGGACCAGTTCTGCAACTCGCTGGTTCAGTTTCACTCCTTCGGAGTGATCACCTGTATCGGACGCCCCGGCACCTGAGGCAGCACGGGGATTTCCACCCACTGGCGAGTAGGATGGGAGGTCTTGATGCGGAGAGTGACTTTCTGTCCTTTTTGCAAATGGAAACCCTCAGGGAACACCGGTGTGATGCGGAAGACCTTCCCGGCCTCGATCTCTTCAACCGTGACCCTGACTTCGGGAGAGCTGGAACTCGGCTCTGAAAGCTGCAGGGGCTTCTCACCCAGCGAACGCAGCGTAACCGGCGACGGCGTCGATTTGGCGAGCGGTTCCGTCGGAAGGACGATGCGATTGGGAACAACCACATACGGCTGCTTTTCGATGGCCATCGCGTGCACGCTGATTCGCGGTTGGTCAGGCACCGATGTTTTCAGCGTGATGGGGGCCGTGATCGTGCCGGTGCCAACAGGGGGAACCGTGGCAATCTTCAGGCTGAACTCCTTTCCAGGGACCTTCTCCGTCAGCGTGGCGTTGAAGGCCTTCTGGGTCCATTCGGGAGGGGAAAGCTTCAGCGGCTCGTCCCGGTTGTTGACGATCACGATCTCCTTCTCCTCGCCTTCGGCTGCACCCGGGTCGTATTGGAATACCAGTGAACGCGGGGTGATTTCGATAGGAGACCAGACATCGGCCTGGATCGATAGGGTGATGTTCGGGTTTTGGGGATCGTTGCTCAGGACCGTGATCGATTTCTTCACATCCCCGGAGAACGAGCCTGAGTAGAACTTGATGGGGATGCCCCCGGTTTGGCCAGGCTGCACCAGCTTGTCCCATTCGCCCGGAGCCGTGCATCCGCATGCCGTGGTGACCTTGGTGATCTCAAGTGGCGCGGAGCCCGAATTCTTGAACTCAAAGCGATGGTCCACGACATCACCCGCTTTCACCCTGCCGAAGTCGAAGTTCTGTTCCTCGAACTGGATCGCTGGAGTCGGGGCGTCAGCCGCCGATAGACGGGTGCCCGCAAGCAGGAGTAGAAGCAGTGGTGTAGAAGTCCAGGCCTTGAAACTCACGGAGTGGCTTGGACGGCGGCGCGTAAAATCCTGTTTCTTCATGGTCGCATCGAACCCGTTTCCCGCGGGTCACCGGACTCCAGACCACGCTCTGTGCTGGTGGTAATTCTTCCGGCCGGAGCCACCACACTGTGCCAGCCTCCATGACTGTTTCAACCCGAAGTTGCAGTTTGCTCGCCATGGCGCTCGGCCCGCTAAGGTAATTCAACGACGCGATAGAAAGCAGCCGGGGTATCGGAAGACCAGGGAATGCTGATCTCTATGGAATCACTAGTGGCTGCAGGCAGATTCTCAACCACCTCCCATCCGGCTTCCAAATCGGTCGTGCCCTGAACTGAGTACGTCTTCCCGGGTTGAACCTTTAGCTGGAGCGTGACACTCGATTCACTACGGACAACGCCTTGAATGTGTGGCGCCGCCAGGGTCCCTACCAGGCTCGGGGTTCCGCCCCAAACTGAACTGGCAACCCAGCTCGCAGGATCAGACGGGTCCGCGTTGGCGTTGATCAGCGTCAGCGAAGGACCCAGGCCATCGGGGGTCATCGGCCATGGGGCCAGGGTGGAGTATCCGAACGCCACCAGGCTCTTGCCATCGACATCCTGGATTGCCACACGCTCACCCCCATTGGAGAAACGTCCGGTATACGCGCCGGCGACCGGTAGGCCGGGACCATAGCGCAGTTCGAAGGCTGCCGGATTCGAAACCAGCAGCAGTGTCTCACCCGCCTTGAGCGAGACCAGGGGCGTGGTGGGAAAGGAGAACTCGACGCCGTCGACGAAGCGGACTCCCCGCAAGTCCAGGGAGCCTGTTCCTGCATTGTACAATTCAACGAACTCGAACTCGTCGCTATCGAGAAACCCTGCCGCGAGTTCGCTGCCCGACGGGTCAGCCGGGTGATAGTGCAGCTCGGAAATCACCAGCCGGGGGTTGCCGACGATGAAGGTAGCCTCGGTAAGCGCGCTCCACTCGCCGTTGTCCAACGTGCGCGCACGGATCGTCGTTAGATCATCAATCGCGATGGGCCCTGTATAAACGCGTGCGGCCGGTTCTTCACCAATGATGCGGGTCTGTCTGGCTTCCAGTTCTGCATCGAAAAGCAAATCTGAACTGGTGGTGGAGAGATTCAGGGCGTGGACTGCGAGAAGGTTTTCTCCCGGCTCCAGCAACGCCAGGTGATCGGTCAGGTCGAACGTCTCCAGTAGGACCGCCACGGTATCGTCATGAGCCTGCGTGGCGACGGAGTTCCAGGCCGGCGCACCCGGAGCGTTGGCCGATGCCACCTGCACGCCGTTGAGATACGCGATGAAGCCGTCGTCGTAGCGTGCCCGTAGCACAAGATCGTTCCACTCCGGCAACGGGCTCAGACCGATGTTGAATGGAATGCGAATGAAGGCCGAACCGTTGATGCCGAACATTGAGGTGTACACACTCGTCCCGATATACGGCAGATAGTCGCTTTGGATGTCATAACCCACACCCCGGTTTCCGGTGGACCACGCGGAGTCGTTGAAGCCTGTGATCCCGGTGTACCAGCTCGAGCCCAGCGCACTGCCGCCATTGGTCGTGGACGGCACAAGGGCGCGCTTCACCGTGTTGGTGCCAACGAGAAGATCCTGGGAAACCACCTCGACGTCCACCGGCTGACGCGGGTCGCTGCCGTCGGTGGTGTAATAGATCGTACCCTTGGGCACGGACAACACCAGCGGATATCCGGCTTCAACCGATCCGCCAGGATGACTCGTAGCCGGCGCATCCGTGCGCGGATAAAGTCCGGCCGCGCGGAATTGGTCCAGCACGATGGCCGAGCGCTGCGGGAAGAAATCCTGCAGCAGGCTGTTCCGGGTTGGTTGCCAGTTCCCCAGCGGAGTGTAGGGGCTGGCATTCATCTGGTCACCCCACCGAACAGCTTCACCCACGATGGCCCCCTCGACATAGGTGGCGATTCGGTTGAAGCGTGCAGCGGAAGGGTTGTTCTCCGGGGACGCCGGATCCCACGCAGGCTGAAGCGGATTCACATACAGCGCCCCGCCCGGCGAGAAGTGCCGGTGCACCCGGTCGGCAAAACGCATCAGGAAATCCGAGTTGGATCGGGCTGCAGCGTAAGGCCGAGCCACACCATCCGTCACCCCGGTGCGGTTGGCCTGCAACCCTGTCATCCCCAGCGCAGTCTCACTATCCCATGGATAAAACTGGAAGCCCTCCAATCCTTCACGGTCCCGGCCAACCCAGAAGTTGCGATGAGGCCAGTCGCCGTTGCCGATGTAGAGGTTCATGATCATGTAGTCGATCAGGTTGTCGATATCGAGCAGGTCCTCGTAATCTGGGTTGCGTGTGCCGTCCGGATTGAGCCCCTGGATCCGGTAGTAGACTTCATTGTTCGCCATGTTCTCCGCCAGAACCCCCAACATGCGGTTCCATGCATCAGGATTTCCATCCGGCACACTGTCCTGGTTCAATGCGTCCCAGGCATCACGATCGCCTCCGTGATAGGTGGAAGAGAACGCGGCATCCGGTCTCTCCACCGGGTTATATAAACCCCAGTAGTGACCGTTTAGATAAAGGTGCATGAAAGCGGAGTGCGAGGACACCATGCCCATGTCGCGCGCGGTCTCCATGGCAAATGCATCGCGGATGTAGAGGGCACCACCCCCGCCCCAAGGCCAGGCATCGTTGCTGTTGGCGCGCAGGACCACGGTGTTGAAGCGGTCGGCCGCCTCAGGTCCAAACAAGGGATACTCCAGCCAGGTCGGGCCATAGCTCTCACGAAACACCAGCCGGAAGGACTTCTTCATGGTGAGATCAAAACGACGAAACGCAGCCCCCTGAATCCGAACACCCGCATCCGCCTGGAACGTGTTCTCCGGATTCGCAGGATCAATCAGTTCAACCGACACCGGACGTTCCCAGGCATCTCCCCGGTTCTCCGGGTTGGAATAAATACCGAGCGGACCGAACAAGTCATCCACCTCCATGGACAAGGCGATCGACGGAATGGACATCAGGTCGTTCCGAATGGAGTTGGCATAAACGCCCCCGTAGAGATCCAGACCTCGCGAAGCAACCATCGTCTGGTCCATGTCGTAGTCTGCAGTGACTCCGCCCCAGGTGGATGGAAAACCACGATCCGCCGCTGCCGCAGCATTCTGTTGAATAATCTCACTCCTGATTAGATAGGTGTGCGCAATGGGAGCAGACGAAATCCATCCGTCGCGAATCGCCATCGCACGCAGCGGCCCGGACCGTGTGATCAGGATCGGACCCGAATACACCGCACTGCCCGCCGTCGGCTCACTGCCGTCGGTGGTGTAGACGATCGAGGCGTTCTCGGTGGCACAGGTGAGCTGGACTTCTATAGAGGAGGGATAAAATCCGCGAGCGAGACTGGGGACAGGTTCGGCCACCCGCCCTTGGCTGGCTTGCGGGTTGGCGGAGCCGGGTGTGGGCGTGGTCAGGAAACCTGAGGCACCAAGCGTCACGGGAGCGTTGAGTAGTTCGGCGCCCAGGAGAAACTCCGGGCTGACGGCCTGGTCGTTGAGAGCATGAATTGCCAGCATGTTCATGCCCGGCTGCAGCAGCTGGGCGGCAGTCGGAATCGCGAAGTCCTCAGCCCGGGCTGCGGCAGCACTCGGACGGTCCGTCATGGCTGCCGAGGCATAGCCCGGTGATAGAGGGGCGTTGGCTGAAGCTACCGGCACTCCGTTCAGATAGGCCACGAACCCGTCGTCATACCGCATGCGCAATACCACGTCATCCAAAGGGGTCCCTTCCTCCAGGTTGAACGGGACACGCAGATAAACCGAAGCAGCCTGCAGGTAAACCAGGTCAGAGACATCCGTCTGGATGATGTCCGGAAACGCAGGCGGCGGCGGCCCGCTGAAACCCAGCAGCTCCACCTCGGCGATCTGCATTGCCACGGCTCCAGCGGCGTTCCGTACCGTGGGGAAGAGCAGACGATAATGCCGATAGGCCATGTCATTGCTGAACCCAACCTCCACGGTAAAGAATCGATCCATGAAATCGGGAATGTTCCCTTGCGCAATCAAGGAAAACACCGCGCCGTCCTGCGAACCTTCCAGGGTGAAGGAGGTAGGATCGCGCTCCGGTGCGTCATTGGCCGACGTGAATCGCAGGCCGCGGACAACCGTAGTCGCCGATTCCGGGGTCAGGGTGAAACCCGCATTCACCTTGTCAAAGTTCAGGTATTTGGTCGCGGGATTGTTGTCGATGGCCTTCTCAACCTCCTCCCCGCCCGGGGAGTTGTACGAAGTGGGAATGATGAAGTTCTCCGGCAAGGTTACATCGACCAAATCCGGATCGGGCCCGCCGCCGCCCCCAGAGATCTCGTAGCCGACAGGGAGGGCCACAGCCGACCAGCGGCCGTCGTTAAATCCGCTTTCAGTCCATGCAAGGCCTCCCTGGTCAACCAGTGGCGAAAGCAACCGGGCCGCTGCAACCGGCCCGATGATTGGCTGTGCGCTCGACTCCATGCCGACGCCATACGTGCTGTTCGGCAGTTGTGGCGGATAAGCCGGATACCATTCGCTCGCCGGTAGAAACCCCGTGGGGGGCACAAGTGCAAGATACTCCCCCTCCCGGTCCAGCTTGAAGTTGGTGTGCCACCAGGGCCCGTCCGGAGCCGTGCGATCCTTGCCCGAAGCCAGCACCACCAAAAACTCCCGGGGACCTAAAGTCCCGGAAGGAAAGGTCCACTTCGCCGGGTTGGTCTGGTCATCTGTCAGATGCCAGCCCGCAAGGGATACGGAACTGCGCCCGGGATTGTACAGCTCAATCCAGTCCTGCATCTCGCCGTCCTCATCCCGAATCCCCTGGTCAGCAATGGTCATGAACTCCGTAATCCGGAGCGGCTGGGCCAACGCGTAACCGCCGCAGCCCAGGAAGAAACCAACAGCAATCAGGAACGAAAGAACCCGGGTGTATCGGACGAATCGGACAGGTCGGGGGGCGGCATGGCGATAATCCATCAGTGATCCCTTTGCGAAGAGGTTGATGGGCAACCTACTCGCCGGCCCATCGATAAGCCACCCTCAAATCAAAGGGCCCTCCGGTCGGATGCTATTTCTTCTCCCGAATCGGCCAGAGCGGGTTCTCGCCATGCGCCTGATGCATGATCAGGCCCATCTCAGCCACAAGATCCTTGCGCTCGGCTGCCAGATTCCGCGCTTCACCCACGTCCGCATGCAGGTCGTAAATCTCGATGGGTGCCGACAAGCGACCTAGCCGTATCCCCTTCCACCGACCTTCCAGAATCACCGCCTGGTCAAAGCCGCCCTCATGAAATTCCCAATACAGATAGGGATGCTGATGTTGCCGTGCTGCATGACCCAGCAGCGTCGGAACCAGACTGATGCTGTCACATCCAGCCGGCACTTCCCCGCCTGCCAGCTCGGCAGCGGTGGCCATGAAATCCCCAAAATAACCAACATGACCGGATGTCTGTCCCGGGGCCACCTGCCCCGGCCAACGCACAATGAACGGAACGCGTATACCGCCGTCAGTCAGAGCGCGCTTGATGCCGCGCAGCGGGCCGGAAGCTTCAAAGAACTTTGGATCATTCCCTCCTTCGCGATGCGGGCCATTGTCCGAGGTGAAAATCACCAGGGTTTGCTCATCGATACCCAGGTCCCTCAGCCGCTTGAACAACCTTCCGATGTGACGGTCCATCCGGGTGATCATGGCCGCCTGACCCTTGTGCGGGTTGATCCACTCCTCCCCGGCATAGGGATCGTACGACGGAACCTCCTGCCCGTCCTTCAGCATGCGGGTGCGTTCATTGTTCGCGTGCGGAACCACGAAAGACAGGTAAAGAAAGAAGGGGTCGCGATGATGCTCTGAGACATAGCGCAGGGCTTCCTCGGCGAACAGATCGTCGGCATACAGCAGCCCATTGGTGGAGTAGCCCCCGCCGTGGTTGCCCACGGGAACCACAGGATTGGGGAGCTCAACCTTCGTGTCGTTGTGCCAGAGGTATTCCGGATAGTGGTTATGGGCCCGATGCTGGCTCAGGAAACCATAGAAGTGATCAAAGCCCTGACGGTGTGGCACCCCTTCATCACCCGGCATCCCCAGACCCCACTTGCCCACCAGCGCTGTCGCATAGCCGGCCTCCTTGAGCATCTCAGCTACCGTCACATCCTCGCTGTGAAGCATCTGGGGCCCGGACCCTTCGGGACCTGCATTTCCACGGACGCGAGTGTGCCCCATATGCATGCCCGTCATCAGGACGCTGCGCGAGGGAGCACAAACCGTTGAGCCGGCATAGAACTGTTCAAAACGCATGCCCTCGTCAGCCATCCGGTCCAGATGCGGAGTTTGAATCCTGGCTTGGCCATAGCTGCCGAGATCCCCGTAGCCAAGATCGTCCGCGAGAATGAAGATGATGTTGGGCTTGGTGCGTGGTGCTGGCTGACGGGCTTCCAGCGTTCCAGTGACAACCAGACTGACAAGCATCAGCGTGCCAAAACGAATGAGGGCCTGCATGCACGGAGCATGCGATCTGCAAGGGTCGCATGACAAGTTCGGGAAGCCTTAACCAAAGCCTGAGTCTCATAGTCGCACGGATTATTTGGACACGTGCGCAAATAATCCGTAGCCGGTGTACGAGGTTGCGTGTCTTTCCAGGCAAGCGGGCTGCGGGTGCTATAGGCTCGATTTGAAGGAAACCGCAGTATTTCCAGGGAAACAGGTTTTCGGTGGGGGACACAATGCAGACGACGTGCCGTACAGATTATTGGGACACGTGTCCCAATAATCTGTACGCGGTATCAGGGATTTAAATTGGGCGGGGGTTATTTGGGGTTTATGTTGGGTTTGGCTCGGTTAGGTTTTTGTGGGAGCACGGTGCAGGCGAGGTAGCAGGTGAGGCCGATGGCGAGGGAGGTGGTGTAGGGGGCGGGGTAGGATTCGATTTGGGAGCAGAGGATCCAGGTGAGGGCGGCGCCGATGAGGGCTGCGGCGGCGGCGGTTTTGCCGCCGCGACGGCTGAGCATGCCGAGGGTGATGAGGATGAAGAGTCCGGCGCCGCCGAAGGAGGAGGAGGTTTCGACGAGTTCGTAGATGGAATTGGCGCTGAGGGCGAGGGTGCAGGCGAGGGCGCCGCAGGTGATGACGCCGATGCGGGCGAGGCGGAGGTTGTGTCGGTCGGGGGTCTGGTTTTTGGGGAGGAGGTTGTGGGTGATGAGGGCTGAGGCGGCGAGGAGGCTGCTATCGACGGTGGAGAGGATGGCGGAGATGAGGGCCCCGGCGAAGAGGATGTAGGCGAAGGTGGGCAGGTAGTTTTGGGCGAGGGCGGGGAGGACTTGTTCGGCGTCCTTGAGTTCGGGGAGGAGTGAGGGGGCGATGAGTCCGAGGAAGGCGGGGATGGCGCCGACGAGGATATAGAGCGAACCGCCTGCGATGGTGGCGTTGCGGGCGGTTTGGGGGGAGCGGGCGGCGAGGGAGCGGGCGGCCAGCTCCTGTGCGGTGACGGAGCCGAAGACGGGGACGAGCCAGGTTTCGATGCGTTCCCAGGCGGAGACATCCGGGGGCAGGAGGTTGAGTCGGGCCGGCTCAATGGCATTCCAGGCGGCGACGGGGCCGCCGATATCGTGCAGGACGAGGGCGAGGAGCATGAGGAGTCCGAGGATGATGATGCCGCCCTGGAAGACATCGGTGATGACATCGGCGCGGAGGCCGCCGAGGCTGGTGTAGATGATGGCGACCGAGGCGGCGAGGAGGATGGCGAGGCGGACATCGATCTGGGTGGAGGCGGTGAGGACTTGTCCGAAGGCCCGGATTTGGGCGGAGGCCCAGAACAGGGAGGTAATGGCGAGGAGGGCTGCGGTGATTTTTTCGACACCGGGGGAGTAGCGGAGGCGGAACCAGTCGCCGAGGGTGGTGACTTGTTTTTTCCAGAGCGGGAGGGCGAAGGCGGCGCCGTAGAAGATGATGCAGAGACCGTAGCCGAAGGGTTCGGCGGCGCCGCCGGCGAGGCCATTTTCGTAGAGGCCGGAGGCGGAGCTGATACAGGTTTCGGCGCCGAACCAGGTAGCGAAGACGCTGAGGCAGACGAGGACCGGGCCGAGGCTGCGTCCGGCGAGGAGGTAATCGTCTTCGTTTCGGATTTTGCGTGAGACGGCGACACCGATACCCAGTTGGAGCAGGATGAAGGCGAGCAATCCTAGGATGACCGGGTTCATGCCCGCTGCTTGAACCAGCAAACGGGCTGGAGGGCAACCCATAACCGGCTTGGTATTTTGGGGTTGGAGGTGCGGCCGGGGCGGGAGGGTTTTGCGGGTTTTCTTAGGCTGGCTTGGGGCAGAAAGTAATGCTTCTTCATTGACACGAAAACCTGTGCTTCGTTCATTAATGCCCAAGCCACTAGGTTCCCGGAGTTACGGACATATTGCGTGCGGGGCGTGGTGGCGAGGCCATAGACGTAAATCGATTTCTAACCTGAGGTTCCGCCAGCATGAGGCTGAAATTTGTTCTTCTACCCACGGCTGTTCCGGCTGAGCTGGAAGTGCTTCCTCGGGAGCTGAGCTTTGAGGAGGCGCGGCTGTTGGGGGATCGGCTGGATGGGAGCACCGTCTGCCGGTTGGAGTATGGGAGTCGGGATCCGGCGAGCATTGGCAAGCGGAAGCCTGGTCGGCCGCGTCGGTCCCGGGATGTCCGTTTATCGTGGCCGCCGGTTCCGTTACGGCTTGAGGAGGCGACCCTGGCTTCCTTACTGGCGGCGGTGCGGGTGAACGAGGCGGAGATCATGGATGCGACGCATCGGGATTTGCGCAAGCGTTTTCGGGCGAATTTGCAGGGGCAGCGGATTGAGTCGGACAAGCGGGTGGTGGTGTATGACCGGAAGTATGGGACGGTGATGGAGTATGATGATCCGGTGGTGGCGCTGGATGTGTATGTGCGGTTGATTGCGGCTTCGGTGGTGGGGAAGAAGGATTTGGAGATGTTGGAGTGGCGGAAGAGCGGTTGGGTGAAGCTGGATCCGTCGCAGGTGGAGAAGTCACCGACGTTTTGGCATCGGGGTGCTTTTTCGGTGGAGATTTAACGGGTGGATTTTTTGGGGTGGTGGTGGGGTATTCAGGTCATTGGGAGGTTGTTTCCGGAGATTTCGTCTAAGGAATAGCTCGCGTTGGTGTCATAGCCTTGTGAACCAGAACAGGCAGGCGGACGGGGACATACCTGTGGCGCGGGTTTTTGATCGGTGGATTTTGGCTGAACTGAGGTCGTGATGGTGGAACGCACCAGTGCTGAACCCGGGCGGTTTGAGACGATTGAGGCTGCATTTGAGGCCTTGGAATCGCCGTTGCTGCAGTATGCCCGTCGCTTGCTGGGGAGTGATGTCATGGCAGAGGATGTAGTTCAGGAAGCGTTTTTGAAGTTGCACGCGGGGTTTGGGGAGGTGCGTGAGGCGAGGGCGTGGCTTTACCGGACCGTGCACAATTTGGCCTTGAACCACTTGCGACGGTCGGGGAGGCAGCAGGGATTGGGGGATGGGGAGGAGGGGGGAGGGGTATTGGGGATGGCGGAGTGGGCGGATCCGCAGCCTTTACCCGACGAGCGGATTGCGCGGGAGGAGGGGATAGGTCAGGTGCGGTTGGGTTTGGCGACGTTGGATGAGCGGGGTCGGGAGTTATTGCGGCTGAAGTTTGAGGAGGAGCTTTCCTACAAGGAGATCAGTGAGCGGACGGGGCTGACAGTGGGGCATGTGGGTTATTTGCTGCATCATGCGATCAAGGCCTTGGCGGTTGAGCTGGGGAAGACGGGGGTGATTCGATGAAAGAGCCAAGAATTCCAGAGGATCCGCAGGCGAGGATTACGGCGTTGTTATTGGGCGAGCTGGGTCCGGCCGAGGCGGAGGAAGTGCGGCGGAGAGTAGGGCAGGATCCGGAGTGGGGTGCGTTGCATGACCGGTTGGGGCAAGCGATTGGGTTGATTCGTGAGGTGATGGGACGTCCTGAGGTTCGGGGTGAGGAGAGGCGGACCGTTGAAGGGGGGGTGCGGTTTTCGGAGGGGCGGCGTGCGGCGTTGCTGCGTCAGTTCAAGGTATTGCCGATGCGGGGATCCGTGGTGGAGGAGAGGCCGAAGCGTCGGGTGAACTGGCTGGCAGTGGCGGCGATGCTGGTTGTGATGGCGGTTTCGGCGGCGATGCTTTTGCCGTCCCTGGCGAAGTCGAAAGCGAAGGCGGTGGAGTTGGCGGCCAGGCGGGATTCAGAGGCGCCGCAGGATGTGCGGTCTTTGACTGGGTCACTGGCGCGGTCGGCGCCGGCGGCTGAGCCGGAAGCTACGGCCGAGCCTGAGATGATGGTGAGGTATGGGGTGGGCAGGCGGCCGGAGTCGGTCACACCGTCCGACAGCGCTGCGGATGCGCGTCGGTTTGGGGGAGTGGTAGACATCGGCTCGGCTCGGGGGAGGGACATGATCGCGGCCAGTGGGGGTGTTGGGGGGCAGGGAGGCTTTGGTGGTGGCATTGGAGGAGGAGGTTTTGAAGGTCAGGGGGTTAGCGCTTCTGCCGCGGGGGGGCGGGGTGGGGGTCGGCAGCTGATGCGGCAGGAGATTGTGTTGCCAACGTCGGGGGGTGTGGCGGGCGGGGCGCAGTTGCAGGAGCGGTATGGTGTAAACGTGGCAGGTGGGGAAGCCTCATTTGGGCGGGGTTTGGCTGCGGGCAAGCCGGTACAGGTGACGGAGTGGGCGATGAACCGTGGGACTGCGGCTGGGTTTGGGGTGGTGAACGGGCCGGCGGTGTCGACGCCGGTGTTGGGGGATACGCCGGTGGTGGGCGAGGCTTTTGGTTTGAAGACCGAGACGGCGAGCGCTGCGCCGTCGGCCTTCGGTGATTTTGCTAACGACGGGGACATGATTGCTTTGGTGGATGCACCTGCGCAGCGGGAGTCGGTAGTGATGTTTGACACCGGGGTGGGTGCTCCGTCGGGTGGGGCGACGGTGGCCCCGGCGGGCGAGGTGGCTTTGGGGAGGGAGACCACGACCTTTTTTGCGGGGGCGGCGGTGGTTCCGGAGCGACCGGAGGTGCAGGTGCGGTCGGCGTTGCGTCAGCAGACCCATGCGGAGCCTGAGGTGGTGACGCGTGGATTGGCCTTGGCGCGGCGGTCGAATGTGGACGTGTTGGATGTGGCGTCGACGGATAGTGAGATCACGGACTTGAAGGCGAGCCTGAGTGCCCGGGCGAGGGAGGGTGCGGAGCTGAAGTCGGTGGACAAGCTGGCGAGATTGGATGCTTTTGTGGAGCAGGCGGGGGTGGAGGAGTCGCAGGAGCGGGAGTTAAGCGAAGCGCGGGTGGCGGGGCGGAGGTCGGCGAGGGATACCCGTTTAGGGGGTGCCTTGAATTTGGAGTGGTATGCAGCCCCGGCGCCGACTGCGGCACCGCGGCCTGCGCCGGCAGCTCCGGCTGAGGGGGTGCCTGAAACGGTTCCTGCGCCGGTGGCTCCTCCCGCTGATGCGGAGGAGCTGGCGAAGCGGAAGGATGCGGCAGGGGGTGAGGTTGGCGAACTCAGCCTTGGGTTTGCGCCGATGAAGGGCCAATCGGTGGAGCTGGAGGGGCGATTGATGGAAGAGCGGGAGGCGTTGCGGGAGGAGTCGAACGAGAAGGTGCCGGCTTTGTCTGTGGTGGAGCGTTTGGGTGAGTTGGAGGTGGGGCAACAGGAGGCGAAGCAGGTGGCGTTGGTGGATCATTATTATGCGATGGTGACGAATGCTTCGGTGGGGTTTTCATCGCTTGGGGATGGGGTTGTGGCGGGTGGTGCTTATGGCAACCGTGCGGTGCCCATGGGGGCGGAGGTGCGGCCTATCGCGAGTGCGGCCATCGAGCCTGTGGCTGTTGACGAGGATTTGGGTCGGCGTCCGGCGCCGGTTCCCCCATCGGTGCCGCAGCCGGAGGTACAGGTGGCGGACAATCCGTTTTCGACCTTTTCACTGAACGTGGCGGATGTGTCGTTCAAGCTGGCGCAGGCGAGTTTGGAACAGGGGCGGTTGCCTGATCCGGGGAGTATTCGAAGTGAGGAGTTCATCAATGCGTTTCGCTATCATGATCCGGCGCCGGTGACGGGTCGGCGGGTGGGGGTGACCTGGGAGCGGGCGCGGTATCCGTTTGCGCACAACCGGGACCTATTGCGTTTCGGGGTGCAGACGGCGGCGCAGGGGCGTGAGGCGGGTCGGCCTTTGAACCTGGTGCTGTGCATTGACAGTTCGGGGTCGATGAAGCGGGCGGACCGCGTGGCGATCCTACGGTCGGCGATGGAGGTTTTGGCGGGGCAGTTGCGTCCGGAGGATCGGTTTAGCGTGGTGGCGTTTGCCCGGACGGCGCGATTGATTTCGAGCGGGCTGGACGGGACGCGGGCGGAGGAGTTGGTGCGGGTATTGGCGCAATTGAATCCGGAGGGGGGGACGAATTTGGAGGATGCGTTGCGGTTGGCCTATGAGAGTGCGCATGCGAACTACGTGGCGGGCGGGGTGAACCGGGTGGTTTTGATGACGGATGGGGCGGCGAACCTGGGGAATGTGGATGGGGAGTTATTGCGTCAGTCGGTGATTCGGGAGCGGAAGAACGGGATTGCCTTGGACAGTTTTGGGGTGGGTTGGGAGGGGTATAACGATGATTTGCTGGAGACGTTGTCACGGAACGGGGATGGGCGGTATGGGTTTTTGAACAGTCCGGAGCAGGTGACGGTGGATTTTGCTGACCAGCTGGCGGGGGCGTTACGCGTGGCGGCGTCGGACGTGAAGGTGCAGATGGAGTTTAACGCGCGTCGGGTGAAGTCGTATCGGCAGATCGGGTATGCGAAGCATCAGCTGACCAAGGAACAATTCCGGGACAACACCGTGGACGCGGCGGAGTTGGGAGCGGCGGAGGCGGGTCAGGCGTTGTATGTGGTGGAGACGGATCCGGCGGGAGTGGGTCCGGTGGGGACGCTGCGGGTTCGGTTCAAAGTACCGGGAACGGATGAAGTGCAGGAGGAGGAGTGGATGATTCCGTATGAGGGGCAGGCGGTGGAGTTGGCGTCGGCTTCGTCGGCGATGCGGTTGGCAGCCACGGCGAGTGCGTGTTCCGAGTGGCTGGCAGAGAGTCCGTATGCGGTGGAGGTGACGGCGCCGCGGTTATTGGAGTTGTTGCGCGGGGTTCCTGAGAGCTTTGAGTTGGAGCCACGTCCGAGGCAATTGGAGTGGATGATACGTCAGACCGGTTCGATTTTTGGTCAATAAGGAGAGAGCGAGCATGAAAGCGATGATGAGGGAAGCGCGATTGGTTGGCGGTGGTCACGGGCCGAGGTCGGGTGGGTTGGGTTGGCTGGGCCGGTGGGGTTTGGCGGGGTGGGCTGCGTTGGTTGTGCTGACGGGGTGCCAGACATCGGCGGGGCCGGGGGATCCTGCGGGGGTGCGGCTGGAGGATGTCGTTTGGACGGCGGATTTGGAGCGGGGCGAGGCGGCATTTACCTTGCGGGCGACGGCGAAGGTGGAGAGCCGGAGTGGTGGGGTGGTGGACATCCTGCGGGGGCGGGTGGCCTTGACTGATTATCCGGAGGAGGAGCACTGGCGGCCGGAGGTGATGCCTGATGGATTCCGGCTGAGTTTTGATCGTCGTGGGGAGTATGCGATTGAGCTGAAGTTCCAGGCGGGGGTGGAGGTGAGGGACGGGTGGAACGCGGTGTCGTTTGGGGTGGCGCCGGGGCCGTTACAGCGGGTGGTATTGCGGCAGCTTCCGGCAGAGACGGAGTTTCGGTTTCCGGGTGCGGCGAAGCCGGAGCGTGTGGGGGAGGATTTCCTGAGTGTGCTTCCGGTGGACGGGCAGGTGGCGTTGTCATGGAAGGACTCCGTGGGGGAGGGAGAGGGCAAGTTGTTTTATGCGGCGGAGGCGGTTTCGCAGGTGACTGTGGGGCAGGGTTTATTACGGCAGACGACCGTATTGGATTTCAAGGTGATGCAGGGTGAGTTGAATCGGGTTGTCTTTGCTTTGGAGGGGGCGGGGGAAGTGACCCGGATTCAAGGGCAGCAGGTTTTGGCGTGGAACGTGGAGGCTGGCGGGGCGGACGGGGCGCGGGTGGTGACCGTGCGGCTGAACCAGTCGCAGAGGGATGCGTTTCAATTGGTGATCCAGCTGCAGCAATCGTTGGGGGTGTTTCCTTTGGCGGTGAGTCCGCCGCGGTTGAGGCCTGAGGGTGCGACGCGGTTTGCGGGTTACACGCGGGTGGTGAACGAGGGTGCGGTGCGGCTGGAGGTAGTGCGGGCTGAGGGGTTGTCGCAGATTTCTCCCGAGCAGTTTCCGGCGAACGAGACCCTGCGGGGGCTGGGTCTTGGGGGGGGTGCACAGACCTTTGCCTATCGGTTTTCGGGTGCGGGTTTTGAGTTGGGTTTGCAGGCGGACAACATTCTGCCGGAGCTGGGGGTATCCGAGGTGTTGGTTTATCACCTTGGTGAGTCGGAGTTGGCGATTGATGCCGAGTTGGAACTGGACGTGCGGGAGGCTCCGTTGCGGGAGTTGGAGTTGGAGTTGCCTTCGGGATATGCGTTGGCGCGGCTGGTTGCGAGCGGGATGAGCGATTATTTCACGACTGAGGGAACGAACGGGGTGGTATTGCGGGTGGTGTATGGAGCACCCGTGAGTGGGCGGCAATTGATCCAGCTGCGCTTGGAGCGGAACGCGGCTTTGGCGGAATCGGCCTGGGAACTGCCGGGGATTGGAGTGCCGAGGGCGAAGTCTGTTCGAGGGCATGTGGGGGTGAGTGCGGATGCGGGGTTTCGGGTGTCGCCGTCGCGGACCGAAGGATTGACTGAGATTGCGACGGCGTTTTTCCCGAAGCAGATCGGCGGCTTGCAGCAGGCTTTTCGTCTGGGTGATCCGGACTGGCAGGCGAGCCTGCAGGTGGAGCGGCTGGCGCAGTCGATTCAGGCGGATGCGTTCCATTTGTTTTCCGTGAGTGAGGGCATTGCCTATGGGAGCAGCGTGATCAACTACATGGTTTCGGGTGCGCCGGTATCGACGCTGCGGGTGGCTTTGTCGGACGAGTATTACAACGTGGAGTTTACGGGGCGGGAGATCAGGAACTGGCAGCAGGTGACCAACGGTTACGTGCTGCATCTGCACACGCCGGTATCGGGGGCCTACATGTTGTTGGCGACGTATGAACGTCCGTTTCGGGCGCAGGGAGAGACCTTGGGTTTTAGCGGGGCGACGCCGTTGGATGCGCAGGTGGAGCAGGGGCATTCACTGGTGATCAGTGATTATCAGTTTGAGGTGAAGCCGGTGAACGTTTCGTCGAACCTGCTGGCGTTGGAGCCGGGGGAGGTCCCGGCGGAGTACCGGCTGTTCTTTGATGCCCCGGTGTTGGCGGCCTATCGCTACAGCATGCGGCCATTTAACCTCCAACTGGAATTGCGGCCGTTGCAGCAGGGGGAGACTTTGAACCAGGTGGTGGACCGGGCGGTGTTGGCGACGCAGGTTTCGGCGGAGGGTCAGGTGCTGACCGATGCGCGGTATTTTGTGAAGAGCAAGGGGGCGCCGTGGTTCAGGCTGGTGGTGCCGGCGGAGCTGAGATTGTGGTCGGCGAGCGTGGACGGGGAGTCGGCCGTGCCGGTATCCGAGGGGGAGGCGACCTTGATTCCATTGGCGGGGCGGCAGGATCCGGACAGTGTTCAGGAGATCGAGCTGAAGCTGGCGGGACGGAGTCCGGACCCGGCGTTGTTGAGCATTGCGACGCCGAGGATTCACGCGCCGGTATTATTGACCGAGTGGACGTTGAATCCGGATGCGGGGCATCGGCTGGTGTATCAGCCGGGGACGCTGACTCCGGTGGATGGGCCGGCGAAGGTTTCGGGTTTTGATGGGTTGAGGCGTTTCTTTTCGGGGCCGAGGGGTTGGGATCGCCTGGCGCGGACCGTGTTCAGTGCGATGCTGTTGGGGGCGGCCGTGCTGATTTGGAGGAAGACGGCAGGCTTGGGGCTGTATCGTTTTTCAGCGCGGCACATTGGCGGTGGTTTGGGTGGATTGGCGGTGGCGATTGGCGGTTTGGCGTTTCTGGTTGCTTTGGCGGGTGAGGCGACGCAGACGCGGGTGGTTGAATCGTCGGGGTTACGTTTTCTGATTCCCGTGCAGCAGGCTGAGGCGAGTGCCACGCTTGACGTCGTGAACGAGGAGACGACGAGCAGTTGGCTGGAGTCGGCGGGCGTGGCGTGGCCCTTGTTACCGGGGGCTGTGTTGGGTTTGGTGGCACTGGTCGGTTTTCGTGGGGGGATGCGGGCCGCGGTGCTGGCGTTGGCCTGGGTTGGTATTGCGTGGGGCTGGTTACGCGCCCCGAACGGGGCTCCGGGCTTGTTTGTGGTGGCGGGTGTTTATGCTGTGCTGCATGTCCTGTGGCCGGCATGGCGCTGGCTCAGCGGGTTGCCGCGACGACCGGCGGCTTCGCCGGGCACGGGTTCAGCGGCGGTGACGGGGTGTGTGCTCTTGGGAAGTCTGCTCCTGTTATCCGGGCAGTTGTCTGCGGCTGAGGAGAGTGAGCCGGTTTTCGCCATGGCGTCTTCCGTGACGCAGGAGATTACCGTGCAGGAGGGCTATGCTCGCGGGGAGGCGACGATTGTCTGGGGGGCAGAGAAGGGGCAGGTGTTGCCGGTGTTGGTGGTGCCCGCGGTGCTGACGTCGATGGATTATCCTGAGGACGACCTGGAGCGGGAGACGATGGTGATCGGGGAGCGTCAGACTGTGGTCGTGCGGGCCAGGCGCAAGGTGGAGGCCACCCTGGTGATTCGCTATGGATTGAAGGTTGAGGAGAACAATCAGGTGGCGGGTTTTGCGTTGCCGACGCAAGCGGCGCTGGTGCAGCGGGTGACCTTGCGCTTGCCGTCGTTGGAGGCGGATATCCTTGCGCCTTCGGCGGTGACCATCCGTCGCGAGTCCGGCACTGGGTCCAAGGGGACGGTGGCGGAGCTGGTGTTGTCGACTGAGCTGAATCCGATTATTGGCTGGAAGCCGCGCAGTCGGGATACGCGCAACGAGGCGTCGGTATTTTATGCGGAGGTGCATCAGGTGTATGTGCCTTCGGCGGGTGTATTGGAGGGGTTGCACCATGTGTTGCTGCGTCCTGCGCAAGGGGAGATACGTGAAGTGAACTGTTCGGTGCCGGAGGGTTTCACCATTGCGGATGTGACGGCGGAGGGGTTGTCGACGTGGCGGTTTGATCCGGACAACGGGAAGCTGCGTTTGACCTTCAGCGCGCCGCAGTCGCGGGCGGTGGCGGTGGCGGTGCGGTCGCAATTGTCGACGGGGACTTTGCCTTATCAGCGTGAGGTGGGGGTATTGAGAGTGGAGGGTGCGTCGGGTCAGATCGGGTTATTGGCGGTGGCGACGGGGAACGAGGTGCAGCTGGAGCGGGCGGAGGGTGTGGGATTTACCGCGATTAACCTGGAGGATTTTCCTGCGGCGGCGGCGCAGGCTTTGCAGGTGCAGACACCTGGGTTGGCGGTGCGGAGGGCGTTTCGCTATGGGGATGATGCGGGGACCGTTCTGGTGGATGCGGCGGCGGTTGAGCCGGACGTGAGGCTGGAGGCGCAGCAGACCCTTTCCTTGGGTGAGGATCGGGTGGTATTGGCGGCGAGTTTGCAGGTGGCGATCACGCGGGCGGGGATCTTCCGGTTGGTCTTTGCCTTGCCGGACAATCTGGATGTGGAATCGATTACGGGGGCGGCGTTGAGTCACTGGACGATGTTGAAGGATCCGGTGACGGGGGTTCGGATGGTGACCCTGCATTTGCGGGGCAAGACCGAGGGGCAGCAGAAGTTTGATGTGACCTTGTCGGGGCCGGGGATGAGGCAGGTGGCGGGTTGGGCGGTGCCTCGTGTTCGGTTGGAGGGGGCTTCCAAGCAGCGGGGTCAGTTGGTGGTGGTGCCTGAGCAGGGGATGCGGTTGCAGGTGCAGGGGCGTGAGGGCGTGACGCAGCTGGATCCATTGCGGTCGGGAATTCGGCAGCGCGGGGTGCTGGTATTCCGGCTGTTACAGGATGACTGGCGGGTGGCATTGGATGTGGAGCAGGTGGATTCGTGGATTCAGGTGACGGGGTTGCAGGATGTGACTGTGGGGGAGGGTCAGGTGAAAGTGTTGGCGAACCTGCAGTATGAGATTGAGAACACGGGAGTGAAGAGTCTGAGGCTGAGGTTGCCGGCGGAGGCGGAGGGAGTGCGGTTTAAGGGGGATCAGGTAGCGGATTACCTGAGGTCCGACGAGGGTGCGGCGGCGACTGAGGCGGGGCAGCAGTGGGAAGTGAAGCTGCATCGGCGGATGCTGGGCAGTTACCTGCTGCAGGTGAGTTACCAGGTTCCGGTGGGTGGAACGGCGAGTCGGGTGCTGGTGCGTGGGGTGGAGGGGTTGGATGCGAACTTACAGCGGGGCTTTTTGACTGTGCGTGCGGAGGGGAGGTTGCAGTTGCGGGTGGGCGAGGTGGGATCGGCCCTGCAGACGGCCGAGTGGCAGTCGATTCCGCGGCGGTTATTGGAGGATGTTGCGGGTGCGGCGGCATTGCACACGTATCGGCTGGTGGAGCCGTCGTATGAGCTGGGCGTGGATCTGGAGCGGCACGAGGCGGTGAAGCTGTTGCCGGCGCGGGTGAACAGCGTGGCTCTGACATCGGTGGTATCTGATGACGGCGTGATGCTGACGCAGGCCCGGGTGGGTTTGGTCGCGGGAGACAAGCGGTTGTTGAGCCTGAAGCTGCCTGAGTCGGGGAGGTTCTGGTTTGCGTTTGTGAACCAGCGCGGGGTTTGGCCGTGGCAGGGCACGAACGGGTTGTGGATTCCGTTGGAGAAGCATTCGAGCGACCAGAGTGAGACTGTGGTGGAGTTCTTTTACACCTTGCCGACGGCGGCTGCGAAGGGTCGTTCCCTGGATTTGAGGCTGGCTGGGCCGCAGTTTGATCTGCCGTTGGAGAACGTGACCTGGAACATCCATCTGAATGACCGCTGGGAGTTGCGCGACTGGGAGGGGACGTTGGAGTTGCGCGAGCAGCGGGCGTTCTTCGGCAGCTCGATGGATTTGAAGGGTTACATGCAGAATGAGAGCGTGTTGAAGCAGCAGCAGATCCAGCAGGCGGAGAACCTGATCAACATGGGGAACAGCTATTTACAATCGGGGGATCCGCAGCAGGCGCG